>JBGPDC010000307.1:0-2587 GCA_041482115.1 Terriglobia bacterium | reverse complement strand
GCGACGCCCCCGTATAAGCCCCGTTCAGCGTTGCGTTGGTCACGTTCGCCGCCGGCGCCTTGATCGCGGCAAAGATGTCACTAGTGTTGTCGGTGGCCTCCGTGCTCGCGCCGAGGACCACCGCCGCCGCGTCGCTCAGCCGCGCCGTCACCTGCAGCGTGTTGCGGATGGGGTTCACCAGCGTCACGTCGCCCGACGTGTTCACCGTGTAGGTGCCGCTGCCGGTCGCCGCGGCGGGCGCTCCCGAGCCGGTCCCCAGCTTGCCGGTGAAGGTGTAGCCGCCGTTGCCATCGAAGGTGATCGCCCCGCTCAGGCTGCGGACGTCGGTGGCCGCCGAGTTCGTGGCCGTCACCAGCAGGTGCACAAAGTAATACTTGCCGGTGAGGGAGCCATTGCCGAGCGTCTGGGCCGTCGCCCCGCCCGCCGCCAGCGCCACTCCGGCCAACACGATCCAGGCACGAAAACGCATAGGTTTCTTCATCTTACACTGGCCCAACCCGGAACGGTCGCGGAAGTTGCGGACCGCGACGTCTATGGTAAGTTAGGGAACAGGCCGGAGGTATTCATGAGGCGCTGGGGTTTCTCGGTGTTCGTAATCGGACTTCTGGCGGCGCTGGCCGTCGAGGCGGTGCCGCCGGAGCCGTCCACCGCCGAGCCGCGCTTCACCGCACAAAAGGAATTGCTGCGTCCGGAGGGCTTTCGCGAGTGGATCTTCGTGGGCGCGACGCTGGGCGTCTCCTACACCGAGAAGGCGCCCTCCAACCCAACGTTCCACAATCTCTACATCAACCCGCGCGCCTATCGGGAATACGAGCAGAGCGGCCGCTTCCCCGACGGGACCATCATCGCGATGGAGACGCTTACCGCCGGCCAGCAAACCTCGATCGCGCGGCACGGCCAGTTTCAGGACCAGGTCACCGGTCTCGAGGCCGCCGTGAAGGATTCGAGCCGCTTCCCCAACAGTTGGGCCTACTTCGCCTTCACCCGCCGCGGCCAGGACCAGGCGCCCACCGCCACGGCGTTCCCGAAAGAAGCCTGCTGGGATTGCCACCACCAGCACGGGGCGACCGATAACGTTTTCACCCAGTTCTATCCCGTGCTGCGGCGCTCGAAGTAGGCGGCGGTTCTCAGCCGGCCCTCGCAGGCACGCCTCATTTCTTGGGAGTCGCGGGCGCGCGGATGAACCTCTGCAGCCGGATGGTGGTTTCCCAATACGTGCCGCTGTGGTGGTTCCACTCTCCCACCACGCCCACGCCGTCCTCGAACCAGCGCTCCGTCGGGCCGCCGATGGTGCCGTAGACGAGCCGAAACGCTTGCGGGGAGACGGGCAGCTTCACGGCCCTTCCCTGGCCGCCACGACCCTCCACGACCCAGTGGTAGAAGGGTTCGGGGTGCTTCCGCGCGTCTTGCCACTCGCGGTACTCGCGGTCTTCGCGGTCCTTCTCGGCGAAGAGCAAGTTCTCGCGCAGGGGAAAGAAGAAGTCCGGAACGGCGTCGCCTTTGGCGAGCAGGTCGCGGAAGCCGGGGCTGAGCGACCGGGTGGGCCGGTCCCAGAGGATCTCGCCTAACGCATAGACATAGCTGCCGCGAATCAGATAATGCTCTACCTCGAACTGTCCCGGCGGCGCCTGGGGCGCCACGGCCAGGCGCAGCACCACCAGTCCTTCCGGGACGCGGACGTGTTCCACGACCGTCACTTCGCTCGTCCAGCGCTGCACGGTCGGACGGTCCGGGTCGCCGGTCCGGTACTCGTAGTCGTAGATCCAGCGGTTGCCCACCTGTAGTGGGAAGTAGCGAAGAACATCGACGGGCGTGGTGATTTCGCGGCTCAGGATCCAGTCCCGCTGCTGAGCGCATAGGACCGCAGCGAGCAGAAGCAATCCCGCGACGAGCGTCCAACGGATAGTCATGCCGTCCCTACCGCGCCCAGAGGCGGCGGAGGGTGTAGCCCTTGCGGGCGGCGAGCTCGAGGAGGTTGAGAAGCACGGCGAGGGCGAGCAGGCCGGGCCAGAGCTGCATGGTGCTCGGCACGGAGCGGTTGCCGGCTTCGAAGGCCTGGCGCGGCGAGGGATTGTAACGGCCGCCGGTGGCGTTCGAGATCTGCTTCAGCAGGTCGGGACTCGCGCCGTACTCGGTCACTTCGGTCTCCTCGCGGTAGTAGCCGACCTCGGGGAAGACCGGCGAATCCTGCGCCGGGCGGATGCGGAACAGGCCCTGGTGGCTCCCGAGCGGCACGCGGGCCTCGTAAGTGGAAGCCGAAAGGCGCCGCACCGGCACAGCCTTGCGGAAATTCTCCGGCCCGAGCGCGTAAAGGCTCGGCAGGGCGGCGGGCGCTTCGACGCCGGGGCGCAGCCGGTAGTGCACGACGATCTCGTTGTTGGCCTTGTCGAAGTCGGCGGCGGCTTCGGTTTCGGGCGCGCGCGGCAGCAGGTCGCGCAGCAGATTGGTCCACAGGCGGTCGAAGCCGGGCCAGTCCACCCAGTTGGCGGCCCACTGCGCCTTGGCGTCGGAGGCCCACACGGCCGAGCGCCCCAGCCCGTACTGCCAGCGCACCAGCAGCGGATCTTTCTCGTCCACCTGCAGGATG
>JBGPDC010000306.1:0-3148 GCA_041482115.1 Terriglobia bacterium | reverse complement strand
CGAGATAGAGGAGCCCCTGGTAGTAAAGCAGCGAGCTCACGTAGGGCGCGCCCGTGGGGATCTCCCAGAGCACATGCGACCTGGTCACATCGCCCCGGCCGCCGAGCTTCACGGCGAGATACGGTCCGCTCGCGTAGCCGCGGGTCGCGTAGAGCACGCCGTCGTGGCAGACCGGCATGCCAATCGGGACGCGATTCGAATCGCCGGTATACCACAGCACTTCCCCCGTCGTCGGGTCGAGGGCTTCCAGGCGGTCGCTCGAGTTCACGATCAGCTCCTCGCCGCGGGGGCCGGCGGCGACGAACGGCGTGGTGTAAGAACGCCGGTCTTTGCCACGGGGAGCTTTCCAACGGAGTTTTCCGGTGCGCTTGTCGAAGGCGAGCAAGTAGCCGCCCGCCGGATGTTCGCAGAGCAGCAACAGCGTGTCCTTATAGAGGACCGGCGAGCTGCCGTGTCCCCAGAGCACCTCGAACGGCGGGAATTCCTGCCCGAGTTGGCGCTGCCACAGAAGCTTGCCGCCGAGGTCGAGGGCCCGCACCTGTCCGTTGCCCATCCAGGCATAGAGGCGCTCGCCGTCCGTGACACAACTGGGGCTGGCCATGTTGTGCTTCTCGTGGAACTGGGCGAGGCGGCCCACCGCCGGGAAGCGATGCTGCCAGGCGAGGCGTCCGTCGGCCAGGGCAAACGCCTGCACGGCGAACTCGAGGTCCAGCCGGCGTCCGCTGCGGCGGGCGGCATGAGCGGCTTCGAAATCCTGGCTGGAGGGATCGAAGGGGCCGTCGCCGATCTGGCAGGTGAGGAAGGCGCGGTCGTCCCAAAGAATTGGCGTGGACGTGCCGAGGCCGGGCAGAGGCGCGCGCCAGGCGACGTTTTCGGTGGCGCTCCACGAGGTCGGGACTTTACTTTCCAGAGAGACGCCGTCGGCCGAGGGTCCGCGCCACTGGGGCCAGTTGCCCGGCAGGCGCGAGGCCGAGACCAATCCCAGCAAGCCCAGCAGATCGCGGCGGCGCATTACCTCTATTGTAGTGCCCGGCGCTAGAATAGCGACCATTATGCGTTTCTGCCAGGCGCCATGAGGTCGCGAAAACGATGATCCGATTCAAGCTTCTTCCTCTCGGGCTCGCTTTGGCGATGCTCGCCTTCCTGCCCGGCGCTCCGCAGGACCGCGACGCCGCCAGCAAAGGTCCCGCTTTTGCCGTCTCCTTTCTCCGGGAGAAGAGCGCCGCGCCGCTCGATGGCCGGTTGCTGCTGCTGCTTTCAACCGACGGCTCGGCGGAGCCGCGGCTCCAGATCAACCTCAGTCCCAACACCCAGTTGGTTTTCGGCGTCGACGTCGACGGCTGGAAGCCGGGACAGGAAACCGTGGTCGACGCGCAGGCATTCGGATATCCGGTCCGCAGCCTCGCGCAAGTCCAGCCGGGCGAATATTACGTGCAGGCGGTATTGCACCGCTACGAGACGTTCCACCGCGCCGACGGGCACGTCGTCAAACTGCCGATGGACCGTGGCGAAGGACAGCACTGGAACCTCGCGCCCGGCAACCTCTATAGCAAGCCCCAGAAGATCGTCATAGGCGCGGCCTCCGGACGCCGCCTGGCCGTGGTCCTCGACCAGGTGATACCGCCCATCCCCGCGCCGGCTGACACGCCCTACGTCAAGCACGTCAAAATTCAGAGCGAGCGTTTGACGAAGTTCTGGGGTCGCCCGATGTACCTTGGGGCGCATGTGCTGCTGCCCGAGGGCTTCGAGCAGCACCCGGAGGCCCGCTATCCGCTGGTTATTTTCCACGGACATTTTCCCGCCGACCTTACGGGGTTCCGCACCACGCCCCCCGACCCGAACCTGAAGCCCGACTACAGCGAGCGGTTTCACGTGGCGGGCTACAACCGCATCGTCCAGCAGGAAGCCTACGATTTCTACAAGACCTGGACCGGCCCCGGCTTTCCGCGCCTGCTGATCGTCGAGATCCAGCACGCGAACCCCTACTACGACGATTCCTACGCGGTGAACTCGGCCAACCTCGGTCCGTACGGCGACGCGATTATGTACGAGCTGCTGCCGTACCTTGAGAAACAGTTCCGCGGGATCGGCCAGGGCTGGGCGCGGTTCACCTATGGCGGGTCGACAGGCGGGTGGGAGGCGCTGGCAGCCCAAATCTTCTATCCCGACGAATTCAACGGCGCTTTCGGCGCCTGCCCCGACCCCATCGACTTCCGCGCCTACACGGTCGTCGACATTTACAAAGACAAGAACGCCTACTTCCTCGAAGGCGCGCACCAGCGGGTTCCTCGCCCCGGCATGCGCAACTACCTCGGCCACGTCAGCGTCACCCTGCAAGAAATGAATTATCTCGAGCTGGCTCTCGGCACGAACAGCCGCTCGGGCGAGCAGTGGGACATCTGGGAGGCGGTCTACTCGCCGGTGGGGCCGAACGGCTACCCGAAGCGCATCTTCGACAAGGTGACCGGCGCGATCGACCCCGAGGTGGCGAAATACTGGCAGGAGCACTACGACCTGCGTTACATCGTCGAGCGCGACTGGGCGCGGCTGGGGCCGAAATTGCGAGGCAAGCTCCGCATCTATGTCGGCGATATGGACACGTACTACCTCAACAACGCCGTCTACCTGATGGAGGACTTCCTAAAGAACACGCGCAACCCGCCCTACGAAGGCGAGGTGACGTACGGCGACCGGTTCGAGCACTGCTGGAACGGAGACCCGAATCTCCCCAACCACCTGTCGCGGCTGCGCTACAACACCATGTACGTGCCCAAGATTCTGCAGCGGATCGAGCAGACCGCCCCGGCGGGGGCGGATTTGCGAAGCTGGCGATATTAGTTGGCAGGCTCTGGCCAGCCGGAGCAGGTCCCATCTATAATCAGCCTGACCTCACAACATGACACTAACACCCGGCACGAAACTGGGCTCCTACGAGATTCAAGGCCTGCTCGGCGCAGGCGGGATGGGCGAGGTCTATCGCGCCCGCGACCCGCGCCTCAACCGCGACGTGGCCATCAAGGTTCTGCCGGCGGCCGTGGCGGCAGACCCCGAGCGCCTGGCCCGCTTTGAGCGCGAGGCGCAGCTCCTGGCGTCGCTGAACCATCCAAACATCGCCGCCATTTATGGACTCGAGGAATCCGGCAGTGTT
>JBGPDC010000305.1:0-3289 GCA_041482115.1 Terriglobia bacterium | reverse complement strand
AGGCCCTGCACGCCGCCTTTTTTTCGAACCTCGATCCGGAGATCTTCGAGTGAAGCTGGCCATCGTCGGCTACGGCAAGATGGGGAGACTGATCGAGCAGGTCGCGCCCGAGTTCGGCTTCGAGGTGGCCCTCAAGCTCGACATCGACAACAACGTCAACGGCTCCGGCATCACCCGCGAGAACTTCCGGAGTATCGACGCCGCGATCGAGTTCTCCACGCCCGGTACGGCTGTCGAAAATATCGAGCGGATCACGGCGCTCGGTGTGAATATGGTCGTGGGCACCACCGGCTGGTTCGACCAGTTGCCGCGCGTCCGCGCCGCGGTCGCCCAGAGCGGCGCCGGCCTCGTCTACAGCCCCAACTTCTCCGTCGGCATGAACGTGTTCTTCCGCGTCGTCCAGACCGCCGCCCAGTCCCTCAAAAACGAGACGGACTACGACGCCTGGGCCTGGGAAATCCATCACAAGATGAAGAAGGACGCTCCTTCGGGCACCCTGCTCAAGCTCTGCGAAGTGATGCGCGCATCCGGCTACGCGCGCCCCATCGACGTCGCCTCCAACCGCGCCGGAGCCGTCCCGGGCACGCACGAAATCGGCTTCGATTCCGAGGCCGACACCATCACCCTGACCCACACCGCCCGCAGCCGCGCCGGTTTCGCCCGGGGAGCCCTCCAGGCCGCGCGGTGGGTGGTAGGCAAGACCGGCGTGTACGAATTCGCCGAAGTGCTGTTTGCGTGAGGCTGCCATGAAATTCGAAGGCTGTGGTACCGCGCTAGTGACGCCCTTCCGGAAGGACACGAGCCTGGACGAGCCCGCTCTGCGGCGCCTGGTCCGGCGGCAGGTGGAGGCCGGCATTCATTTCCTCGTCCCGTGCGGCACCACCGGCGAGAACCCCACGCTCACCCGCCGCGAGCACCTGCGCGTCGTCGAGATCACGCTCGAGGAAGCTGGCGGCAAGACGCCGGTGCTGGCCGGCTGCGGCGGCTATAACACCGCCGAGATCGTCGAACTCGCCCGCGAACTCGACGTGCTGGGCGCCGATGGACTGCTCTCGGTCACGCCCTATTACAACAAGCCCACTCCGGAAGGCCTCTACCAGCACTTCAAAACCATCGCCGCCGCGACCCGCCTCCCGATCGTCGTCTATAACGTGCCCGGCCGCACTGGCGCCAACATTGACGCCGCCACCCTCGGCCGCCTCGCCACCATCGACCACATCGTCGGCGTCAAGGAAGCCTCCGGCAACATCAGCCAGATGGCCGCGCTCTTCAACTTTGTCCCCGAGGGTTTCGCGGTGCTCTCCGGCGACGATTCGGTCACCCTTCCCTTAATGGCTCTCGGCGGACGCGGCGTCATCTCGGTCGTCTCGAACGAAATCCCGGCCGAGATGTCGCGTCTCGCGGTGCTGTGTCTCGCGGGCGACTTCGCCGCCGCCCGCGCCCTCCACCGCCAGTTCCTTCCCTTGATGGAAATCAACTTCGTCGAGTCCAACCCCGGCCCCGTGAAAGCGGCCCTGGCAATGATGGGACTGCTCGATCTCGTCTACCGCCTCCCGATGGTCCCCCCGCAGCCGGCCAATCAGGCCAAGATCGAGAAGGTGCTCGACTCGCTCGGCCTGCTCGCTCCGGCCAGTGTGCGCGAAGCGGTCCGGTAAGGGTCGTTCCTGATTTACTCCGATCTTTCTGCCCGCACCTTCCGCTCCGGAATATTCACCCAGCAGGTCCGCACCGGCTCCCCTCTCCGGATACGTTCCACCACCCGCTCTCCGAAAAAGTACTCCGCTATCTTGTCGTCCACGGCTATCCCGTAAGGCGTCGGCTCGAATCGGAAGGCGTTACACCTCGCCAGCGCGGCCTTCGTTTCCGGATTCGCCAGCAGGGAATAGAAGGACGCGCGGACGGCCCGCACCTCCGGCGCCGCGTGATAGCGCTCGGGCCCGCCGGCCGTACGCAGCGCCACAGCCAGCAGCACCAGGACCCGGCCGGCCCAGCGCACCCGCGGCCACGGAATCCAGCGAGCCAGCCTCTCGGAGATCACGCCCGTCGCCACTACCACCGTGACCAGGCAGAAAAACACGAACGGCAGCCGCGTGAAGAGGTGGATGATCACGTACCGCCGCAGGACCAGGCCGAACAGTAAGAACGACGGGATCAGCAGCGCTGTCCGCCAGCGGCGCGCCGCCACTACCGCCAGCCACGCCGCCGCTACCACGTACGTGCTGCCCGGCTCCAGCCGGATCGCCGCAATCACGTCGTGGCACAGCTCGCGGTAAAGGTCGCTTATGGAGCCGCCGGTCCGGTCGAGCGCCGTCCAGGACAGCTCCGCCGCGCCGGACCGGAAATTCGCATGGGCCGCCACCAGCCCCAGCAGCACCGCCGCCGTAGCGCCGGCCAGCGTGGCCAGATCCCCCGCCAGCGCTCTATTCCGCCGGTCTTCGAACCACCGCAGCAGGATCACCGGCAGGGCGTAGACGGCGATCAATTGATTCGAGAGCAAGGCCGCCGCGAGACACGCGCGAAAGATCCCGTCTCGAGACGGCCCGCCCTCCCCCCGGCCGCTCGACCACAGCAACACCCCCAGCCAGAAATGCAGGGCGACGTCCACGAAGACAAAGGAAAGAGCGTCGCGCGCCATGCCGCTGAGCAGCAGCAGGGGCAAAGCCAGATAGATCAGCGGGTCCTCCCGCCGGAGCGACGCCAGCAGCAGCAGAAACCCGGCCAGGTTGCCTGCGATCGCAAACGACCGGCCTACCGTCTCGCTGCGCCCGAAACATCGCAGCAGTCCCTCGAAAACCAGGAAAAATCCATTGGGCCAGTGCGGGTACGGAAGCACTCTGCTCCGGCCGACATCGATCTCCCGCGCCACCACCGGGTTCGGTGCGAGACCGGCTCCGTTGGCCGCCGCAAAACCGAAGGCGTGGTAGGAGACGAGCGATTCCTGCGGATCGTCGTCAAACGGGCGCCAATACGTGCGCCGCTCGGACGCCAGGATCAGCGCCGACGCCACCAAGGCCACTACCAAAACGGAGCGATGCATCTATGGCACCGACCGCGCGAGGCACGCCTCCCCGCGCCGTGCTTCATCCTCTAAGGCCCAACATGCACAGGCTTCTGACGAAAATGCAAGGGGGATCCAGGTATCGGGCGCGAATTGGCGCGCACTCTGGCGGGGCGGCGGGCGTATTTGCGGTTGCCCCCTGGGCTGACACAAACAGTTAAGACACTGTCCGCCGTTCGCTGAAAAGATCTCGACCGGCAAGACGACATTACAGCATACTGGTGTCCGGCT
>JBGPDC010000304.1:0-3301 GCA_041482115.1 Terriglobia bacterium | reverse complement strand
TCGCCAAGCAGGCCGGCTTCGAGTGTACCTTCGAGGAAGATAGCCGGCGCATCCTCGCCGAGCTGAGCCCTTCCGGCTGGAAGGACCCTTTGCTACTCTTCGATGCGGCGGATCCCGCCAACATCGGCTGGTTCTCGCGCTGCCAGTTTTACGTCGATGGCCGCACCGGCGCCGTGCTCCAAACCCCGCTCATGATCGCTAACTGCAAGGACCGGGAGGGGCGCGTGCTCCAGAGCCTGCGCGTGGCGATTTCGAAAGAGCTGCCCGCCGGTTTCCAGGTGCCGGGGCAGCAAACGGTCAGCGAACAGGTGGTATACGGCTTGTTTTTCAACCTGCTGAAGTCGCTCCGAACCACGGGGGTGGCCGTCTGTGGCGGTCCGGTGGTCACGCCGTTGGTCGGGCGGGCGGAGCGGGTCGGCACCCGCAACTAGCGCCACTCCAAGCGCTTACGTCGCTCACATCCCCGCCTGCCAGGGTTCCCCAAACCCAGCCTCGACGGCCCAAAGAGTCGTACGGGTTTCCCTGGGGCATATGTTGGTACCTCGGTACCAAATCAAAATGTAACCGCCGCTCTATTGTTCAGACCGTCCCCTCCAGGGCATTATGGCTGCGTACCAGGGACGACTAGCTGAAGAACGCCGGGGGGACGAACTTCAGTCGAGTCAAAGGCTGGCTCAGCAATGGGCCAGCCTTCTTTTTTGGTTTCCTGCCGCCCGGCCGGAAGCTGTTAGAATCAGCCCGGATACTCTCCAACCAGCGGGGTCATTCATGGCCGGCAATCTGAATCGCAGGGATTTCGTCCGCAACGCGGTCGGCGCGGGCACGGCGCTGGGACTCGCCCGTCCACTTGCCGCCCAGGCCGCGCAAGGACGCGTGGCCGGGGCGAACGATCGCATTAACCTGGGCATCATCGGTGTCGGCGGGCGCGGCTCAAGCCTGCTGCGGCAGTTCCTGCGAATTGGGGAAGCGGACGGCAAGTCGCGCTTCACCGCCGTCTGCGACGTTTACGAGAAACGCAAACAGGAGGCGCAGGAGCGCTCCAAGGCGGAATTCGCCACGCTCGATTACCGCGCCCTGCTCGATCGCAAAGACGTGGACGCGGTGATCATCGCGACGCCCGACCACTGGCACGCGCAGATGGCGATCGAGGCAATGAAGAAGGGCAAGGACGTCTACCTCGAGAAGCCCATGACGCACACCATCGAGGAGGCGCGGCAAGTCTGGGAGACAGCGGTGCAGACCGGACGAATCGTGCAGGTCGGGTCTCAGACCACCTCGGCCGACCAATGGTGGAAGGCGCGCAAGGTCATCGAGGACGGCATGATCGGCCAGTTGCTGATGAGCCAGGGGTCCTATCACCGCAACTCGACCGGAGGCGAGTGGAACTACAAGATCGATCCGGAGGCGGGTCCGGACGGCAAGGGCGCCAACTACATCGACTGGAAGATGTGGCTCGGCTCGGCAGCGGGGCGCGCCTATGACGCGGAGCGCTTCTTCCGCTTCCGTAAGTATTGGGACTACTCGGGCGGCATCGCCACCGACCTCTTCTATCACGTCGTGGCGCCGCTGAACATCTGCTGGGGCGAGGCGCAGTTCCCCTACCGCGTCTGCGGCATGGGCGGCATTTACGTTTTCAAGGACCGCGAGGTGCCCGACACTTTCACCCTCACGGCGGATTTCGCCAAGGGGCATAGTCTGGTGCTGTCGTCCTCGATGGCGAACTCGACGCACATCCCGGGGCTGATCCGCGGGCACGAGGCGACCCTCGTCATGGTCGAGCACGGCCAGTTCGAGGGCCGCACCGATTCGATCTCGGTGACGGCCGAGCGGCCGTTTCGCGACGCGTTTTACAAGAAGTACGGCACGGAGAAGGTTGTGATTCCCGTGGAGGACAAGGGTCCGGACGCCCACATGAAGAACTTTCTCGAGTGCGTCAAGACGCGGCAGAAGCCGGTGCTCGACGCCCTGACCGGGTATAAAGCGATGGTCACGATCGCGATGTCGGTCGAGAGCTACCGCCAGGGTAAGGTGCTCTACTTCGACGAGAAGACGCAGAAGGTCTCGGACCAGCCGCCGCAGGCGTAACGAGGGGGCAAAGCTTGAAGGATCCCAAGTACGAACTGAACATTCGATGGAGGCCGGACGACCGGCGCTATGTGGTCAGGGTGCGCGAGATGCCGGGCTGCATGAGTCACGGCCGGACCGTCGAAGAAGCAGTTGCGATGGGGTATGAGGCTATCTCCGGATACGTGGAGAGCCTCCAGGCCCGCAGCCTGCTAGTGCCGCGGTAGAGCACCTGATCCGTCTCACAGGCTCGGTACCGGCGGCTTCACCGGCGCCCACGACGTCACGCCCTTGTGCAGCATCCGGCGCTTGAAGACCTTGTCGCCGGCGGTCACGTAGAGCGTCTGCAAGTCCGGGCCCCCGAACACGACATTGGTGAGCGGTCCGTTCTGCGGCTTGGCCAGGATCGCCGTGACCTTACCCGGCTGGTCGCAGATCTGGACGCCGAGGCGGGTCGCCACGTATAGGTATCCCTCCGTATCGACGGTCATGCCGTCGGCGCCGCTCGCCGCGGACTCGTCCCAGGTCTCCATCCGATAGAAAGGCTCGCCGTTCGCGAGCGAGCCGTCGGGCTGGACCTGGAAAGACCACACGAACTTGCCGCGCGTGTCGGCGACGATCAGGAGCGACTGGTCGGGGGAGAGGCGCACGCCATTGGGAAACTCGATCCCTTCGTGGACCACCCGCTTGTTCCCCTGGGCGTCGATGAACCAAACTTTCTTGCCGGGCGGGTCGCTGAAGTAGATTTCACCTTTCTGCGTCACGGCGAGGTCGTTGGAGTTGACGTCCTGGGCGATCACGGACTCCGTGCCCTCCGGGCTGTAAGCCACGATCCGGCGCTTCCCGTTCTGGCAGGCGTAGAGCCGGCCGTCGGGGCCGAACATGAGGCCGTTGGCGCCGCCGGTGTCCTCTTTGAACACCGTGACCTTGCCATCGAGACCGATGCGATGGATGCGGTTGCTCGCGATGTCGGTGAAGAAGACGTTGCCCTGCCGGTCGACGGCCGGACCTTCGGTGAATTTGTGTCCGGTGCTGACGACTTCCCAGTTCAAGCTGGGATCGGTGAACCGGGTGATGTTGCGGCCGTCGGCGGGCTGGGGCTTGGCGATCGGCGTCAGGTAGTCGCGCCAAAGCCAGCGCAGCGCGTCCGGCAGAATGGCCGAGCCATGCTTGCTGTTGTGGCCCTCGGTTCCCACCACCAGCTTGCTATCGTACCCCGCATGATCGAGCGCCAGTT
>JBGPDC010000303.1:0-3486 GCA_041482115.1 Terriglobia bacterium | reverse complement strand
GGTGTTGTTGTTGCCCGAAATCTTGATGCCACCGCAGTAGACACCAGGGCTGAGCGTCTCGGTCTTGTTGGTGCTGTAGCCATTTTTTCCGCTGCTGGTGAGCGCGTTGCAGGTGGTGTTGGAAGGCGCCGAGAGATAGGCCAGGGGATCGTAGACGTAGGTGGCCCCCGTCTTGGGCGTCGGTGCGAGTGGGCCAGCGCCCCCATTACAGCCCGCTTGGCCGCTGCCGGCTGAGACGCTGCCGACGACATCGATGCTCTTCGCCGTGACGCAGTCCGAGTTGCCGCTATACAGGGCATTTCCACCATTGCTGGAATCGTCCATGATGGCGCAGCCGGGCGTGTTGACGACGCTGCTGCCCGTGAACTCGAGTGCCTTGGGAGCGGTCGGGTCGAGCGCCAGGATGCAGTAGTCCGAAGGTCCCAGCCCGCCGACCGCGCGCGCCTTCAGATTCATGGTGCTGATGTTTATGGCCCGCAAGAACGTGGTGGGATACGGCTTGGTTACCACTACTTCCACATAGCCGTTGTTACCGGCATGCGGGCCGCTTGCTGGCGGGAAGTTCACAGTGACGCCGGCGCTGCTGACATTGTTGGTATAGCCGTTGGTGGTGACGTCGTCTTTCGCCGCGGTCACCACGTTGGTAGAGCCGCTCACTTGCAGCTCCCGCGCTCCACCGACCGCTCCGGAGTCGGCAGCGGCCTGGATGCGCCGGCGGTAAAATTCCATGCGGCCCATGTCGATGGCTAACCCGGCAAAGGCCATCAAGGTAAAAGCCACCAGTGCCAGCGAAATTAGAATCTTGCCGCTATCGTGGCGCGATCGGAAATCGGAGAGCTTGGAAGTCAGGCGCATATTTTTGTCCCTGCCAGGCCCCCCTCCGGTGGACCCACCTCGCGAATGGTCAGCACGCGAAGCTGCCGTGGAAAGCCCGTACTTGGAGAGTATGGCGGAACGGCCTGAGGTTCAATTAGGGATTGACCTGAGTTTTCTTTCGTGGTTTTCGCTTAACACGTCGTATGACGGTGTATGTCTTCTATCACCTTAATGGCCCGCGGGCTTGCCGCAGCAGCGCCTCCACTTTAGAGACGGGCAGCCCCACGACGTTGAAGTAGCAGCCCTCGATGCGCTCGACGAACTTCGAGGCGAATCCCTGAATCGCGTACGCCCCCGCTTTATCCAAGGGTTCCTTCGACGCCACGTACCCGGCGATTTCCGCCGCCGTCAAGCGCCGGAACCACACCCGCGTGCGGACCACCGCGGCGCGCGCCCCGCCGTCGGGCCCCAGCACGCACACGCCGGTGAGTACCTGGTGGACGCGCCCCGCGAGCAGCCGGAGCATGCGGGCGGCGTCGCGCCGGTCACGCGGCTTTCCTAGCAGGCGGCGGCCCGCCACCACCACGGTATCCGCCCCCAACACGGTCTCCCCGGGGCGCCACACCGCGGCGGCTTTGGCGCGCGCGAGCCTTGCGACACAGGCGGCCGGCGTCTCCCCGCGACGCGCTCTCTCGTCCACCACCGCCGGGCGCACGCGGTGCGCGATCCCCGCCTCGCGCAGCAATTCGCGCCGCCGTGGCGAGGCGGAGGCGAGTATCACCGTCGTCTTTTTCGCCATGCTACAATTTGAATCTTATCCCACCCGTTCAGGAGCCAGCCATGCAGCGAGTTTCCGAATTGCTGCCCCAGGTCTATCGCCAACTGGTCCGGGAGAACGCGGACGAAGAGGCGCTGCTCCTCGCTTTGTGGCCGGTGGTCGCCGGCGGACGGGTGGCGGCGCGCACGCGCGCTGTCCGCCTGTTCGGCGCGACCCTGGTGGTAGAGACCGCCGCTCAGGACTGGCGGCGGCAGCTCGCCCGCATGACCCGGCAGATCGTGGACCAGTTGAACGCGGCGGCCGGCAAGGTGGTCGTGAAGGATATCGAGTTCCGGGTGGCCGTGAAGACGGAGTCCCGGCCCCCGCGGCGGGCCAGTTCGGCGGCCGGCGGCAGTGAGGATGAAGCGGCCGGCATTGCCGATCCCGACCTGCGGCGGCTCTACGTGCGCTCGCGCCGGCGCGCTGAGAAAACGGGAACGAAGGAATGAAGATCACGGAAAAGGAAGTGCGCTACGTGGCCAATCTGGCCAACCTGGCGCTCACCGAAGACGAGATCCGCAAATACTGCGCCGACCTGGGCGAGATCCTCTCCTATGTCGAGCAACTGAACGAGGTCGACACCTCCCGGGTCGAGCCGATGGCGCAGGTGCTCTACGAATCCGACGAGACCGCCACCTTGCGCAGCGACACGGTGCAGCCTTCGTTCGACGAGGCCACGGCCCTCTCGAGCGCCCCGCTTGCCGGCGCCGGGCAGTTCAAGGTTCCCAAGGTCGTCGAACGCTAATGGACGATATCAAGACCCTGACGATCGACCAGATCCAGGCTGGTCTGCGCGCCCGGCGGTTTAGCGCCGTGGAGTTGGCCGAAGAAGCCCTCCGCGTGGCCCAGGCCGGGAACGACCAGTACGCCGCTTTTCTGCACTTCTGTCCCGAGCGAGCGCTCGCCTCCGCCCGCCGCGTCGACGCCCAAATCGCCGCCGGCGAACCCCTCGGAGCGCTGGCCGGCGTGCCGGTCGCCGTCAAAGACGTCATCGTCACCAAGGGCGTCCGTACCACGTGCGCCTCGCGGATGCTCGAGAACTATGTGCCGCCTTACGACGCGACCGCCGTGATCCGCCTCGAGCAGCAAGGGGGCGTGATCCTCGGCAAGACCAACTGCGACGAGTTTGCGATGGGTTCCTCGACCGAGAACTCGGCCTTCCGCCCCACCCGCAACCCGGCCGCTCCCGACCGCGTCCCGGGCGGCTCGAGCGGCGGCTCGGCGGCGGCGGTCGCGGCGGGGCAAGCGGTCGTGTCGCTCGGGTCCGATACCGGCGGCTCCATCCGCCAGCCCGCCTCGTTCTGCGGCGTGGTGGGCGTGTTGCCCACTTACGGGCGTGTCTCACGCTACGGGCTGGTAGCCTTCGCCAGCTCGCTCGATCACATCGGTCCCTTCGCCCGCACGGTGAAGGACGCCGCGACGCTGCTCGGCGTCATCGCCGGCCGCGACCCGGCCGACTCTACTTCGGCCGACGCTCCCGTGCCCGACTACGCGGGTCAACTGGATGGTAAGGCCGCCGGCTTCAAGATCGGCGTGCCCAAGGAGTATTTCGGAGCGGGCCTCGACGCCGAGGTCGGCGGCCGCATCGAGCGCGGGCTCGACCTGTTCCGGCGCCTGGGCTGCGAGATCCGCGAGGTGAGCCTGCCCCACACCAACTACGCCAACGCCTGCTACTACATCATCTGCACGGCCGAGGCCAGCTCCAACCTGGCTCGCTACGACGGCGTCCGCTACACGATTCGCAGCAGCGAGACCCCCACGCTGATCGACATGTACCGCAACACGCGCGGCGAGGGCTTCGGCGCCGAGTGCAAGCGGCGCATCATGCTCGGCACTTACGTCCTCAGCGCCGG
>JBGPDC010000302.1:0-3501 GCA_041482115.1 Terriglobia bacterium | reverse complement strand
GCGGAGCCGCGTGAGTACGCGCTGCCGCGCGGCGTGCACGTCAACGTGCAGGAAGGCGAACGCGTCCGGGCGGGCGAACCGCTGATGGACGGTCCGTCGAACCCGCACGACATCCTCAACGTGCTCGGTGAGAAGGCGCTGCAGTCGTACCTGGTCAACGAAATCCAGGAGGTCTACCGGCTGCAGGGCGTGAACATCAACGACAAGCACCTGGAAGTGATCGTCCGGCAGATGATGCGGTGGATCAAGGTGGAAGAGGTCGGCGATACGCAATTTCTGCTGGAAGAGGTCATCGACAAGTTCAAGTTCCGCGCGGAGAATGAGCGCACCATGACCGCCGGCGGCCGGCCTTCCGTGGGGCGCCCGCTCCTGATGGGCATCACCAAGGCGTCGCTTTCGACCGACAGCTTCATCAGCGCGGCGAGCTTCCAGGAGACCACCCGCGTCCTCACCGAGGCGGCCATCTCCGGCAAGGTCGACTACCTGCGAGGCCTGAAGGAGAACGTCATCATGGGCCGCCTGATCCCGGCTGGTACCGGCATGCTGCACTACCGCAATCTGCAGGTGCCCGGTGAAGCGCTGCCGGAGCCGGAGATCGAGGAGACCGATCTGCTGGCCGATATTCCGGGTTACGCCGACGAGACCCCGCTGCATTACACCGGCGGACTCTCGGAGGAGTCGGTCGAGACCCTCGGCGCCGAGCCGGAGTAGTCTGGCGCTCGAGCTTTTCAAAGGCCTGCGGCCCGCTCCGTTCCGGCGGGCCGCAGGCCACAGTTGTTTTACACCTCGCGGAGCAAGCGGCGCATCAATCCTAAGAACATGACCAGGAGGGCGGCCCCGGGGAGCGCCAGGCCTCCGGGCGCGAGTGAAGCAGTGCGGTCCCCCAGAAAGACGAGCGATCCATCGTGGCGCGCGTACCAGCCGTGCCAATACACGCGGTCCTCCGAACGGTATAACTTCAGAGCGTAGTCGATCCGGTGCCCGGCCTCGCCAGCCGCCGCAGCCGCCCGCGACGACCACTCCTCGCAGGCTTCGAGCTGGTGTTTGCGGAACCAGTTCTGCCAGGCGGGCTCGGAAAGAAAGCCGGCGGCCGGCGGCCCGAGCGGCAGGGGACCCTTCTCTACGTAGGTCAAGCCGGCAAAGACCCTCTCCTGCGGGGTATTCTCCAGACTCTCGACCTTGGCCTGCAGTGCTATCCCCAGAGTAAAATCCAGAGCGCAGCCAATCACGAGGGCCAGGCGCGCCCAGCGGCGGAGAGAGGACCAGGCGCCGCCCAGCAGCGACAGGCCCAGAACGAGCAGCGGCTGCAGGGTGACATGCGCCACTCCGAACACTTCTCCTCCCCAATGCACAGCCGTCGCCAGCGCCACGCCACCGGAGAGGAAGAAGAGCCAGAACAGACGTTGCGGACCGGGTGGAGCGCGGAGGCAGCTACGGCCGAGCAGGTAGAGCACGGCCAGGCCCCCCACGGCGCCCATCGCAAAGATGGCGTTGGTCTGGTAGATCAAGAAGAAATAATCGCGCCACCATCCGGCGGCGCTGTATTGCTGGAGGGCGTCCAGGGACACCCCGGCCCGCAGCGGGTGTGGCATGGCCGTGCGGACGAGGTTTCCCGCGGCGTTGGCCGCGATCCCGGCGAGCCGCCCGCCGCTCCCTTGCGCCGCGTCTCTCACGGTGGTGTTGGAGCCGAAGGTAATCCGCACGCCGAACGTTGCAACGGACCACACCAACCAGGTCGCCAGCACGGTCCCGCCGAGCGTGGCCGCCGTCGCCAGTTCCTTCCATTTCTCCTTCCGCCGCCGGAACACAAACAGCAAATAGTGAAGGGCAAGCAGCACGACGTAAGGGCCGGCCGAGTAGTGCACTAGCAGGGCCGAGGCGAGGGCCAAAGACGCCGCCCACAGCCGCACGCGGTCGTGCTTGCGCCACGCGGCCAGGTAAAACCACAGCCCCAGCACTACAAAGAAGGCCGCCAGAAGCTTGGTCCAGGTGTAGGTGGCGTTCTCGACCACCAGCGGGTTGCACGCGAACACCGCCGCCAGCGGCGCTATTCGTCTGCGGCCTCCCAGGCCCAGGGCCGGAGCGATCAAGCAGCACGGCAGGAATACCAGCAGATTGAGAAAAGTGAATACCACCTGGAACAGCTCGAACCGGTCGCCGGCTGGAGCCAGGAAGAAGGCCGCCAGCAAGTTCATAAAGGGAGGCCGCGCCGGAAGCTGGTACCGGAGGAAAATCGGAGTGTCCTGGGGAAACCGGTGCAAGAAGTACAGGCTCCGCTGGAAGTGCTCGAGCCAGTCGCCGAACCACATCCCGCCCGAATAGTTCCGAAGCAGGAGCAGAATCGCGAACGTCCACGCCACCAGGAATCCGAAGCCCCGGACCACTTGGCGTACCGGCAGGCGGGAGGCGTCCCGGAGGGTCAGGAGGCCCAACACCACGCAGCCGGCCGAGACCACGCCCGAGGCGGGTGCCCAGGGAAGGCGGCTCACATAGATCGCAAAGGCGGCTGCATAGAGCAGCAGCAGGGAGAGCCCCACCGATCCGCACAGCTTCTCGAGAGGGCTCCACCGCAGCCGGCGAACGAAGAAGAAGCCGGGAGAGAAAGCACCAACCGGCAGCAGGAAGAGCAGCCAGGCCAGTCTTAGAGCCAGCACCGCCGTCCCGTCTCTGTCATCTTGCCGCTATCGTAGCGTCCCATCACCAGGAGAGCAAACACGGTGGGTCGCGTGTGTTGGGTTGGTGGGCCCTCAGCAGGCCAGCTTCTCGCGGCTGATTTTGAATCCGTTCAGGTTGCCGAGCATGGTCAGGGCGATCTGTTTCTGGTGGAAGGTATCGACGGCAATCTGCTGCACATCGGCGGCGGTGACCTGCTCGATTCGCTCGATGAGCTCGTCCATTGTGATGAACCGGCCGAAGTACATCTCCTGGCGGGCCAGGTTGCCCATGCGGTTGGAGGTGGATTCGAGGCTCAGCAGCAGGCTCCCCTTGAGGTGGTCCTTGGCGCGGCGCAGCTCCTCGGTGCTGATGCGGCCATCCTTCAGCTCGCGGAACTCGGCCAGGATCAATTCCACCACGCGCTCGGCGGTTTCAATGGAAGTCCCGGCGTAGATCGTAAGGCAGCCCGTGTCGCCGTAGGAGTTCAGCTCGGAGTAGACCGCGTAAGCCAGTCCCTGCTTCTCGCGGATGTTCTGGAACAACCGCGAGCTCATGCCGCCGCCTAGAAGTGTATTGAGAACGTAGCTGGCATAGCGGCGCTCGTCGGCGATGGGAGAGCTGGGCACCCCCAGGCACAGATGCACCTGCTCGAGGGAAGGCTTATCGCGCAGCGAGATAAGGGCGTGCGTGGCCGGAGGGCGGTCCCCGAGCGGCGGGGCCGTGGGGCTGAGCGCGCCAAAGGAGTCCTCGGCGAGCCGAACCAGCCGGTCGTGATCGATCCGCCCGGCGGCCGTGAGCAGCAGGTTCGCCGGCACGTAGGTGCGCTGGTAGTAATCGCCGACCATC
>JBGPDC010000301.1:0-3626 GCA_041482115.1 Terriglobia bacterium | reverse complement strand
TGTTGCAACCACTGACCCCCTTTCTGGGGAGCAGGCGCCGGCGCTCTACGCCCCGGCCGAACCTGCTCTCGAACCTCCCCTGGAACCCCCGGCCGGCATACACCTTACCCGCAAGGAGTCGGCGCTGCTGCGCCGGCTGCGCGCCAAACTCGGCCCGGCCTGGGGGACCAACATTAAGACGTTCTTCGGCGACGGCTATTGCTGGTATCCGGAGCGGTAGGCGCTCCCCAGCCGCACCGCCGCGCGGTGGCAGCCCCGGGCCAGCGCGGCCGCCGAGGGACTTGAGATCACCGTTGAAAACGCCGGCGAAACGACCAAGGTCGACGCCGGATAGTTTCAGGTGTAAACCACGGCCCATCGCTCCCGGAACACCCTTCTAGATTTAGATAAGGACGCCTGGAGGGAGCCCGCGTCTGACGGAGAAACTGCTCCTTATGCTCATTTATACGCTTTCGCTAATTCTCTTTTCAGGACTGGCTTTCGCGGCGCCCACCTTTCCGGTACTGACGTATTCCACTTATTTGCGCGACAGCTTCACGCCCCAAGCCATCGCCACGGATGCCTCCGGAAACATCTACCTGGCCGGAAACGCCATCGTCGACCCAGCGACCTCGCAGAGTACCGTTCTGGTCGTCAAGCTGAATCCGCAAGCCAGCCAGTACCTCTATGTGCGCTACCTCGGTGGATCGGTTAAGGATGCCGCCAACGCCATCGCCGTCGATGCTGCCGGGAATGCGTATGTCGCCGGCTCGACCGCGTCGCCGGATTTTCCCGTCACCAGCGGCGGCAATCTGGGGACGGCGCCTAGGGGGCTCTCCAACCAGCGATCTTTTGTAATCAAGCTCGATCCCAGCGGCGAGATCGTGTTCTCCGACCTCCTCGGCGGCTCGGCCGGGAGCGCCGCGCAGGCCGTGGCGGTCAACGCGGCAGGCCGGATTGTCGTGACCGGCCTCGTCAGCGACGCCGCGGGACCGGCCTTCCCTTCGACGGCGGGCGCCTACCGTATCGCTAATACAGCGAATCATCCCTATTTGCTCGAGCTCGAGCCCACCGGCACGAAAATTGTCTTCTCCGCCACCGGAATCGGCGGCAGCGCCCTCGCTCTCGATGCGTCGGGTAACATCTACGTGGCGGGTTCCACCTCTTTGCTCGACTATCCGACCACGCCGGGTGCTTATCAATCCACCTTTCCGGCCTTCACAATTTGCTCCGCCCCTCCCTGCTCCGGGACGTTTCAGGGGGCCAACCAGTATGTAACCAAGGTCGATCCCACCGGCTCCACACTCCTCTACTCGACCGCTGTTTCAGGAAAGGGGAACACCACCAACGGGGGCCTGGCTGTGGATGCCGCGGGCAACGTCTATCTCACTGGCTATGCGGGACCGACTTATCCCTACACGGTGACGCCCCCGGCGATACCCATAGGTCCTGTCAACTCCATTTTCTTTTTCGAATTGCCGTTTCTCTCCAAACTCGATCCAGCCGGGAAGACGCTGCTGTTCTCCGTGCCGGTCGGTGGCGCCGGCGTGCAGGTGGACTCCCACGGAGTCTATGTTAGCGGCGGAGCCGGTTCCGGCCTCGCCGGAAGCTATGGTATTGCCAACAACCTCCCGGCGCTGGCGAACGTTCCCACTCCGTGTCTGCCCAACCACCTTGGCATCCGCAGCTCCGCCTACGTTTCCGAAATCGATGCCGCCTCGGGCGACCTCCTGGGATCGCAATTCATCGGAGGTTCCACGCTCGCAACCTCCGCCCTCGCACTCTTCGGTTCCACCGTATGGATCGCCGGAGCGACCAGCCTGCCCGATTTCCCTCTCACCCCCAACGCCGTCACGCTTCCTAGCCTCCGACCGGCCCCGCTCGCCGGCGCTTACCTCGGCGCAGTCGATTTCTCCCAACCGCCGCCTCCAGCCGGAACGCCCCAGCTCTTCTGTATCGTCGATTCGGCGGATCTGGCGCCAGTGGGAGCCGCCCCCTGCTATCAGCTCCTCACGATTTTTGGAACCGGACTGGGCCCTGCGGCGGGCGTAGCCGCCAGCGATAATTCCACCGCGACGCTCGCCGGAGTTAGCGTCAACCTCGACTCCCTCTCCGCCCCGTTGCTGTACGTTTCCTCGACCCAGATCAACTTCGCCGTGCCGCTAGTCGATCCCAGCCAGACTTTCGCTACGATGCAGGTGACGGTCAACGGCGCAAGCGCGACTCCGCGCCAGCTTCCCTTGACGTTGTCCGGCAACCCCAGCCTGTTTTTGAATACCGCGCAGACCCCGGTAGCTTCGTTGGGATCCGTGGCGTTGGCTCTGAACGCGGACGGCTCCCTGAACTCGTCCACCAACCCGGCGGCGCTCGGGTCGGCGGTCTCGGTGTTCGTCAACGGCCTCACGCCGGACCCGCGGTTCATCCACTTTCCGCTGCAGCTCTCGACGAACAATGGATGGTCGGTAACCGGCCTCGTGCCGGCGAATCCCTTCGTCTTACGCGTGGACTTGCGGGTTCCTTCGGCGTTGGTCAATAACTTTTCCTGCGCTATCTCATCTCTGTGCGCCGTCGGTTTCACCCTGTACGATGTAGGCTTCGTGTCCGTCGGCGAGATAGTCTCGGGCGGCGTAGCATTCGGAGGCGTTGTGTACGCAAATCGAACCCCCTAGCGCCGCCACTGAGTCGTCCAGAAGTCATTCAGCGCCGCCGTTTCGAATAACCCGGCGTTACGTGGGGTGCACCCACTGGGCTGGGCCACCGCCGCCCGAAGCAACTGGGCGCACCTTCCCGAACGCCGTTTGAAGTAAGCCGCCTGGCGGCGGACGCTACGCGTGTTGTAACCAGACGGGCAGGGGACAGAACGCCGGCTAAACTGTGATCGTCCCGCCGCAACGTCTTCTCTGGATTTGTCGGGGTAAGATCCGCCTGGACATGATTACCTTGCTAGTGAAGAGTAATGCGGTCCACCGAGCCTGGCGAACTCGCCTCAGCGGAGGCCCGGCGCCTGCTTTCGAGGTGGTTGGTATCAGATTCTCGGAAGCTCATCGGCTGAGACCAATGCGGCGCAGCAGGTCCTGGAACCGCGGGTCGGACCGCAGAGGGTCGAAGGCTGGCCGCCGGAGAACCGAAGGGTTAAAGCGCTCCGCATAGGCCCTTTCGAGCCAGGCCATGGCTTGATCCTTCTCGTCCAAGCCTACATAGACCAACGCAATCTCGGGAGCATTTTAGAAGGCGTCAGGCGAATTGCTCTTTAAATCATTCAGGATCTTGGAGGCTTCATTTCTCTGGCCGGATTCGGCGTAGGCGTAAGCGAGATTCGACCTGAATGTCGTACTGCCTGCAGACAGCTCGATCGCTTTTTGAAGTTCCGCGATGGCTTCCTTGTACATGCGTTTTTGCACGAACGCCTGGCCTAGTTCGAAGTGTGCAACGGCAAAGAAAGGGTCCAACGCCAGTGTTTTTCGGCTTTGTTTTATTGCTTCCTCATAACGATGCGCGATGAGAAATTCTTCGGCCAACTCGGCGCTAATGATGAGGGAGAGCGGATCTAAGTCCTCCGCCTTCTTCATTTCGGAGATGGCCTCGTCGTTTCGCCCCAACGCGGTCAAATGCCAGGCATACCAGTGGTGCCCCGTCGCATAGCCAGG
>JBGPDC010000300.1:0-3823 GCA_041482115.1 Terriglobia bacterium | reverse complement strand
GTCGAGATCCTGGATAAGAACCTCTACCTCGCCACCGTCAGCAGCGGAGGCCGGCTCGAAGTCGAGATGCGTATCAAGACCGGCCGCGGTTACGTCTCGGCCGACAAGAATTTCGACGAGGACCTGGCGCTCGGCTACATCCCGATCGACTCGGTGCATTCGCCGGTGCGCAAGGTCAACTACACCGTCGAGGCCGCCCGTCTCGGCCAGGTGACCGATTACGACAAGCTCCAGCTCGAGGTCTGGACCAACGGCGTCGTCTCGCCGCAGGACGCCATCGGTTACGCGGCCAAGCTCGTCAAGGATCACATGGCGATCTTCATCAACTTCGAGGAGCAGCTCGAATCCGAGGAAGGGGCCGCGGAAAGCGCGGTCGAGCGCCTGAACGAGAACCTGAACCGCTCGGTCGAGGAGCTGGACTTGAGCGTCCGCTCCTACAATTGCCTCAAGAACGCCCAGATCCAGTCCATCGCCGATCTGGTCACGCGCAGCGAAGCCGACATGCTCAAGACCAAGAACTTCGGCCGCAAGTCGCTGAACGAGATCAAGGAAATCCTCGCCCAGATGGGCCTCTGCCTGGGCATGAAGATCGACGAGCAAGGGCGGCTGATTCCGCCGCCGGGTGTGACCCTGCCCGCTCCGGGAACGCCGATGCCGGTGCCCCCTAGCGAGGAAGGCGAAGAAGGGGAAGAAGCGGAAGCCGAGGCGGAGTCGGAGATCGCGGAGTAACCACCATGCGTCACAAGCGAGCCGGATACAAACTGAAGCGGGACATGGGCGCCCGCAAAGCGCTGCTGCGGGGACTCACCACCAGCGTCATCGAGGCGGAGCGGGTCATCACGACGGTGCCGAAGGCCAAGGCCGTGCGGCCGCTGGTCGACAAGATGATCACTCTCGCCAAGCGCGACACCCTGCACACGCGGCGGCAGGCGGCGTCGTTCTTGGAAACGCCGGCGGCGGTCAAGAAGCTCTTCGAAACGTTCGGCCCGCGCTTCGCCCAGCGCCCGGGCGGCTATACGCGGATCACCCGGCTCGGTCCGCGCCGGGGCGACGGCGCCGAGCAGGCCATGCTCGAGCTGGTGGGTTCGGAGCTCGTGAAACGCGCCGAGGAGCGCCGCAAGCGCAAGGAAGCCCGTCTCAAGGCCGTCCAGGAAGGCGCCCCTCAAGAAGAGAAAGAGAAGGACGACGAGAAGAAGTAGTCCCCCGGGACCGGCGCCCCACGTTTCAGTCGCCGCCGCGGCCGGATTCTGTAGGCTTAAGTACCTCTTGCAATCGGACCGATTCCTTGTTATCGTTATTGCTCCGCGTCCTAAAGTACTAGAACGTCCACCGTGGGCGACTTAGCCCCTGGTCGTGTGTCCCGCCAAGTGGAGAGCCTTGCGGAGGCGGACTTCTA
This sequence comes from Terriglobia bacterium, assembly GCA_041482115.1. GTDB lineage: Bacteria > Acidobacteriota > Terriglobia > Bryobacterales > JACQDG01 > JBGPDC01. Next base: position 2,427 of record JBGPDC010000300.1, on the reverse strand, counting down.
GTCCGCCATGTTCCATCCCCGCGTGCCTGGCCGGCAGCGGAAACCTTCATACGCAAAAAGAGGAGGCACAAGTGAGATTCGATAGCTGGAGAGCAGGTTCAAGACTGGTACTCGCCCTGTTGGTGTTAGGCGGTTTCAGCAATCTTGCCCAAGCCACGTACCTGGCGACCTTTAGCCACACCTGGACCGGGACGGAAGCGACCCAGACCAACCGCCTCTTTAGAGATGGCTTCCCTCCCCCTACCTGGTCAACGCCGAAGGCGTTCCCGGGCTTGTTCACAACCGCCCCGACCACACATGGTTATTTCATCTTTACGCTGAACGTAGGGGCCGAAAATTTCATCCACATGGATTTTGCCCCCTCGAATGTTCAGACGACTTTGGCCGTGTACCAGACCAGCTACAATCCCGCGGCTCAGACCGTCCATTATTTAAGCGACCCCGGCGCCAGTGCGGCGCTCTCGTTCCAGATGATCGCGGCCCCCAACGAGCCTATACTGATCGTGGGCGAAACGACGAATCTCCCCGCGGCGGCCGTCGGCGCCAGTTTTACTGTCACGGTGCAAGGCTTCGTGGCTCCCGACTGCCTGGGTCACACGACGCATTTCCACATCTCCACCGTGCCTCCTACGCACAGCGGCACGTCTCCTCATTCTCACCACAACCAGCACCAACACGTGGGCGACCTGGGCTGTCCATCGCACAGCCTGATCAACAACCCTGGCAGCGTCACCGCGCCGGGTGGCGCGAACGACGGGAAGCCGGCAACCCTGAGCGCCGCCCTCGTGGCGCCGACGTTTGTGGCGGGTCTCAATGAGGATGGCAGCCTGAACGGCGTACCCGGGCTTTCCGACCTGCCGGGCTTGCGGGCCGCGCCGCGCGGCACCGTGGTGCAACTATTTGGATCTGCCGCCGGGCTGTTTATGGATGAACCGGAGGATCGCAATCTAGCCAGCTTCCGGCCTCCGGCCTCGGGCTCGCCGTTGTATTACACGACCAGCTTGCCGGCGGTACTGGTAGGCGGGGTCCCGGCCAAGGTGATGTTTAGCGGTCTGGCTCCGGGGCTGGAGGGAGCCTGGCAGCTCAACGTCCTCCTTCCCGAAGGGGTGCCCACTGGAACGATCCCGGTGACCATCGTCTACGAGGGCGAGGAATTGGGTTCCATTCCGATCCAGATCGAATAACGGCTTGGCGAAATAGAGGGCGCCGCTCCGGCGGCGCCCTTTCCTTCTTAGCGGCGCCGCTCGCCGCTTCCCAGCAACGCTTCGATCCCCACCAGGTCGGTGGGGTAGTTCGCGGTGTAGCAGGCGTAGCAGAAACGGCCCGCCGTATCTTTCACGGCGGCCTGCAGTCCTTCCATAGACAGATAGCCGAGGCTGTCGGCTTCCACGAACTCGCGGATCTCTTCGACCGAGTGGCTGGAGGCGATCAGCTCGCCCTTGGTGGGCGTGTCCACGCCGTAATAGCAAGGCGAGATCGTGGGCGGGCAGGAGATGCGCAGGTGCACCTCGCGCGCCCCGGCCTGCCGCACCATGCGGACGATCTTCTTGCTGGTGGTGCCGCGCACGATCGAGTCGTCCACCAGCACCACGCGCTTCCCCTCGATCAGCGAGCGCACCGGGTTCAGCTTCAGCTTCACGCCGAAGTCGCGGATGGCCTGGGAGGGCTCGATGAACGTCCGGCCGACGTAGTGGTTGCGGATGAGGCCCATGCGGTAGGGAATGCCGGATTCGGCCGCGTAGCCGAGGGCCGCCGCCACGCCGGAATCGGGCACCGGCACGACCAGGTCGGCGTCGGCGGGGCACTCGCGCGCCAGGCGCCGGCCCAGCATCTCGCGCGACTCCTGCACCGAGCGTCCGAAGACGGTCGAGTCGGGACGCGAGAAGTAGACGTGCTCGAAGACGCAGTGGGAGCGGGGCTGCTCCGGGGCGAAGCGCTCGCGGGTGACGCCCGCGCCGCTCACGATCACCATCTCGCCCGGTTCTACCTCTCCGTCATAGGTAGCGCCGATCAGGTCGAGGGCGCAGGTCTCGGAGGCGAATACCGGGCAGGATTTGCCGTCATACTCCAGGCGCCCCAGGGCCAGGGGCCGGAAGCCGCGCGGATCGCGCACGACAATCAACTGGTCGTGGCTCAGCACCAGCAGCGAGTAGGCGCCTTCCACTTGCAGCAGGGCCTCGCGCAGCGCCGCGGCGAGCGAGCGCTCCCGCGAGCGCGCGATGAGGTGCAGGATGACCTCGGTATCGCTGGTGGCCTGGAAGATCGAGCCGCCGGCGTCGAGCTCGCGGCGCAGCTCGATGGCGTTGGTCAGGTTCCCGTTGTGGGCGACGGCGATCTGTCCCTTGTTGCACTCCACCAGAAAAGGCTGCGTATTCAGGTGGTTCGAGTCGCCGGCCGTCGAGTAGCGGGTGTGGCCGATGGCGCTCG
>JBGPDC010000299.1:0-3845 GCA_041482115.1 Terriglobia bacterium | reverse complement strand
CGAAATCCGCCCTCGCAAACCGGTAGTCTGATCACGTTGTTTCTAGACAGCCCCTAAGTGCTGCTTTACGCCATTACCGATCGCTCGCAACTCGCTCGGCCCCTGCTCGAGTGCCTCCGCGGTTGGCTCGCGGCGGGCCTCGATTATGTCCAGATCCGCGAGAAGGATCTGCCGGCGCGCGCGCTCTACGAACTCGTAGTAGCGGTGCTGGCGCTTCCGAACCCACACGGGAGCCGGATCCTGGTCAATGAGCGCGTGGATGTGGCGCTCGCGGCGGGCGCCCACGGGGTGCACCTGCCCTCTCGCGCCCCCTCGCCCCAGCGCATCCGGACGATCGTGCCGCCAGGATTTGTGATCGGCGTCTCGTGCCATTCGGCGGGTGAAGTCGACGCGGCCGAGCGCGAAGGCGCTGACCTTGCCGTGTTTGGGCCGGTGTTTCACACGGCCTCGAAAGGCGGCTACGGACCGCCGGCTGGAGTCGCGGCGCTTGAGCAAGTGACGCGCGGCCGGAGCCTGCCGGTTCTGGCACTCGGCGGCATCACGCTCGAGAATTTTCAGCAGTGCCGTGCGGCGGCTGGCCTGGCGGCAGTTTCGCTCTTTCAGAATGCGTCCGATCCAGGCGCTGTGGTGGCCAGGCTGCGCCGCTCAGAGTAGGTTACCGCTCCGGGGTGCTGGGGACGCCCAATTCTTCGGGGAATAATGCGAAGCCGGTGGGCGGCGGGAACAGCTCGCGCAGCAGCTCCAGGCGTTTGCGCAGGAAGCGCGTGGGGAGCTGGCGCGGTCCGGTCTCGACGTCGATATCGCAGCACAGGCCGTGCAGGTAGAGGGTCGCCGTGTCCTCGAAGGCCTGGCGGAAGTACTCGCGCTGCAGCTTGGTGTCGCGCAGGGTGTTGCGCTGCCGGCGGCGAAGCTGCTGCTTGAGCCGCCAGCTTTTCTCCTCCACCTCGCCGTGGACCTCGCTCGCCAGCTCCTCGCGCAGCACGCGGCTGAAGCGCTCCCGCTGGACCTCGCGCAGCCGATAGGAAGCGAGCGCCGCCATGCCGTTGTAGAAGGTGTAATGGAAATCGGCGACGTCCTCGTCCTTTACGGCCAGGAAGAAGTAGAGACGCGCCGCCATCTCCAGGCTGGCGGCCGCGACCTGCCGATTTTCGGCCGGTTTGTCGAAGGCCACCAGGTCGCTGCCCTTGCTGTTGGCGCGCTCCAGGTACGGCACCAGCACCACGCGCAGCTCGGGCAGAATTTCCGCGAGCCCCGGCGGCAGCGCCGCGATCGGCTCCTGGACGAACTGCTGCACCTGGGAGTCCTCGAGCGGCAGCGCCGCGAAGTAGGAGTAGGTGTTGTTCAGGGGAACCATCTCCCCCTGAAACTGCTCGGCGAAGGCCTCGACCGGCAGCCGCGAGGTCACGGAAACGGAATCGGACATGCCTGAGCCATTGTATCAGGCGGGAACCTGCGGGTCTGTTCCGGCCGGTACGTACCCCGCGCGCGCGTTAAACTCAAGGGCAGCTTCCATGTTGTTCGACGATTACAAGACGATTCTCTACCGGCAGGAAGACGGGTCGTGGGTGGCGGAAATACCAGCTATAGCGGGATGCTACGCTCTGATGCCCACGAAAGAGCAGGCCCTCGCCGAACTGGCCGGAGTCTTTCAGATGATCCGCCAGGAGTACGAAGAGAAGGGGCTTTCGCTCCCGGCTGACACCACCGAAATCGTCCATGCCTAGCGCCACGGCCCGCGAGTTTCAGCGGGCCGCGGGGCGACCGGCCCTACCCCGTCATCGCGCCTTCGTTTGCCAGGCACTGCGCCATTGACGTATAGTTGAACATGCGGTTCGTCGAGACGCCGATCTTCACGAAGATCATCACTGGGCTACTCGACGATGACGAGTACCGAAGTCTGCAGATGGCTCTGATGTTGCGACCGGAGCAGGGCCCCGTCATTCGCGGCGCCAGTGGCCTTCGCAAGGTGCGGTGGGCAAGGCTCGGCGCGGGCAAGCGCGGTGGCCTGCGGGTGATTTACTACTGGGCGCCTGCCGAAGGCGTTTTCTATATGCTGTACGTGTATTTGAAGAGCGAGCAGGGCGACCTGACGCCGGGGCAGGCGCGCACGCTCGGGCAACTGGTGCGGGAGGAATTTAAGTGAGAGATGCAGCGTTCCAGGAACTTCTCACAAGTGTGCGGCAGGCAGGCCGCATTCGGCGAGGCCGGATGAAACCGGCGCGCACCACGACATTCCGTCCGACGGAGGTCAAGGGGGTACGAGCGAAGCTCGGCGCCTCGCAAAGCGAATTCGCCCTGATGATCGGTGTCAGTGTGGGCACGTTGCGCAACTGGGAGCAAGGGCGGCGCACGCCCGACGGTCCGGCCCTGGCGCTCTTGCGGGTTGCCGCAAAGAATCCAGAGGCGGTAGCCCATGCCCTCCATGGCAAGCAGGGCGCGGCCTGACAAAGGCACACACTCGACCGCCCAAAAACCTGGTGGCCGGGACGAATAACGGGCCCCGCCTCGCCGGGCAGTATACTGGGCACGGATGAAGGTGCTCATTTCGGCGGGCGAAGCCTCCGGGGATCACTACGCCGCCCAGCTCGTGGAAGCCCTTCGCCGACAGTGGGACGACGTGGAATTCTTTGGCTGCGCCGGCCCACTCCTCCGCGCCGCCGGCGTGCGCGCCGTAGTCCAGGCGGAACAGTTGGCGGTGGTCGGCCTGGTCGAGGTCTTGGCGCATATCCCGCGCATCTGGCGCGAGTACCGGCGCCTGGGGGCCGCGGCCGCGGCCGAACGTCCGGCGCTGGCGATCTTGACGGATTCGCCCGACTTTCACCTGCGTCTGGCGGGACGGCTGCGGCGTCTGGGCATCCCCGTGGTCTACCTGATCGCGCCTCAGGTGTGGGGCTGGCGGGAGTGGCGTGTTAACAAAATGCGCCGGGTCATCACCCGCCTGCTCTGCATTTTCCCCTTTGAAGAGGCGTATTTTGCCCGCCATCGGGTCCCCGCCACCTATATTGGACACCCCTTAGTGGGCCAGGTGGCGCCCTCCCTTTCGCGGGCCGAGTTTTTCCGGAAACACCGGCTGCCCCCCGACCGTCCACTAATTGTGGTCCTCCCGGGCAGCCGCCGGGGGGAATCCCTGCGCCATTTGCCGATTTTGCTCGAAGCAGTACAGCGGCTAAACGCCGGGCGGGCCATGAGTTTTGTGCTGGCGGCCTCCAGCACCACAGGCCGCGAGTTTTTTGTGGAACGCGTGGCAGGGTCGGGAATCAAAGTGATAGAAGGCGAAACCTGGGACGCGATGGCCCATGCCGACCTGCTGCTGGTGGCGAGCGGCACGGCGACCGTGGAAGCAGCGTTATTGGGGACCCCGATGGTCACGTTTTATCGGGTCCACCCGCTGACCTGGGTTCTGGGAAAATGGTTCTTGAGGGCCCCGTACTTGAGCATGGTGAATCTGCTGGCGGGGCGGCGGATCGTGGCGGAGCTGATCCAGCACGAATGTACCGGTGAGCGGCTGGCCGCGGAGGCCGAGGCGCTGCTGGAAGCTCCCGAGCGCAGGGCTGCGATGCGGCGGGAACTCGCGGAGGTCCGGCAGTCGCTCGCGCCGGGCGAGGGCGCGATGGAGCGGGCCGCCGCGGTGATTGCGGAAGTCATGGGGCGCGCGCCGGCGGCCGCGCCAGTGAAGTGAGGTTCGGTATGGTTGGCTGGCGTGGTCTGATAGCGGGGATAGTGCTCGTAAGCGCGGCGGCGGTCGCGCAGGAAAAGCGTCCCGATCTGGACGTCGAGCACTACGTCATCAATGTCGAGATCAACCCGCGCACCCAGGCCCTCTCGGCCGAGGTGCAGGTGCAGTT
>JBGPDC010000298.1:0-3868 GCA_041482115.1 Terriglobia bacterium | reverse complement strand
GCATAAGAGACCAGCTTACACCCGGGTCCGGAATTTCGATTGCAGGAGGGCGAGCTTTTCCTCAATGCTCAGGGGCGGCGCCTGGGGCTTGGGAGGCTGCTTCGCGGCGCGGTCGGCGGCGGGCCGTTCCTGTCTTTCAGGCCGCGGGCCGCGGTTGGTCCGCTCGGGCCGGTCGGTCCGCTCGGGCCGGGCGGCGGCGGGCTCGCGGGCCGGTCTCTCGGAGGCGGTCTTCTCACGGGCCGGACGCGCGGGCCGGCCTCCCCGCCCGTTCTCCGGCCGGGCGGCGCGAGCCTGCGCCGGACGGGGCGGCCGCGGGGCGCGCGGCGGCTTCGGGACCGGCGGCGGCTTCATCGAAAGCGAGATGCGCTTGGCCACCGGATCGGCCCCAAGGACACGCACCTTGACGATGTCGCCGACGTTCACGGCCTCCCGCGGGTCCTTGACGAACTTGCCCGACAGCTCCGAGACGTGAACCAGCCCGTCCTGATGGACGCCGACGTCCACGAAGGCGCCGAAGTTCGTCACGTTGGTGACGACGCCTTCGAGTTCCAGGCCCTCCTTGAGGTCGGAGATGAGCAGGATGTCGTCGCGGTAGTGTGGCGCGACGAAGCTCTCGCGGGGGTCGCGGCCGGGCTTCTTGATCTCCTCGCGGATGTCGGTGAGGGTCGGCAGGCCGAGCGCCTCGGTCGCGAACTTGTCGAGCTGGAGCTGATCCACCAGCTCGGGCTTCTCCACCAGCTCGGCCACCGTGACGCTCAGCGAGGCGGCCATCTTTCCGACCACGGCATACGCTTCGGGGTGTACCGCGGTGCGGTCGAGCGGATTTTCGCCGTCGCGGATGCGCAGAAAGCCCGCGGCCTGCACAAAGGTGCGCTCCCCGACGCCGGGCACCTGCCGGAGCTGGTCGCGCGATTGGAACCGGCCGTTCGACTGGCGGAATTCGATGATGCGGCGGGCCACCCGGTCGTTAAGGCCGGCCACATACTTGAGCAGCGCCGCGGAGGCGGTGTTCAGCTCCACCCCCACGCGGTTCACGCAGCTTTCGACGGTGTCATGCAGGCTCGCGGCCAGGCGGTTCTGGTCCACGTCGTGCTGGTATTGCCCCACGCCGATGGACTTCGGCTCAATTTTCACCAGCTCGGCCAAGGGGTCCTGCAGGCGCCGCGCGATCGAGATCGCGCCCCGGATGATCACGTCGGTATCGGGAAACTCCTCGCGCGCCATCCGGGAGGCGGAATACACCGAAGCGCCAGCCTCGCTTACCACGACGGAGAAGATGTTCTCGAGCTTCTCGTCGCGAATCAGGGCGCGAACGAACAGGTCGGCCTCGCGCGATCCCGTGCCGTTGCCGATGGCGATGGCGCGGACGTTTTGACGCGCGATCAGGTCTTTAAGCGTGGTGCGCGAGCCTTCCACGTCGTTGCGCGGCTCGCCGGGGTGGATGACGGCGCTCTCAAGGAACTTGCCGGTCTGGTCGACTACGGCCAGCTTGCAGCCGGTGCGCAGGCCGGGGTCCAGGCCGAGCACGCCGATCGGCCCGGCCGGTGGGGCGAGCAGCAGGCTGCGGATGTTGTCCTGGAAAACGCGGATGGCCTCGGCGTCGGCGCGCGCCTTCAGCTCGGCGCTCACCTCGTTCTGGATGGAGGGCTCGAGCAGGCGCTGGTAGCCGTCCCGGACCGCTCCCTCCAGTTGCGGGGCGTACACTGACTCGCGGTCGCGGATCACCTGGCCCAGCAGATGTCCGATCGGACCCGCCGCCTCCAGCTCGATATCCCAGGCGACAAAGCCTTCCTTCACGCCGCGCCGGATCGCCAGCAGGCGGTGCGAGGGGATCTTCGCCACCGGCTCGCGGAAGTCGTAGTAGGTTTCGTACTTGGAGCGCGTTTCCTTCTGGAGCTTCAGCAGGTCGTCGGCTTTCTCGCTCTTGCGGGCCACGATCACGCCGTGTTCCCACATTATTTTGCGTAGCGCTTGCCGGTTGGCCGGCTCCTCGCCGAGCTGCTCGGCCACGATGTCGCGCGCCCCCGCCAGAGCCTGCTCCACGTTCTCCACGCCCTTCTCGGCGTTGACGAACTCCTCGGCCGCCGCTTCGGGAGTGCGCTCCTCGGGCTGCTGTGCCCGGAGCCAGGCGGCCAGGGGCTCGAGACCCTTTTCCCGGGCGGCCGAGGCGCGCGTCTTCCGCTTCGGCTTGTAGGGCTGGTAGAGGTCCTCGAGCTCGTTCTTGTCGAGCGTGGCTTCCAGCTTGGCGCGCAGCTCCGGGGTGAGCTTGCCCTGCTCTTCGATGGTCTTCAGGACGGTCTGGCGGCGGTCCTCGAGCTCCCGGAAGTAGGCGAGGCGCTCCTGCAGCAGCCGGAGCTGCTCTTCGTCCATGTTGCCGGTGGCTTCCTTGCGGTAGCGGGCGAGGAAAGGCACGGTGGCGCCTTCTTCGAATAGCGAAATAGCCTTGACCAGGTGGACCAGCGGAACCCGGACCTCTTCCGAGATCTTGAGGTAGGCGGACGGAAGCAGGTTGGTTAGGGGCAGCATGGCCGGGACGGCGCGGGCATGGAAGGCTCGAAAAAACTCTATACTGTATCATAATGTCATGCCAGATGGCCGGTCGTCACGCTTGCAAGCCAGGCTGATCCTGCTGGCTTGGCTGGCGCTTGCGGCCACCCGGACCGGTGCGGCCCAGGTCATCGAATTCTACTCCGGCAGCCTCCGCTATCTCGCCCAAACCCGGAACGGCCTGACGGTGATGTTCGCCGAGCTCCCGCTGCAGGTGCGCGGCTACGCGGTGCTCCAGATCGCCGTCATCAATGGCACCGACGAGATGCAGATCGCGCAGCCGGTGGATTTCAGCTTTCAGTTCCGCGATGGCCGGGTGGTGCGGGCCACGGGCGAATCGCAGTTCGTCGCGGAGTTGTACCATCGCGGCGGACGCAGTGACGTCATCAAGCTCGTTACGGCTTACGAAAAAGCGCTGTACGGAGCGGAGCAGATCCGGTCGAACAACGGCTACGAGCAACGCCGCCAGGCGGCGCTCACCATGGGCGCGCCGGCCGGGGTGAAGGCGGCCGCGGCGGCGTCGGCGATCGTGCTGGTGCGGACCCGGCTCAAGCCCAAGGATTCCACCGACGGGGCTGTTTTCTTCCCCAATTCCGGCAAGGCCCTGGGCCCGGGCACGTTGCGGGCGCAGATCGGCGACGAAGTCTTCGAGTTGCAGGCGGCGGAGTAGCTTCTAAATGAAAAGCTTCGACGAATACGTGGCGGAGGCGGGGCGGGTCCACGGCCATATCTGCGCCGGGCAGATCCTGGGGCTGCGGATGGCGCTCCACGGCCTCGAGCTGCTGGGCATCGCCGACCCCGAAGGCCGCGACCGCAAGCGCCTCGTGACGTTCGTCGAGATCGACCGGTGCGCGACCGACGCGGTGGGGGTGGTGACCGGCTGCCGCCTGGGAAAGCGCGCGCTGAAGTTTCGCGACTTCGGCAAGGTGGCGGCGACTTTCGTGGACCTCCAGAGCGGCCGCGCCGTGCGGGTGGCGGCGCTCGACAGCGCCAAGCAACTCGCGCGCGAGCGGTGTCCCGAGATCGCCAGCAAGAACGAGCAGCAGATGCGGGCCTACCGCGAAATGACCGCCGCAGAGCTGTTCACGCACACGTGGGTAGAGGTCGCGCTCGATCCGCAGGATGTACCCGGCTGGAAGGGGACGCCGGCGGTGTGCGAAGCCTGCGGCGAGACGGTGCAGTTCCGCCGGGAGGTGGTGCGGGAGGGGCGGACGCTGTGCCGGCCGTGCGCGGGGGAAGGGTATTACCGCCCGGCAGGCTAAGGGCTCGTCTATAAATAACATTTCCATATTGGAATGTTTTGGCCTACACTGGTGTAGAT
>JBGPDC010000297.1:0-3970 GCA_041482115.1 Terriglobia bacterium | reverse complement strand
CGCCGGAGTTGGTAGGGCACATCCAGCAGGAAGCTGGACAGCGCGTTGGCCTGGTCGAGGACGGCCGAGCCGGGGATGGCCGTCTGCTGGTCGCGGAACTGATACTCGCCGCGCGGACCACCCGCGTCCTGCGTCTGCAGCAATTCGTCACGGAGCCGGCGAACGTCCACGCCGAATTTGACGGTGTGGTTGCGCATCAGCCGGGTCCAGTTGCTGACGAAATCGATATTGGTTTCGGCGCGGTTCCAGGGCAGGCTGCCTGAATACCCGACGAGCGGATCGGCATAGCCGCTGATGCTCATCGAGGTCAGCCCGCTGGTCCAGCGATCCAGGTTCACGCCCTTGATGCCGATGGCCTCCGCCGCGTTGGTCCCGGCGTCGAGGTTTTCGGCAATGTTGCTATACCGGCTCAAACCCACCCGATTCTCGGCGATGAAGCTGGCCGAGAAGAGGCGGGTGTAGCTGATGGCCGCGCTCTGCGTGCGGTTCACGCCCGTGGCGGCGAAACCCTTCCCACCTCCGCCCGCCAGGTCGAACCGGCCGGGGTCGGTAACGACCGGCCGCTGGAAGCTATAACGCGTCGAAAAGCGGTCCTTATCGCCCTGCTGATGATCGACTTTGACGTCGAAAGAGTTACTGTCCTTCTTGCGCGTGGTGGAGCTGGCGTAGTTGTTGGTGATGCCGGTCCCTAGGTTGGGAAACGGCACCAGGGCCAGGAGCCTCCTGGCGATCGGGCTGATGCTTGAGGCCGGCACTTGGTTGTTGAGGAAGGCCTGGCGTCCAACGCCCGTGGTGGCGTCTCCGGTGCTCGGATCATAGAGGATCGCCCGCGAGGCGACGCTCGAGAAATCGCCATTGCGAAACGCCGCCGTCGGAACCGAAATGATGTATCCGTCACCGCGGCGGTCCTTGACCTGCAAAAAGTCGCCGAAAAAAAACGTCCGGTTCTTGCGGATCGGTCCGCCGACATTGAAGCCGTAACCGTTGTAGGTAGTCACCGGCTTGGTCGGTTGGAACGTGTCCCGGGCGCCGAGGGCGCTGTCACTATGGAACATATAGACGGCGCCATGCAAGTCGTTGGTGCCCGACTTCAGCATGATGTTGGTGACGGCGCCGCCGGCCCGTCCCAGCTCGGCTTCATAGTTGCTGGTGCTGACGTCCACGGTTTCCAAGGCCTCAATGGGCGGAATCAGCACGCTCAACAACCCCGTGCGCTGGTTGTTGTCTACGCCCTCAAACTGCACGTTGTTCCCCAGGCGGCTCACGCCGTTGACTTGGGTCGTGAGGGAGGTCTGTGAATTGAAGAATTCCGAGTGCGGCTGGAAGGATCGCGAGGTGCCTGGCACCAGGTTCAGCAGCGACTGGAAGTTGCGGCCGTAACCCAGCGGCATGTTCACCAACTGCACCCCCTCGAGCTTGCGGCCGGTGTCGGCGCGGTCGGTTTGCAGGATCGGCACCTCGGCCCTCACGGTGATCGATTCGCTCATGGCGCCCGGCTGCAGCACCAGGTCCGCGCGTACCGTCGTGTTGACCAGAACGTCGAGGCCTTCCTTGACGGCCGTGCGGAAGCCGGCCAGCGCCACGGCCACGCGGTACCGGCCCGGCTCCAGAGTCGGAAACGCGTAATTGCCGCTCTCGTTCGTTTCCATGCTCCGGCTGATGCCGGTATTCATTTCTGTGATGGTCACTCTGGCGTTGGGAACGACGGCCCCGGAGGCGTCGGTCACCGTGCCCAACAGGCTGCCCGTGACCGCCTGTCCGTACAGTGCGCCGCAGGCGATCACCAACGCCGTCCCGAGTAGGGCGGCAGCCAAACCTATTCGAGAAAATCGCATATTAACCTCCTGAATACTTCTATGATTCTATTAGGCGCGCCCGGGTGGCTCTTGTCAAGAAATTTGCCGGTCGCAACGGACCTGGACCAATCCGGTAAACAACACCGTCAAACGCCGGTTGGCCGGCGATTCTCGGAACCCAGGGGTAGGCGCTACTGGCGGCGGAACAGACCGGAAGCCGGAAACTCGCCCGTGCCCCACTCGGGACGCCAGCGCAGCCGCAGCGTCCAGCGGTTGGGGTCGCGGTCCAGGGCGCCGATGTTCAGGCGGAACTGCTTCCACGCGCCGCCCTGTTTCTCGTTGAGGTACGTGTGGGGGATCGCAATCTCCGTCGTGTGGCCGGTGGCCGTCTTCACAGAGGCCACGCGCACGCCGGGCGGCACCACCGCGCGGTCGTCGATATAGAGGTTCGCAGGGGAATCGCCGGCGCTAATGCCCAGGTAGAGCACGTCGCCGGACCGCCGCCCCGCGGGGCCGGGATTCGGGTCGAGCCAGACCTCCACACCATCCTGCTCCCAATGTTTCACTAGCGGGTCGAAGACCAGCGCGTCGTCGCGGACGTCGATCGCGACGTAGACATTGTCGTCGTCATAGGCAGTGGCGAAACGGAAGCTGAGGTCGGCGGGACCGTTCCACTGATTGCCGGGAGCGCCAAATTCCGGCAGCGGCTCGCGGACGGCGAACGGGAGCGTGGGCCACTCGTCGAGCCGCCCGTCGAGCGCGACCGGGCTCGTGCGGCGGGGGCAATCGTACGCGGCGCGGTCGATGAGCAGCGGCGCGCGGCCCTCGAGATCGATGGGCGTCTGGCTCGGCAGGTTGTAGTGGGCCGTCCAATGGAGCCACTGCGGCGGGAGATCCTCGGGGCGCACGGGACGCTCACTGGAAACCTTCACATCCAGCGGCCGCTCCGACTTGGGCGGCAGGACCAGGCGCAGGCGGTCGGGCGCGGCGCGCAGGCTCTCGTGCGGCTCGAAAAAAGCCGTGAAGCTCATCGGATAGTCGGCGTCGTTGCGCAGCACCAGGCGCGTCGTGCCGGAAGAGAAGGACGGCGCCGCCGAAACGATCGGCTCCAGGCGCACGGCCGAGTCGTTGAGGAAGCCGGAGAACTGCGCGTCGGAAGAAGGGGTGCGGACGTTGCGATCCCACACGCCGTCGAGCATGAGGTTGGCGATGCGGGGCGGTCCTTCGGGCAGCAGGCTCACCCACACCAAGTGATCGAACTCGCCGTAGACGGGGCCGCGGAGACGGCTATGGCCGCCCGTGGTCGCCAGGATGTAGTGCTCACGGCCGCGGTGCTCGGCCTTGAAATACTTATGCTGGTGTCCGGTGAAAACGGTGTAGGGACGGTCTTCGAGGAGGCTCTCGATCTCGCCCCAGCCCGTATCGCGGTCGGAGGTCCACAGCGGCTGGTGGAAAAAGAAGAACGTCCAGCGGACGGTACGGTTCTCGGCCAGCACCTGGCGGACCCAGGCGCGCTGCTCCGGGCCGATCCCGGCGCCGCTCGGGTCCTGGGAGTCGAGGCAGAGGAAGAGGACGTCCTTATATAAGAAGTGGTAGTAATTGCGGCCGAACCGCCGCTTCCATTCCTCGCGCAGGGGAGTACTGTTCAGATCGTGATTGCCCGGCACGTAGAAGAAGGGCATCTCGAGAGCCCCGGCGAGGCGCGTGAAAGTGTTCCAGAACGAAGTGATGAACTTGGGGTTGGAAGTGTAGCCTTCCTGAAGATCGCCCACCGACATCACAAAAGCCGGCTGCAGCAAGTTCAATTTGTAGACTGTATCGCCGAAGACTTCCTGGCGATTGCCCCCCGTGCGGTCCGAAACAATGGCGAAATGAAAGCGGCCGGGATCGTCTGGTACGTTCAGGTGGTTCCACGGGTTGGGGCCGGGACTGGTTTCCACGCGAAGGGCTTGGGCGCCAAGGACGCCCAGCCCCAGGAACAAGGCGAGTAGAGCGACGCGTTGCATGGCAGCCATGATAGCGAACGCGGGGCATCGCCCGGCCCCCGTCCACCAGGCTTAGGGTCTGTCAGCAAATAACCAGGTCAACTTCTGGGCAGTATGCTATAGTTCCAGTCACCATGAAACCGGTCTCGTCGGAGTTGGAGTTCGGCCATCTGTTGATCGGAGACTCTG
>JBGPDC010000296.1:0-3972 GCA_041482115.1 Terriglobia bacterium | reverse complement strand
CGTTGGGTCGGCCGGGTCCTTCTAGGTTTGATGATCCTCGCGGGCGGATGTCTTTTCGTCCTCACTAAGCAGGCGGGTAGCTGACGGGTGCCCACGCTCCAGCCGTTGCTATGATGGCGTGGCGTGCGGCCCCCCACGAAAAAGCTGCTGTTCGTGCTCCTTGCCAACCTGTCAGGCATAGTGGTCGGACTGGCGGCCGTGGAATTTGGAGTCCGGTGGCGGAGCGAGCACGGCTTCCTCGCCGCCTGGCGGTCGTTCGGTTCGGGAGGTACGCCCTTTTCCGATCTGGGCACCCGTGGCCAGCTTGTCGCCGATCCGGCTCTGGGCTACCGCTGGAACCCGGCCACGCCGGGAACCAATTCGCTCGGCCTCCACAATGCCGAAATCGTGGTCCCCAAGCCGCCCGGACGCCGGCGGCTGATCGTCCTCGGCGACTCGGTGGCGGCGCCGCCCCATGGCTTTGTCGGAATCTTGCAGCAGCGCCTGCAAGACCGGGTCGAGGTTATCAACGCCGCCATACCGGGCTACACGACCTACCAGGAGCGGACGCTGCTCGAGCGGGAGCTGCTGGCGACCGAGCCCGACGTGGTGCTGCTGCAGTACTGCGTGAACGATAACCACCGCTTTCTGCACCGCTTTGACGCTGCCAACCAGATGCTGTTCACCGAGGAGGCCCAGCGCGCCCTGCTGCCGTCCGAAGGCTGGACCGCGGCTCTCGCGCGCCACAGTTACCTCTGGCTCCGCCTGCGGCTGGCGCTGCTGCGCCTGCAAGCCCCCCGCCGGATCTACCCCTGGGAGGATCAGGCGGACGTGGCGGTGGCCTGGCAGGAGAGCACCTGGCCCGAGTTCGAAGGGCATCTGCGGGCCATGCGGGATGAGCTCACAGCTCGCGGCGCGCGCCTGGCTGTTGTGATGCCTCCTTACGCGCCCCAACTGGACCCTCACGTGCTCGAGCGGGGGCCGGAGTCCTACGTGCTGCTGCCCCAGCGCAAAATGGCGGAAATCTGTGCGCGCCTCGGAACGCCCCTGCTCGATCTCTATCCGGTTTTTCTGCCGCATCGGGCCGGCGCGCTATTCACCGACACCCTGCACCTTACCGCGGGCGGCCACGCGCTCGCCGCCACTGCGATCCTAGAATTTCTCGGCGCAAACGGTCTGATATGATGGCTGTAATGGTATGAAGAAGACGCGGTGGGCGCTGCTCACCCTGCTGGTTCTGGCCGTGGCGGCGGTGGTGGCCGGATATTACGTCAGCCAGAAGCGCAACGCTTTGCTGGCGCCGGTGAAACCCGCGCTGCTGCCCAAAGAGCTGCACAGCCTGGCCAACGGCTGGACCTGGTCGCACAGCGCCGGGGACCGTCCGGTCGTCGAGGCGCGTGCCAGGGACTTCCGCCAGATTAAGGACTCCTCCAACTTCGAGCTTTCCGAGGTGGAGTTCAAGATCTTCAACAAGACGGGCGATGCTTATGACCTGGTCCAGAGCCAGCGAGCCGATTTCGACCAGGAAAACGAAAGGCTCTACAGTGACGGCGAGGTGACGATCGTGCTGGGCCTGCCGCCCGCGGGGCCGCAGCCGGGGCAACGCTACGTCGAGATCCACACCTCGGGCCTGACCTACGACAGCAAAAAAGCGGTCAGCTCGACGGACCGGCCGGTGCGGTTCCTGTTGCCGCAAGGCGAGGGCTCCGCGGTCGGGGCGGAGTACGATTCGATGAGCCGGCGGCTGTGGCTCAAGAGCGAGGCCAACCTGCTCGGCGCCCCCCATCCGGCACGCGGCGGCGAGCGCCTGCACGTGCGGGCCGGCGAGCTTTTCTATCACGAAGTCGAGCAGAAGGTGGAGCTGCGGCCCTGGTCGTCGGTGGAGCGCGGCACCCAAGGCATCAAGGGAACCTTTTCGACCGTCTATTTGCAGGATGGCGATCTGAAGAAGGTCGAGACGCTGCAGGGCGAGGGGTTTGATGTGCGCGACGGGCGCGAGGTGCGCTTCGCCGGCGATATGCTGGAGATGAACTATGGACCGAACGGCGCCGTGACCGACGCCGTCAGCGCCGGCCATGCCCGCCTGGTTTCGAGCTCGGCGGCCGGCGTCAACACCATCACCGGCGGACGCGTCGATCTGCAGTTCACGCTGCCGCCGGGGGCGCTGCAGAGCGAGCTCGCGGTGGCCTTCGTCCGCGACCAGGCCCGCATCGAAAACGTCGTCGCCGCGCCGCCCGCCGGGCCGCGTCCCGACACGCGCGTGCTGACGGCGGACTGGGTCAAGGTGACCATGCGTCCGGGCGGCGAAGAGATCCAGCGCCTGGAGACGCTGAGCGCGGGACGCCTCGAGATGCTGCCCAACGACGCCGCCCGCTGGAAGCGCACGCTTACGGCCGAGCGGCTGTCGGCCGATTACGGTCCCGGCAACCGCCCCGAGAGCATGCATGCGGTCAACAAAGTGCATCTGCGCAGCGACCCGCCGGCCGGCACGCGTCTCGAGCCGCGGCTGACTTGGAGCGACAATCTGGAGGCTTCGTTCGATCCCGACACCGGCCAGATGGGCGAATTGCACCAGTGGACGAATTTCCGCTACCAGGAAGGCGCGCGGCAGGCCACGGCCGGCGGGGCGCGCTTCGACGTGCCCCAGGACCGGACTCTCCTCCAGGTGGCGGCGCGGGTGTGGGACCCGGGGGGCGTCACCACCGCCGACACCATGACGCTCGATCAGAAAGACAACCACTTCGTCGCCGAGGGCCGCGTGACCTCCACCCACCGGGAAAGCCGGCCGGCCGGCGCCGCCTCCGCCCCGGGTCCGGAGGCCATGTTCGCCTCCAATCAGCCGGTGCACGCCGTGGCCCAGCGCATGGAATCCTGGAACGGCAACCGGCGGATCGAGTACCGCGGCTCCGCCCGGTTGTGGCAGGAGGGCAGCAGCGTCCAGGCCGAGGAGATCCGCGTGGATCGCGAAGCGCGGAGCCTGGCGGCCCAGGGACGCGTGACCAACATTCTGGTGGATGGGCAGGACGATAAAGATAAACAGAAGCCTCGCGTCGTGACGATCCTCTCCGATGAGATGGCTTACTCCGATGGCAACCGCCGCGCTTTTTACACCGGTAACGTCCGCCTCGTGCGCGACCGCATGACGGTGAATTCGAGCGAGCTCGAAGCCTTCCTGCGGCCGGAGGGCGAGGCCCAGAGCCAGGGCCAGTCGCGTCTCGAGCGCGCCACCGCGCGCGGGAAGGTGGACATCCGGGAAGCGGCCGCACCCGGGGTGGCGCCACGGAAGGCAGCGGCCGACATCGCCGAATATTTTTCCGGCGAGGAGAAGGTCATCCTGCGGGGCGGGCGCCCCCAGATCGAGCAGGCCGGACGCGGCTCCGCCACGGGCGCCGAGTTGACCTACTATCTGGACGATGGTAGGCTGCAAGTGAGCGGCCGGCCGGGCGAACGCGCCGAAACCCACCACCAGCTCAAGCGATAATCGCAGCCTTTTTCCCCGCCTTCATGGGCACACTGCGCACGGAGTCTCTTGCGAAGACCTACCACGGCCGCCGGATCGTCGACGATCTCTCGGTCTCGGTGAGCCTGGGCGAGGTGGTGGGCCTGCTGGGGCCGAACGGCGCCGGCAAGACCACTTCCTTCTACATGATCGTCGGCCTGATCAGCGCCGACTCCGGCCGCGTGCTCCACAACGGCGAGGACATCACCGATTTGCCCATGTACCAGCGGGCGCGGCGCGGTATCAGCTACCTGCCCCAGGAACCCTCCGTCTTCCGCAAGCTGACGGTCGAAGAGAACTTGCTCGCCATTCTCGAGACCCTGGAGTTATCGAATCACGAGCGCCGGGAGCGTCTCGAGCAGTTGATCGAGCAACTGGGCCTTGAGACCGTGCGGGACAGCAAGGCCTATACGCTTTCGGGTGGGGAGCGGCGCCGGGTGGAAATCGCCCGCTCGCTCGTGATTTCGCCGCAGTTTCTGCTGCTCGACGAGCCT
>JBGPDC010000295.1:0-3980 GCA_041482115.1 Terriglobia bacterium | reverse complement strand
TCGAGCGTCGCGAAAAGATCTGTCACCCCCGAAAAGCGGACGGTCCGCTCGCCGCGCTCGCCGCGCCCGAGGACCTGCGCCCGAAGGCCCTCCTCAAAATCGATCGTCTCACCCGTGCCGACCTTGCGGCCCGGCTTGACCAGCACCTCCCAGACCGCGGGGTCCTCGGGGCGCTGTTTCACCAGGAACACCTCAATACGGGCCGGGCCGGACGGCCGGCGTCCGAAGAGGCGGGCAGGGAAGACCCGCGTGTTGTTGACCACCACGCAGTCGCCCGGGCGCAGGTAGCTGGGGAAATCGCGGAAGCTGCGGTGCTCCAGGCGTCCGGTCGAGCGCTCGACCACCAGCATGCGCGCCGCCGCCCGGTCTTCGAGGGGACGCTGGGCAATCCGCTCCGGGGGCAGCTCGTAATCGAAGTCGGAGACCAGCACTACGAGCGCAGGTGCAGCAGGAAGTAGCTGCCTGCCAGGGCAAAGATGACGTCCGGCGACCAGGCGGCCAGCGCGGCCGGCAGTTGATTCATGTTGCCCATCTGCTCAAAGAGCGCATTGATGGACACATAAAAGATAGCGACCCCAATGCTCACCGCGACGCCCGCGAGCGCGCCCCGGTTGCCGGTCAGGAACGCGAAGGGCACGGCCAAAAGTCCCATGACGAACGCGAAGGCGGGGAACGCGAACTTCTTGTGGAACTGCACGCGCAGCCGGACCGTGTCGAACCCGCTCTGGGTGAGGTCGAGGATGTAGTCGCGCAGTTCGCTGAAATTCATCTGCTGGTACTGCTTCACCTCTTTCAAGAAGTAGGAAGGCGGCTCCTCGAGGTCCGCAAACACCTTGACCGTGAAATGTTCGAAAGCCGTGACGCGGCCGTTGCGGATGTCCCGGGTCCAGCCGTTCTCGAAGACCCAGGCCTGGAGGGAGTTCTGCCACTGGGCGCGCTCGGCGGCGATGTGGCGCACCAGCACGAACCGGTCCGGCTGAAACTCGAAGACGTTGACGCCGCCCATGATGTCCTGGTTCTGATCGAAGTAGTTGTAGTAGTAAATCCGGGACCCGTGGCCGAAAATCCAGCGGCGGTCGGGCCGCAAAAAGGTCTGTACTGGCCGCCCTTTGATCTCGTTGCGGATGGCGTCCTGGCGGCGATTCGCCTCCGGCAGCACCTGGTGATCGAACAGGAACAGCGCGCCGCTCGCGACGAGCGCGACGAGCAGCACCGGAAGGGTGAGGCGGTAGAGGCTCACGCCGCAGGCTTTGAAGGCCGTGATCTCGTTGCGCTTGGTCAGCACGCCGAAAGTCACCAGCGTCGCCACCAGGATGGCGATGGGCGCCGTCGTATAAACCAGTTGCGGGGTCAAGTATAAGATGTAGGTCAGGAAGCGGCCGAACGGGATATGGTTTGCCAGCATATCCCCCAGCAGCTCGAAGAAGCTGAAGACGTGGTAGAGCAGGACGAACGAAGCCAGCAGCACCAGAAAGTAGAACAAGAACCCGGCCAGCACGTAACGGTCGAGAAGTTGAAATAGCGCCGCGACCCGGGCCGCGAGCGGACGGGCCGCCGGGCCGTTCCGTTGCTGCCGGCGCTCGAGCCAGCGTCCGGCCGGAGCCCACCAGCGCGCCAAACGGTGACGCAGGCTCGACACCCAGTCGCGATCACCCGGGGCGTCCAGGCGCAGCAGCAGCAGGATGCCCAGCACGGCGAATAGCACGTTCGCCGCCCAGATGGCCGGGCCGGGCGGGAGCTTGTGCTCGCGGGCGAGGCCGATGCCGCTGATCAGCAGCGTGTAGTAGAGGAACACCAGCAGCACCGTCATCACCACGCCAGCCGATTTGCCCGAGCGCCGAGTCGAGACGGCGAGCGGGATGCCGGCCAGCGCCAGGATCAGGCAGGCGATGGGGAGCGCCAGCCGCTGGTGCAGCTCGATGCGGGCCTCCAGCCAATCGGGACTGTAGCGGGCATAATAGGGAAGCTCCTTGGTGTTCATCTCCTGGAACGGACGCCGGGCGCGGGCCACGGAGGGCGGCGGCGTCTCGAGGATCTGGTCGGTCTGGTTGAAGTTGTAAACGTCATACTGCGTGACGTCGCTCGATTGCTCGTGGGTCCCACCGCGGATGAGGTGCAACTGGATCTGGTTCTTCTCGGGCTCCGCGACCGGGATGGCTTCTTCGGCGACCGTGATCCGTGGCCCGGTGACGGTGCTCTTGACGTTTACCGACGAGCGCTGCTCGGGCGATCGCAGGTCGGCCAGGAACACGCCGCGCCAGCGGACGACCTCGCCCGGAATCACGTCGCGGACGTACAGAATCGTGTTGGGAAAGCTTTCCTCAAAAACGCGCGGCTGAATCTCGGCCGAGAGGTAAGACGAGCGCAGCCGGTTCTGCAGCCGATAGAATTCGCGCAGGGCGCGGGGCGTGAGATAGAGCGACACGGCGGCGCTCGCCGCCAGGCCCAGCAGCGCAAAAGTAGCCACCGGCCAGATGAGCCGCCGCGTCGGCACCCCCGCGGCGCGCAGCGCCACCACCTCGCCATCCCCCGACAGGCGCCCCAGTCCGATCAGAATGCCGACCAGCACCCCCATCGGGATGGTGAAGGTGAGCGTTTGCGGCAGGGTCAGGGTAAAAAGATAGCCGACAATGAGAGGCGAAGCCGTCTGGCGCACCAGCAGCTCGAACAACTGCCCGACGGTGCGCAGGAACAGGACGAAGGTGAAGAGCACCGTCCCGATGACGGCGCTCGAAACAACTTCGCGAAAAATGTAGCGGGAGAGAATCTGCGGCTTGCCCGGAATCATTCGGCCGGCCTGAGAAACCCAGTGTAGCAAACCGGCGCCGGAAGCCTCACGGGAGCGCAAAGGCGAAGAGCGAACTGCCGCCGCCCACCACCAGGTACTGCTTGCCGTCGAGCTCATATGTAATGGGGCCATTCCCCACCCGGCCGACGGCCTCGTGCCACAGCGTTGCGCCGTCGCTGGTCCGTAACGCCAGCACATTTCCGGAAACGTCGCCGCTGAATGTCAGGCCGGTCTCCGTCGTCAGCACGCCCGCCGCGCCGGCGCCCTCCCCGATCGGATGGCTCCAGACAATCTTTCCGGTCTGGTAATCGATGGCCCGCAGGAAGGCCCGGCCCGCCACGCCATAGTCCGCGCCGGCCCAGCCGTAGGCGCCGTGTTCGGGTTTGAAGAAATAAATGCCGTAGGCATCCGTAGCGCTTACGATCAGGAAGCCGGTCTTAGGATCAAAACTGGGCGAACGGTAGTTGGTGGCGCCGCCCTCGTTGGGCGCTATGAGGACGCCGTCCTTCGAAGGCTCTTTGGCGGAATTCGCACGCGGGTGTCCCTCCTTATCGATTCCCTCCGCCCAATTGACGGTGGCGAAGGGGGCTGTCAGCAGGTTCTTGCCGTTCGTCCGGTCGAGGACAAAGAAGTAGCCGTTGCGCGAGGCCTGCAGCACCAGCTTGCGCGGCTGGCCGTTGAAATCGGCATCCACCAGCACGGGGACTTCGGAAGCATCCCAATCGTGCGTATCGTGTGGCGAGACTTGGAAGCCCCAAGCCAGTTTCCCGGTGTCGGGGTTCAGCGCCACAATGCTGCACGTCCAGCGATTATCGCCCGGCCGTACCCCTCCATTCAGGACCGGCGTGGGATTCCCGGTGCCGACATAGACGAGGTTCAGCATCGGATCGTACGTGCCGGTCATCCACATCTGCCCGCCCGTCGCCCCGCCGCTATCCGGCTCGGTTCCGCCGGGAGGCGGCGTGCTGTAAAAAATCCACTGCATCTTGCCGGTATCCGCATCGAACGATTTCAACTGCCCCGGCAGGTTATCGAAATCCCCTGAGACGCCGGCCAGGACGTGATTCCTCACGATGAGCGGGGCGTTGGTCGACCAGAAACCCTTGCTCGAATCGGCCATCACGATGTCCCATTTGACCGCACCGTCCTTGGCGTTCAGGGCGAGCAGGTGGCAGTCGGGGGTCGTCAGGTA
>JBGPDC010000294.1:0-4010 GCA_041482115.1 Terriglobia bacterium | reverse complement strand
CTCGTACGGCTCGGGCACGCGCACAGCCACGAGCTCGCCCAGGCGCAGAAGCCGCGCCAGCCGCTCCGCATCCCGGCGGTCGGTCTTGACCCGGTCTCCCGCCTTAGTCGGAACCAGGCTGGGCGCGATCACCTCGCACGCAACTCCCAGTTGGGTGAGCTGCCAGTAGAGCACGTAACCGGTCGGGCCGGCCTCGTAGCAGGCCCGCAGGTGCTGTACGGGTCCGAGTTTGTGAACCAGTTTGCGAACCGACTCCAAACGGTTCGGGATGACGCCGAGCGAACGGACCTCCCCGCCGGTTTCGGCTACTGCGACGGCGATCGTCTCGGCGTGGACGTCGAGACCCACAAAGTGTACTTTAGACATGAGCGATCAGTTCCTTTCGTATGCGGCTCTGCGCCGCTGGATTTACCTCTTCGCAGCGTAACCCGCGCTACTGCGAATCGGCTGGTCGCTCCATATTGACTGACACCGCCCGCCGGCTGTGGGACACTGCTACAGAACCTGCAAATCCCCTTTATGACGGAAAAACGGATACGGGACCTGCTGCGGCAGGTCCGCCAGGGCAAGGTGGACGTGGAAGCCGCCGTGGAACGCTTGCGGCATATGCCGTTCGAGGACCTCGGCTTCGCGAAGGTGGATCACCACCGGGCGCTGCGCCAGGGCATGCCGGAAGTGATCCTGGGCTCGGGGAAGACGCCCGAACAGGTGACGGCCATCGGGCGCGAGCTTCTCAAACGCAGCAAGAACCTGCTGATCACCCGCGCCAACCGCGAAATCTACCGGGCAGTGAAGAAGCTCGCGCGGCGGGCGGAATTCTTCCCGCTCTCGGGCGCCATCCGCGTGTGGGGCGATCGCACCCTGCAAGGCAAAGGAACCATCGCCGTGGTTTGCGCGGGAACGAGCGACATCCCGGTCGCGGAAGAGGCGCAGGTCACGGCGGAGGTGATGGGCAACCGCGTGGACACGCTCTACGACGTCGGCGTGGCCGGCATCCACCGGCTGCTGAACAATCGCGAGCGGCTCACCTCGGCCCGCGTGATCATCTGCTGCGCGGGAATGGAGGGAGCGCTGCCGAGCGTCGTGGGGGGGCTCGTCGCGGTGCCGGTGATCGCCGTGCCGACCAGCGTCGGCTATGGCGCGAGCCTGCACGGCATCGCCGCGCTGCTCGGGATGCTCAACAGTTGCGCCAGCAACGTCACGGTGGTGAACATCGACAATGGCTTCGGCGCCGGCTGCGTGGCCAGCATGATCAACCGGCTATAACCCGCGGCCGGCCGGGACGGCGCCGCACAAGTTCCACTCCTTCCGGTGCTGGGAAGGCGCAACCGGGGTAGGTGTCCGCTCATCAACAAAGTAGGACATCACGAAAGGCGCAAGGAGGTCCCATGGGGGAGAAAGTTTGGGTGGCGCTCCTCAGCGTGGCGGTTGGAGTGGGCGCGGTCGCCGGCGCGGCGTGGCTGATCGTGACGGAAGAAGTCGCCGGCGTGGAGCGGATTTTTGTGATTTTCGTGGCCCTGATCCTGGTCTTGGTGGCCTGGCTCTGGGTACGGTTGGAGTTCCACGGACCCCCGAAGCCGGCCGCGGCGCGGGCGGCCACCGTACCGTCGGCCGCCCAAAATCCTGCAACCGGCTCGCAGGTTCACGCATCTACTTAAACAGACTGGGAACGGACCCGGCTCCCCCGCCGGTCCGTTTCCCCTGTCCCCTCCCAAGTCGGCGCCCTGGCATGCGGCGTGTGCCGCTGCCAGGGGTGCTGACCTCCTTTCCACAAGAAAAGCCGAGGGTGGCCGTAAGGCCGGCAGGAGGTCGTGCTAAGATTGCCTGCTTCGGCGTCTCCCAGGACGCGAGAATCTTGATAACCAAGCGCGACGTGCCGTCGTCGGGACCAAAGGGGACCTGTTGGTGCGATGCAGAAGGCGGAACTAAACAAGTACCGGGCGCTGCTCGAAGCCAAGCAATCGCAGCTCGGACACAATCTGCGCGACCGCGAGGGCATCGCGATAGAAAAATCGCCCGACCTCGTGGAAGAAACGCAGTTGGCGGCGGAGCGGGAACTGGCGATCCGGAACCTGAACCGCGAGTCCGGCCTGCTGCGGCAGGTAGAAGCGGCGCTCCATCGGATGCACGAAGGTCACTACGGTCTCTGCCTCAATTGCGGTCAGGAGATGAAGCCTCGCCGCTTGGAAGCCCTTCCGTGGGCGGCTTTCTGCGTCCCCTGCCAGGAAGCCATCGACCGCGAAAAAATCTCGGGCGACGCGGAGCCCTCTTCGGAGCCAGCCGAGGCGGCCTGACCACCCCTTTACGGGTCGCGGCTCGGCAACAGTAGCATTAGGACCTACTGGAGACGCGAGCGGGCGGGCAGGAGTTGTAGCTCCAGTCCCTGGGCGTCCCGGAAGGACTGCTCCTTGTGGCGGACCAGGCGGGAAACCAAAATGCTGACGGGGGTTACGGCGTCGTCTTGGGGGACGGGGAAGAGGCGGAGGTCGAGGGCCTGCGGGTTGGTTTCGACGACCGCCGCGATGTCCGGGCGCAGAAAGCCGATGAGGTAGACTTCGCCGTCCGAGGCCTTGTGAACCTCGAAGTTGTAGAAGAGCTTTCTGCTGAACAAGGGCGCGTTCTCGACGGCGGGTGAATGGGTGTAACCCCAGACGCCGCGGGGCAGGCGGTCGACGCCCGTGCCTTCTTCCTCGGTGGTCAAGGGGCGCACCTGGTGAAGAGCCCGCAAGGCCTCGCGTTGGGACTCTTCCGCTTCGCTGCTGGGGGCTGGCATATTCACCAAGTGAAACTTCGTCCGGGCTCGAGCGCCAGTTCCCCGGTCTCCAGCTCCAGTTGATGGGTACCGTGGCCGAGCCAGGTGATTTGCACGGACACCGGAAGATCCTCAACTGGCTTTGCGGCCGGAGGTGCGGGTACGGTTCTTAGTCGGCCCCGCCGAGGCCGGGGGCTTCGACCGGGTCGCTCGTTTCTTGGTGAGCCGCGTGATGGCCCGGATCAGTTCCTGCACTTCTCCCGGACCCTTGGAAAGCACCATGTCGGCGCCAGTTTCCCGCGCCGTCAGGCCCAAGGCTTCGACGTAGCCCGACAGCAACACGATGGGGGTCTTGGGGCTCTGCTGGCGCAGCTTGCGAATCACTTGCTGGCCGGTGAGCCCGGGCATACGGTAATCGGTGACGACCACGTCAAACGGCGTGGAGGTGAATTGATCGATTCCGTCTTGGCCAGTGGAGGTCACGGTGACGGCGTGCCCCAACTCCTCGAGAACGCTGCGACGAGCGATCAAGCCATGGCGATTGTCATCGATCAGGAGAATCCGCAGACTCGGTGAGCGCATCTTGCTATTTTTTTGAAAGGGAAAAAACGGGTTGTAGATTACCAGATGGTCACAGGAGTGTCAACGGATTCTTATCTCGCTCAAAAGATGCCAAATCGAATTCTTGATCTGGCGGCGGAGTTGTGAGCGGGTCCGCTACTCGACTGCCCGCGGCGCGACGTACCCGGCCTTGGCGAGAACCGAGTACTTGACGTTCTTGCCCTTCTGATCGACGATGCGCAGGTCCTTGTTGGTCCGGGGGTCCACCAGTTGCACCTTGATCTTGCGGAACTTGCCGTCCCGCGCCTGGTTGGTGGGCGAATAGGCCACCGTGTACTGGTTGCGGAGCGAGACGGAGATCTGCTGGAAGATGCTGGGGAACTCCCCGTAGAAGCGCGGGAAGAACGCCATGCCGCCGGTTTCCCGGGTAAACGTGCGAAGCTGGTTGTCCGCCTGCAAGAAGTCCATGCGGGCAATCGGACCGAGCGCCCCGCGGGCGTCGTACCACTCGCGCAGCGCCTGCATCAGCCCGATCGCGTAGATGGTCACGCCTCCGGCTTGTATCTGCTGGCGGGTCTTGTCGAAGGTGAGCTTGCTGAAGGTGTCGACGCCGGAGGAGATCAGCACGATGGCCTTGCGTCCCTCGACCTCCTTCATGCGGTCGATGGTGTCGGTCAGGGCGTCGAAGAGATTCGAT
>JBGPDC010000293.1:0-4204 GCA_041482115.1 Terriglobia bacterium | reverse complement strand
TTCCCTTCCAGATCACCGTTCGCGACCCCGACCATCCCATCACCCGCGGTCTGCCCAAGCTCTGGATGCACGCCGGCGACGAGCTTTACAACACGCTCCGCGGGCCGGGGCAGCAAATGACCGTCCTCGCGACAGCCTACTCGGACCCGGCCAACCGGGGCACGGGCCGCGACGAGCCGATCCTGATGGCGGTGAGCTACGGCAAAGGCCGCATCTTCCACACCACGCTCGGACACGATGTCCCGGCGCTGAGCTGCGTCGGCTTCATCGTGACGATCCAGCGCGGCACGGAATGGGCGGCCACCGGCAAGGTCACGCAGAAAGTGCCCCCCAGTTTCCCCACCGCCAACACCGTCAGCTTCCGCACGGACATCGCCGCGCTCGACCCCCCCTTCAAGAACGGTCCCGCCAAGTGACAAGAAACTTGGAACAACTCTGGGCCGACCACCTCGCGGGCGAGTTCACCACCAAGGATGTGGAAGCCACCTTGGCCACCATGGTCGACGATGCCTCGGTCAATCATGTGCCGGTCAACACCGGCGGCCGTGGCAAGGACGAGCTGCGCGCCTTCTATCGCGACGTCTTCATCCCCTCCTGGCCCGACGACCTGAAGATGACGCCGGTGAACCGCATCGTGGGCGAGGACCAATTGGTGGACGAGCTGCATCTGAGCTTCACCCACAGCAAGCCGATGGACTGGTTCCTGCCCCACGTCCCGCCGACCCACCGGCGAGTGGATATCGACCTCGTCGTCGTCGTGCAGTTTCGTCGAGACAAACTCTCCTGTGAGCGCATCTACTGGGACCACGCGACGGTCTTGCGCCAGGTAGGGCTCCTGCCGCACTGAACCGCGACCCGTTGTAGTAAGATCGTCCCGCCGGGGTGCCCCGTGAGACTATACACCTCCATTCTGCTCTTGGCCATCGTAGTTCTCAGCGGCTGTGGTGCCTCCGCTCCGCCCGCGCCGGCCAAGAAAGTCGCTGCGCCCCAGCAGGTCGTGAAGCCCACCGACGAGCGCCGAAGGTTTCCGTCCCAAAACCAGGTGAAGATGGAGCTGGTCGAGCAGAAGATGCTGGGCCGCGACTTCCTGCCCGGCGGCAATCTCGCGCAGTATAAGCGCGGGAACAAAGCCTATCAGCAATTCCTGATTCGGGCCGCGGACGCCAACCGCGCCGCGATCCTGCTGCTCGACTTGAAGAACAGCCTGCGGGACTCGAAGTTCATCCCCCACATGGGCGGAGTCTACGGACTGGACGGCGACACCCCTGTCTATTGCTTCGCAAAGGGAGTTTTCTTAGCAGGCTTCATCGGACTGCCCGAGAAGGAAGCCGATCCGCTCGCCCGGGAGTTCGCGGCCCGGCTGTAGGATGTCCGGCTGTAGCGCGGCCGGCGCTAGGCTGCCGCGCCGGAGAGGTGAGTTATGATGACGTGCTGGCAGCTCGACGCCAGCCGTGTGGTCACCACCAGGGAGGGCAAGGGTTGTTCCGCGAGGCGGGCTATTACTCTCGCATGGCGCTCGGGTTAGTGAAGTGGGCGCGCGTCCCCCTGGAGCCGGATCCTCCCGCATTAATCCGCCGGACCCTGCAAAACCGCGAGAGCAATTTCCTGGGTCTGATGCGGCAGGCCGTGTTCGAAAATCCGGCCCATCCCTACCACACGCTCTTTGCCTGGGCCGGCTGCACCTGTGGCGATCTCGAGCGGCTGGTCCGCCAAGACGGTCTCGAGAAGGCCCTCGCTACGCTCTACCAGGCGGGCGTGTACCTTGCGCACGACGAGTTCAAGGGCAAGAAGCCGGTCGAGCGCGGCGGAAAAAGCCTCGTTGTGGATCCCCCTGCCATGGCCAACCCCCGGGTCACGGGCGTCGTGGAGGTGGCGTCGTCCAGCGCCAGCCGCAGCCTGGGCACCGTCACCAAGCGGAGCCTGGAATATCAGGTCTATCGCGAAGCTCAGAATCTGGTCATGACGGCCGACTACGAGGAGGGGAAGCGGCCGCTGATCAGCATGACGGCGGTCCTGCCGGGCACCTCCGGTTTGCGCCGCGTTCTGAACTACACGCGCCGCGGGCGCCCGCCGGAGAAGTGGTACGCGATGGGCGGCGACCTGCGCTCTTCGGCTCACTACCGGCTCGTCACGCTGTTGCTGCTGGCGGAGCTGCGCCTGCTGGGCCTGCCGGTAACCTTCCCTTCGTTTCTGCCGCACAACGACTTCTCGCCCGTGGCCCGGTGGCTCGCGCGCCGCAAGCAGCAGGGCTTTCCCTGCCTGGTGACGGCCGCCGTCAGCCGCGCCGTGCGCGTGGCCGCGGCGGCGCAGGAAGCAGGCCTGGATATCAGCGGCACCCTGTTCCTCGTGGGCAGCGAAACCTTCACCGACGCCAAGCGCCGGGTGCTGGAGGCGGCCGGCTGCGAAGCCCACCCCCGCTACGCGGCCTCCGAGCTCGGCACCATCGGCGTGAGCTGCCGCCATATGACCGGCAACCGCGTCCACGTCTGCCTCGACTCCATCGCCGTGATCAACCGCCGCAGAATCGCACCGCTCAGCGACGTCGAGGTGGATTCGCTCCTGCTCACCACGCTGTTGCCCTCGGCTCCGACCGTCGTCGTCAACGTGGAGATGGACGACGCCGGAACGCTCGGACGCGCCACCTGCGACTGTTCCCTGACAGCCCTGGGGCTGACCCAGCAGATCGACCAGATCTTCAGCTACGGAAAACTGACCGGGGGCGGGACGACTTTGCTGAGCGACGATCTGCTCCACATTCTGGAACACCACTTGCCGGCACGATTCGGTGGTGTGCCTAGCGACTACCAACTGGTAGAATGCGAGGGAACCAGCCAGACGGAGATTGAGCTGCGAGTGCATCCGCGCCTGAAGACCGGCCCGGAGGCAGAGATCAAGAGTTCTTTCCTGGCCGAGATCAAGAGGCTTCGGGCCGGCTCCTTAACTCGCAGTATCTGGCTCCAGACGGAGTCTGTACGGGTCGTGCGTGCCGAGCCGTATACGGTGGGCAGGGGCAAGGTGAACGCTCTACATTTGCTGGGCAGCAAGGACCATGGCCGCTGACGGGAGGACGCTAATGAAGAAGTGTGGCGGCGCCGTGATCGCCTTGCTGTTCGCGCTGGTAGCGGCTCGCGCTCCGGCGCAGGACCGGGCCAGCGCCATCACCGGCACCGTGACCGACCAAAACGGCGGCCTGGTGACCGGCGCCGCGATCCAGGCCCGGCATGTCGGCACCGGGGAAGTCCGCCGGACCACTACCGGGCGCGACGGAACGTACCGGCTCGAGCGGCTGCCCCTGGGCGCCTACCATGTGACGGCGGAGAAGGAGGGGCTGCGAGCCAGCCGGCACGAGGATGTCCTGCTCGAAGTCGACCACGAAGCCGTCGTCGATCATAAGCTGCAGGTCGGCGACCTGACCCAAAGCGTCGTGGTGACCGGCGAAGCGCGCAGCATCGAAGCGACTCCTTCAGCCATCACCAGTGTGGTGGACGCGCGCACCATCGAGCAGTTGCCTTTGAACGGCCGGGACTACATCCAACTCGCGACCTTGCAGGCCGGGGTACCCGCCGCACGCGGCCAGAACCGCGAGATCGATACCGGCTACGGCCTCCATCTCAGCATTTCGGGATCGCGTCCCTTCCAAAACAGCTTTCGCCTCGACGGCTTGAACCTCACCACTTACTATGGCTCGACTCCCGGAAGCGTCAACGGGGTGAACCTGGGCGTGGATGCTATCGGGGAGTTCAGCGTGCTCAGCAGCGCCTATGGCGCCCAGTACGGGCCGGCCGCCGGGGGCATTATCAACGCGGTTACCAAGTCCGGCTCCAACAC
Source organism: Terriglobia bacterium (assembly GCA_041482115.1). Classification (GTDB taxonomy): domain Bacteria; phylum Acidobacteriota; class Terriglobia; order Bryobacterales; family JACQDG01; genus JBGPDC01. Next base: position 376 of record JBGPDC010000293.1, on the reverse strand, counting down.
CTTCCACGGCACAGCTTTTTATTTCCACCGCAACGACAACCTCGACGCCCGGAACTTCTTCGATGAAGAAAAGCCGCCGGAGTTCCGGCGGCACCAGTTTGGAGGCTCTCTCGGCGGACCGCTACGGAGCAACAAGACCTTCTTCTTCGCCAGCTTTGAGGGGTTGCGGCAGGAACGGGGCAATACCACCATCGATACCACGTTGAGCGCCGAAGCCCGGAAGGGCAATCTCACCACCGGGACCGTCCCGGTCGATCCCAATATCGCGCGCATCCTCGGCTTTTACCCGTTGCCGAATGGCGCGGTGTTTGGCGACACCGGCTTCTTTATCTTTGCCAACAACACGCTGAGCAACGAGAACTTTCTGACCACGCGG
>JBGPDC010000292.1:0-4209 GCA_041482115.1 Terriglobia bacterium | reverse complement strand
CGGAATAGAAATCCACGTTGGGATAGAGTTTGCGCTTGATGAAGTATTCGTCCTGGAGGGCGATGCGCTCGAGCTCGATGGCGATCTCGAGCTTCGGGTTGCGCCCGGTGACCTCGAAGACCTCCTCGGCGGTGCGCTTGATGATGCGGGCGCGGGGGTCGTAATTCTTATAGACGCGGTGGCCGAAGCCCATCAGCTTGCCGTGTCCGGCCTTGACCTGGTCGACGAAAGCCGGCACGTTCTCGACCGAGCCGATCTCATCGAGCATCCGCAGGACGGCTTCGTTGGCGCCGCCGTGAAGCGGTCCGGCGAGAGCCGCCGCGGCGGCCGCGGTCGTGACGAAGGGATCGGAATGGGCGCTGCCGACCGCCCGCATGGCGTTGGTGCTGCAGTTCTGCTCGTGGTCGGCGTGCAGGATGAACAGGACGTCGAGCGCCCGCGCCAGCACGGGGTTCGGCAGGTACTTCACCTCCGTCATCTTCCACAGCATGTTGAGGAAATTCTCGGCGTAGGTCAGGGTGTTGTCCGGGTAGACATAGGGGAGACCGAGGCTGTGCCGGTAGGCGTGGGCGGCGATGGTCGGCATCTTGCCGAGGAGCCGCAGTACCTGCAAGTGGCGCGTGCGGCGGTCCTCGATGTGACGCGAGTCCGGGTAGAAGGTGGAGAGGGCGGCCACGGTCGAGACCAGCATGCCCATGGGGTGGGCGTCGTGGTGGAAGCCGTCCATGAATTTCTTGATGTTCTCGTGGATCATGGTGTGGTGGGAGACCTTGTCGGTCCACTCCTGCAGCTCGGGCTCGGTGGGCAGCTCGCCGAACAGCAGCAGGTAGGCCACCTCGAGAAAACTGCAGCGCTCGGCCAGGACCTCGATCGGGTAGCCCCGGTAGCGCAGAATGCCCTTGTCCCCGTCAATGAAGGTGATGGTGCTCTGGCAGGACGCGGTGTTGAGAAAGGCCGGGTCGTAGCTCATGACGCCGAAGTCGGCGGCGTCTTTGCGGATCTGGCGCAAGTCCATGGCGCGCACGTTGCCTTTGTAAAGCGGCAGGATATAAGACTTGCCGGTCCGATTATCGATAACGGTGAGGGTTTCGTTCTCCATCGGATCTGCCTCCGTGGTATGTGAGCACTCCGCATACCAAGAGGAATCCTGTGTTTTATCAAGCACTTACGGTCGGATAAAGGCGCCTGAAAGGGGCCTATGCCCCAGGGGCCCTCAGAATCGGGCTTTTCCCCGAGAGACCTGCGGCCTGCGCGGGGCTACTATCGGAGCATGAGACGCGTCCTCTTAGTGCTGTGGTGTGCGGGGACACTGCACGCCCAGTCCCCCGCGGGCATGACGGTGAAGGAAGACAATTACCCTTTGCGCGAGGCCTGCGCGGAGAATGCGGCGGTGATCGGGCGGTTGCAGAAGGGTGATGCGGTGCGGGTGCGCTTTGCGATCGCCGGCGGCCAGCGGCGGTGCTTCTCGGTGACGGCGGAGTCGGGGGGCCAGAAGCTGCAGGGCTACGTGTGGACGGACGGCCTCGTGGGGACCGAGCAGTTTGAGCAGGCGCGCAAGAACGCGGCGGCGGTGGTGGTGGCGCCGGCGGCCGGGCGCGGCACGGGGGCCGCCTCGGCCGACAAGGAACGCCTCGAAATTCCCACGCCGCACCTGGAGGGCAAGCTCGAAGGGCGGCCGGACTTTGGGCTCGCGTCCCAGATTTTCAAGGCGGCCGACGCGCTCCAGAACGGCAAAGCGGCCGAGGCGGAGCAGATTCTGGCGAAGGCGGGCGCGCCCGCGGACAACCGGGACGCGGCGGTGGTGCGGGCGTCGGCGCTGCTGGCGCTGAACCAGTTCGGCCGGGCGCTCGAAGTCGCCGAAGGGGCGCTGCGGGCGCATCCCAAGGACCGCGAGCTGCTGTTGCTCGCCGGTATGGCCGACTACCGGCTCGACGACTCCCGCAATGCCGTGACTTATTTGAAGAGCGCGATCGAGGTGAAGGACGACCCGGCGGCTCGCCAGTTGCTGGCCAAGATCGAGCGCGAGACGGCGTCGGACAAAAGCTCGGAGAAGAGCTACGGGACGCGGTTCCTGCTGCGGTATGAGGGGCAGGTGGCCGATCCGGCGCTGGCGCGGGAGATGGTCGCGGTGCTGGAGCAGGAATTTTCCCGGGTGAGTTTCAGCCTGGGGTGCCAGGCCGATAGCCGGCTGGTGACGATCGTCCAGACCAAGGATGCGTATCGCCAGACCACGGGGGGGCCGGACTGGAGCGGGGGGCAATACGACGGGAAGATCCGCGTGCCGCTCGTGACGGGCAGCCGGGGCATCGACTCGAAGCTGCGGCGGGTGTTTGCGCACGAGATCGTGCACGCCTGCATGTCGAACCTGGGAAGCTGGCCGGCGTGGCTGCAGGAAGGCTTCGCGCAGAAACTTTCCGGCGACGCGCTGGACTCGAGCCAGCTCAAGCGGCTGAAGGACCTGGTTCACGAGGGGGGACTGCCCAAGCTCGACCAGTTGCCGCTGCACTGGTCGGGAGCGAGCGCCCCGGAGGCGATGCTCTACTACACGCTGGCGCTGGTCGCCGCCGACCAGTTCTTCCAGAAGTACAGCACCACGGGGGCGCGCAACCTGATGAACAATCCGGAGACGCTGCCGCAGGTGACGCAGGCGCTGGATAAGGCCATGGCGGAGTACTTGGGGGCGGGGGCGCGGTAACGGCGGCCTCGGCGACGATCAACGCAGGGATTCAACCAGGACTACATTCTCGCGCTGGCGGGATTCGCCGGCGGGCTGAGGCTTTGGAGCCAAGCCGGCCTCTCGTATCAGCCCCTCCAGACTCCGGAACCCGGGATTTTCTCTGACAGTCAGCCTGAGCTGCGCGCCCCCCCTACGCGATGTTTATCGTGCCTGGGAATAAATGGATGCCGCACTGAAAATTGATCTTGCCGCCGGAAGTCCCCTGAATCGTCACGGTTCGTTCCTGACCGGCGGGGATGGCCTGATTCACGTCCCCCGGGGAGCCGTTGGGATCCTTGGTGATCTCGATCGGGTCGGCATTCGTATGAGCCGTGGTCTCGACGGTATGCGGGAACGTCGTGAACTTGAAGGTCACCTGCGCGTTCGGCGCCACGCTGATGGTTTGCGGCGAGAAGGAACTATCCAGGACTTCTATGGTCTGGTCCATCGGGGCCATGATATCGCCCGGGCACGGCACGCCTTCCGGAAGGTCCGACGCCGGGCCGCCTTCCGCGGGCAGGAGCAAGAGCGATCCCATCATGCCCATGTCCATGTGGGTTAACACGTGGCAGTGCATGTGATACTCGCCCGCCGGATCGTCGTCCCGCGCGCCGAAGAACTCTCCTTCGCGTATCGAGAACACAAACGAATTAGCCGGGCCGAAGATGCGGGTGTCTTCGAACTGCGATACCGCCCGGATTTGCGGGCTGTTTTGGATCGTGTCCTGGTCGGAACCATCCGGTCCGGGGATTATCCAGCGATGCCCGTGAATATGAAAGGTGTGAAACTCGGCCGGACCCATGCCGACTACGCCAAAGCGCATCAGCGTTTCGGGACCCGTGATCAAGGTCGGAGTGTTCCCCAGATACTGCCGTCCGTTCATCAGCATCCCGCCTTGGGTGCCCGTCAGCGTATGAAAGAGTTGCAGATAGAGCGCTTTGCCGGGCGGGGGGACATAGAATTTTCCGCCGGCCACACCGCTCACGATGAGCGGTCCGTTTACCAAGCCGCCCGGCAGAAACGCCGGATCGAGGTGGTCTGGGTCGTTCGGCCGCCGGATATCCACCTCCAGCTCCGCATCCTGGGGATTGTGGATCACGATGATGCCGATGGCCCCGAGGTTCACGTTATCCATGTCGCAGATGGAGTGATCGTGATAGAGCCACACGCCGGCAGTCGTCGGCCAGGCTTCGATGGTGTTGGGGTCCGCCTCGCTCGGCGCTCCAGCGATCCAGGTGTAGTCGAAAGTGGCTGCCGGGGGGACGCGATCGCCTTTCTTGAACTTCTTGACGTTGAGCAGATCCCACAGTGGCTGCTCAGAGCCCACCGGCTGCGACTTGTCCGGCGGCGATAGCGGGTAGGCGCCGTCGTGAGCGGCGAGGAAAGCGAAGCCGTGCGGATGGAGACTGTGTGTCCGCATTTCGACGGCCAGTTCCTCGTTGACGATATGCGTTTCCGTCACTATCTTGTCGCAAGGCACTTCTTCTTCCACT
>JBGPDC010000291.1:0-4241 GCA_041482115.1 Terriglobia bacterium | reverse complement strand
CGATGGGAAGCTGCGCGTCTACCGCAGCCGGACCGGCGGAAACGAGTGGGAGGCGCTCACGAAAGGCCTGCCGCAGAGCGACTGCTACGTCAACGTGCTGCGCGACGCGATGGCCGTCGATTCGCTCGATTCGTGCGGCGTGTACTTCGGCACCACGGGCGGGCAGGTATACTGCTCGGCCGATTCCGGAGACAACTGGGCGCCCATTGTCCGGGATCTTCCGGCCGTGCTGTCGGTCGAGGTCCAGGTGTTGCCATGATCCGGGTCGGGCTCCCGGGGCATCTGCGGACGCTGGCGCGCGTCGAGGGCGAGGTGGAACTCGACGTGGGGGGGCAGGTCACGCTGCGCGCGGTCCTCGACGCCCTGGAGGCCGGCTATCCGATGCTGCGCGGGACCATCCGCGATCACGTCACCCAGCAGCGCCGGCCTTACGTCAGGTTCTTCGCCTGCGAGCAGGATCTGTCCCACGATTCGCCGGACGCCCCGCTGCCCGCCGCGGTCGCGTCCGGGGCGGAGCCTCTCTTGATCGTAGGCGCCATTGCCGGCGGCTAGGGGGGAGAATTAATGGTCGCGACGAAGCGGCTCTGGGCCGGGCTATCGTTAGCGCCCTGACCGTCGTGGTCCTGCTCGTCGACGGCGTCATGAAAGTGATGAAGGCGCCGGTGGCCGTGGAGGGAACGGTGCGGCTCGGATATCCCGAGAGCGTGGTGGTTGGGATCGGAGTCCTGCTGCTCGTCTGCACGCTCCTCTGCGTGCCGCGGACCTCCATCCTTGGCGCGATGTTGCTGACCGGCTATCTGGGCGGCGCGGTCGCCCCCCAGGTGCGCGTCGGCGATCCACTCTTCAGCGCGATAACCGGCTGCGTGGCGTCCTTTCAGCCAACGGCTAGAATGAAGCGGTGCCGGGCTTCCGCTCCCTAAGCGCTCTTTCCTTCTGCGTCGCGCTGCTCTTGGTCCACAGCCCCTGCCGCGGCGGCGTGGTGGCCCTGGTTGGGGGCCGAGTCTATCGCAATCCAGAGCAGGTTGTTGCGGACGGGGTGGTGCTGATTGACGGCGAGCGGATCGTCGCCTCGGGCGCGAAGAGCACGGTTCGGATCCCACCGGGAGCCGAAGTCATCGACTGCACCGGGTTGACGATCGCGGCGGGCTTTTGGAATAGTCACGTTCATTTCACCGCTCCACAATGGGAGAACGCAGCTTCTCTTCCGGCCGCGCGAGTTTCACAACAGCTCGAGCGGATGCTCACGCGCTACGGCTTTACAACGGTTTTCGACACTGGTTCACGGTTTGAAAACACGCAGGCCTTGCGCCTCCGCATCAACCGTGGGGAAGTCCCGGGACCGCGCATTTTGACGACCGGCGAGCCGCTGGTGGCGAGGGACGGCACGCCTTACTACCTCAAGCCGCTCCTGCTACCGGAGTTGCTGACTCCGCCCCAAGCGACCGCAGAGGTACGCCGCAAGCTGGCGGCCGGGGCAGACGCCATCAAGCTTCACACCGGAGCCATCACGGACCACGAGCAGGACCGCCACACGGCCCTCGCGACGGACCTGGTCCGGGCTGTAACGGCGGAAGCGCATCGGCAGGGAAAAGTTGTTTTCGCTCATCCGCAGTACATGAATGGGTGGCGTGCAGCCATCGACGGGGGCGTCGATGTTTTGGCACACGTGACGGAAGAGTCCGAGGGTTGGCCGCGGGATTTGCTCGCTAGCGCCCTGCGGAAACACGTGGCCTTGATCCCGACGCTCAAGCTACTGGCCGGAACGGAGCCCAGCCGGAAGCAGCAAGGACTGCTCCGGCAGGTACGCGAATATCTTCAGGCGGGAGGCCAGATTCTCTTCGGCACCGACGCCGGATTTATCCCGGACTACGACCCGAGCGAAGAATACGTGCTGCTGCAGCAGGCCGGGATGAGCCCGGCTCAGATCCTGGCGGCGCTCACGACGGCACCGGTGAGCCGGTTTGGTGGCGGCATCAAGGCTGGGGAAGTTGTGGCGGGATACAGGGCCGACGTCGTGGTCGTGGAAGGGAATCCCGCCGCTGACATTCGGGCGCTGGCGAAAGTTCGGTACACCATCCGCGGAGGCAAGTTCATCTACCAGCGTCCCTAGGCCGGGCGTCGCCGGAGTTGCACCGGCGGCAGGCGATTCCGCAGAATGAGGCGTGGTCCCCGCCTCCAGGCGCGAGAAGGTGCTGCCGCCCCTGGGCCTGCTCGCGCTCGCCGCCGTATATCTTCTCTATTGGCCGCACGCGGAATACGTCGTCGATGACTGGCTGCATCTGCGCTTCTACCTCGGGGAGCCGGGGGGGAGCTTCGCCGGACATCTGCGCGCCCTGCGGGATCTCGCCGAGAACCGGATGTACGGGGTGTTTCAGTTCGACTCTCTCAGCCGCTGGATCAACTATGCGCTGGTGCGGGGGTTCGGCTACGCGCCGCAACTGGTGTTCGGCCTCGCGGTGCTCGCGCATACGGCGGGCGCCTGGTTCTGGTACCTGCTGCTCGTGCGGCTCGGACTCGGGCGGCGCGCGGCGTGGCTCGCGGCGGCGGCGCTGGTGCTGATCCCGGTCGCGCACGGAGCGTTGTTCTGGCCGCTGAACTGTTCCTTCTTTGTATGGCCGATGTTCTGGCTGCCGGTGTACCTGCTGGCGTTCCGGGGCGCGCTCGGGGCGGAGCGGGTGAAAGCGGGCCGCGGGGCGCTGCTCGCGGTGTTGCTGCTGCTCGTGGTGGTGTTTTCCGGCTCTCCGGCGATTGGCCTGGCGCTCGGAGCGCCACTGTGGATGGCGCTGTGCTGCTTCGAGCGGCGGTATTGGAAGCGCGCGGCGGCACTGGCAGCGTTGAGCTGGGTGGTGGCAGGCGGGACGCTGCTGCTTTACCGCGGCTATCTCAACGCGGAGCACGCGCGGGACAGCCGGGTGGGGAGCGAGGCGGAAGCGCGCTACGACTTCAGCTACGACTACTTCCGCGTGAACCTGATGTGGACGCGCCTGCACCTGCAGAATCTCAACGGCGTCAAGAATTCCTATTACGACGTCACGCGCTTGTGGGGACCGGCGGCGGTGGGGCTGGGGATGACGTTGCTGGTGGGAGTCCTGCTGGGGGCGATGCGGCCGGCGGGGAGACCGGGCGTTGCGGCGCGCGTGGCCCTGTTTGCCGGCGGCCTGCTGGTGCTGGCGTATGCGCCGGTGGCGTTCCTGAATTCGAAGACCCTGCGGCACTACTACACGATGAGTCCGGGGCTGGCAATGCTGCTGGCGCTGCCGGCGGCTGGGGGGCGGCGGCGGGGGAGCATCGTGTATGGGGGGCTGTTGTGCGGATACTTCGCGGCCTGCACGGTGGCGGAGATCGAGCAGTGCTGGGTCCCGCAGTCGGAGGAGTTGCAGGCGTTGAAGGGTCCCTTGAAGGGGCTCGTGCCGCTCGCGGCGCACGACTGGATCGTCGTGCCGGAGACGCACCTGGTACGGGGCACGGCGCCGTATTTCGGGATCGGCGGTGGGCCGTGGGACCGGTATTTCGCGGAGTACCTCACCGGCGTGCCGGATCTCGAGTTCGCGCGGGAGATCGTGGTGGAGCAGGGAAAGCTGCGGTTCTACCACTTTTACTTCATGAGGGACGTGACGCCGGAGGACCGGGGGCGGATCCATGTACTCGCGCCGGACGGGGAGGGGCGGTATCGCGCGCGGCGGTACGTGGCGTGGGAGCGGGAGCCGGGCCGCTTTCAGGTGCTGGCCCTGAAGGGAGCGCCGGAGCCGGCGTCGGGGGCGGCGCTGGTGAGCCGGGAGGAGCTGCGGGGGCAGGACGAGGACGTCTATTTTCCGAAGCCGTTTGAGCATGGGAATCCGCAACAGCAGCGGTATTGAGGGTGGCGGGAGACGGGCCTGATTAGGATGGGAATATGCACAAGGGGCGAATCATGCTCGCCGTAGAGCGGTACCGGCAGCGACAGGCTTCGTTGGGCAAGGCCGCCGAACTGGCCGGCGTGCCGGTGGGCCAAATGATGGAAATCCTGGCGGAGTGCCGCGTGGAGAGCAACCTCGAGCACGAGGATTATCTTCGGGGGCTTTAGCATCTCCGGGAGGCGTGGTGACAGCGACCCTGACCGCTCCCTTACGGTCGCGGCTTCCATGAGAAGGCCGCCCCGTGTCAAGAGGGGTTTGATCGGCCGGGTGACCCCGACAGTTCATCGCCGACCAACGGGAGGCGCAGGAACGCCCCAGGTTTCCCGTCCTATAAGAAAGGTTTTT
>JBGPDC010000290.1:0-4286 GCA_041482115.1 Terriglobia bacterium | reverse complement strand
GTCTATGTTTGACGGCGGCGTTCCGTCTTCCCACCACGGTCCCGAATGATGTGGCTTAGCACCCGCAGAGCTTTGTTTACTGACTTGGGATCGGGAAATACTTCAGCGACGTCCGGGTCAAGGACCACCATGATCGTGTCCTTTGTGAACCGGCCCGCGTATTTTCCGCGAACGCCTCTGGAAAAATCGTATTCCGGCAGCATCTCCTCGGGTTCGGGTTTAGAGCGTGCGCTCTTCATACTTTCTTCGTTCCTGCCGGGTCGCGAGTCTGGCGCTAACGATTCGAATCGTATCCCCGACTTCCGAAGGTACCACGACCAGGGTTTTGTTTCGGCTGGACCGCCCAATGGTCACGAAGCGATCCTCTTCCCTAAATGTAGCGGGTCGCTGATGGTCACGGAGAGGGTCTCGAAATACCGAGGCCGCCTCTTCGAAGGTGATGCCGTGCTTGCGCAGGTTCGAGCGAGCCTTCTCCGGATGCCAGCAAAGAACGGTCTCCATGTTTCTTGCACTGCCCCTTCCATCGGAGGGCTAAGTCTTGTTCAGGCCGGCTGGGGCGCTCCGGCGCCTCGTTCGAGACCGCGTGAATTCCCTACTCCTCATAGAGCCCGTAACTTAGGAGGTCTACGCGCAAGGGCGCACCTCGGCTTTCGAGCTCGGTGGACAAGCGATGCCACAGTGCGGCCCAGCGGGCCGGTTCTACGCCAATGTCTCGGACGAGCAGGTTGAATTTTGCTCCGTGGAGTAGCCAGCGCAGGCCGACTAGCGTGGCTGCATGGTTTGCTTTGCGCACATCATCCCAGCGGAGATAGGCGCGCTTCCCCGTTGGGTCCAGCACCGCTATGTATTGGGCGGTTAAGACAATGGCTTGCGGAGACCTCTGTCTCAGCCACCAAGCATGCGAAACGGCGGCAAGGAGAAGGACAAACCCGGCCATTAGAGCCACCAACTCCCCCTGCCTGGGTCCCGCGAGCAGGAGCGCAACCAAAATAGCAGAGACACCGAGGCCAGCCGCGGCGGCAAGTTGCCGGACGAAGCACCGACCTCGGGGACGAATGATGAGCGCTTCCATAAGCAGCTCCATTATATGTGTCTCACGGTCTGGGCGTTCAGAAGAGGCGCCGTTTTTGCGCCGCCCGCTGCAACGCCTCGTTAGGCTGTTGCGCCCACGACGTCATGCCTGATCTGCACCGCGCCATCTCTATATCTTGCCTCGAAATACGGTGGTCTTACAAGAACCGGAGACATCTCCGGAAGGACAAGGACCCTCGACAACCAGTCGACGAAGGCGGGCAGAACCGTCTCTTGCATTGCCGTGAACGCGTCGTGACGGACCGCGCGCAGAAGACTACCAGCCCGCAGGTGCACTCGTGAATAGGGCACGTTTTCATTCGGCAGCAAATACCACGCCTCCAGGATCGAGCCATCAGGATTGGGAGTCCAGTAGGTCAAGTCGACGTGGCAGTCGAGGTGAGCTTCCAGAAGGGCGGCCTCGAGAGCCGAAGTCTTCAGGACGTATGACCGCTTCTCGGAGAGCGCCGGTTTCTTTACGCGGATCACGGTGAGTACAGTCCTACTCGGACGTCGCTGCCCGCTCTCTTCCTCAGCCGGTCGAGCGGACTGGCTCCCCATACCCGCCACGATTCAAAACGTGCGTGTAGCGGGAAAATTCCCGTCCAGATTACACTACCCACCGGGCGGGAATTCAAGACCTTCTACCGAAAAGGGGTTCCACGCCGTCACGCCGCCGTACGGCTCCTAGTTCGCCAGGTCCGCGCTCCACAGCACCCCCCGGTGCTTCGCCGCCGCCGGGTTCTGGTACACTCTCTGCCATGAAGAAACGCCTGATCCTTGTCGCTTTGGCGTGCCTGCTCCCTTTGCGGGCACAGGTCAAGTTCAACAAAACCGACACGCAGATCGAGATCGTCGTGGACGGCAAGCCGTTCTCCAGCCTGTTTTTCGGGCCGGAAACGCCCAAGCCTTACATGCACCCGCTGCGCTCGGCCTCGGGGAAGTCCGTCACGCGCGGCTATCCGATGCTGAATATCCCGAGCGAGACCCACGACCATCCGCACCACCGCGGGTTGTGGTTCACCCACGGCGAAGTCAACGGCATGGACTTCTGGGCCAACGAGCCCGGCGAGAAGAGCGGGCCGCCGATCAAGGGCAAGGTCGTGCTGAACAAGGTGCTCGAAGTGAAGGGGGGCGCCAAGGCCGGAACCATCAAGATGGCTTACGACTGGAAGACCCCGGAAGGCAAGCTCGTCCTCGCCGAGACCCGCACCACTACGGTCTATTCCGACCCGAAGCTGCGGATCATGGACTTCGACGTGGAGTGGAAGGCTGCCGAAAAGGTCTTGTTCGGGGACACGAAAGAAGGTACGTTCGCGATCCGGCTGGCCACGCCGCTGCAGGAGCCGCAGAAGAACGACAAGCCGGAGCAGGCGAAGGCCACCGGCAAGATGGTCGCGGCCGACGGGCGGACCGGCGAAGCGCAGGTCTGGGGCAAGCGCTCTCCGTGGCTCGATTACTGGGGCATGCTGGAGGGCGAAAAGCTGGGCATCGCGATCTTCGATCATCCGGGCAATCCCAAGCATCCGACCTACTGGCACACGCGCAGCTACGGGCTGTTCGCCGCCAATATTTTTGGGGAGCACGACTTTTACAACGACCCGAAGCGCAACGGCAGCATCACGCTGCAGCCGGGCAAGACGCTGCGGTTCCGGTACCGCGTGGTGATCCACCCGGGCGACACCCAGGAAGCCAACATCGCCGGACTGTATAAGAAGTACACCGAGGAAAACGCCCATTAAAACCCGGCACAAAGTGCTCGGGATGCTGTTTCTGGTCTCGATCATTACGTATCTCGACCGGATCTGCATCGCGGTGGCGGCGCCGCGCATGTCCGACGAGCTGCACATGTCGCCCACGCAAATGGGCTACGTGTTCAGCGTCTTTGTCTTCGCCTACGGGGTGTTCGAAATCCCGGGTGGCTGGATGGGCGACCGCTTCGGGCCGCGGCTGATCCTGACGCGGATTGTCGTGTGGTGGTCGGCGTTCACGGCGTTGACGGGGGCGGTGAGCAGTTACGCGATTCTGCTCGGCTGCCGGTTCCTCTTTGGGATGGGCGAGGCCGGGGCGTACCCGAATTGCTCGGCGACCATCGCCCGCTGGTTTCCGTTCAAGGAGCGGGCGCGGGCCCACGGCGTGGTGTGGACCGCCAGCCGCATTGGGGCGGCGCTTTCGCCGGCGATCGTGGTGCCGTTGCAGGCGAAGCTGGGCTGGCGCCCGGTGTTCTTTATCTTCGGGGGCATCGGGGTGGTGTGGTCGGTGGCGTGGTACCTGTGGTTCCGCGATGAGCCGCGCGAGAAGGAGGGGGTCAGCGCGGAGGAGCTGGAGGAGATCGGGCCGAGCCGGGGGGCCCACGTCAACCTTTCCTGGAAGGTGGCGCTCAAGAGCGGCAACTTGTGGGCCGTGATGGGCATGTATCACGCCTTCTGTTACGGCTCGTACTGGTTCTTCTCCTGGATGCCGACGTACCTCGTGAAAGGCCGCGGGGTGACCGGTCTGGGGCTCGCGGGCTGGGCATCGTTGCTCTACATCATGGGCGCCGTCGCCAATATGGCCGGCGGCTATACCAGCGACCGCATGATCACGAAGATCGGCCTGAAGTGGGGACGCCGCGTGGTGGGATTGGGCGCCATGGTGGCCGCCGGGGCTTTCATGCTCGTCTCGATCGCCGTCGAGAACCAGACGGTCGCGATTGCCGCGCTCGCACTCAGCTTCGCCGTCTCGGACTTCATGCTGCCGAACTGCTGGGCCACTTGTCTGGATATTGGCAAGAGGTATGCGGGGACGGTGACCGGCTCGATGAACATGGCGGGACAAATGGGTTCGACCATCGCCGCCGCGGCCTACGGCGGGATGGTCGAGAAGTATGGCTGGAACCTGCCGCTTGCCGGGGTGGCCACCCTGTCGTTCGTGAGCGCGCTGCTGTGGCTGAAGATCGACGCCACCCAGCCGCTGGTGCCCGAGGAGTTGCCGCCCGTCGAGGCGCGAGCGGCTTAACAGGGTGGGGCGGGCGCCCTCGCCCGCGGCCGACGCCCTCGCCGGCCTTTTCGGGATTTCAAAGTGGTGCGAGAAGCCGGCCGCGGGGCCGCCGGCCGCCGAGGGCGCCCGCCCCACCAAACCCCCTCCCAACCCTCGCCCATCGGCGCCACGATGTCGTCGGGAAAAGTCACCGTCCCACTGAGGTACCCAAGGATGGAGGGTGGCTTCGGCTCTAC
>JBGPDC010000289.1:0-4618 GCA_041482115.1 Terriglobia bacterium | reverse complement strand
GTCTTCTCCCGGTAGATCTCGAACATGATCTTGTCGGATTCGAAGGCCATAAAAAGAAGGTAGCACAGCCCGCGGTCGCGCTAAGCAGCCGCTCGCCCCACCGTGTAAGGCGCGTCTGGCAACACGACCACGTGGGTTCCCATGGCATAGCGGAGCTCCGCCTCCACGCTGTCGGCGCTCCCGATCCCGGCGGCCTGCAACGCGGTCCGTGGCACATTCTCCGAAACCACGGTCAGGCGGCTCATCTTCTGCAGGTGGCTCGACCACGCCGTGGCCAGATCCTTGTGGCGCCCGCTGCCGCCGAACTCCGAGCCCAGCCCCTCCCGGAACTCGCCCACCAGGATCACCTGTCCTTCCGGCTTCACCAGCGGCGTACGCAGCCGCACGACCGAGGTCAGCGCGTTGACCCCCTGATAAAGCGAAATGTCCGACGGATACCCGCCGCAGGTGACCACCACGTCCGCGGGCCCCGACACCGGCACCACGGCGCGCTGTTCGGCGAACGTCACGGCTGCGCGGTGCGCCTCCATGGCGTGGCCGGCGAAGGCCGCCACCACCTGCTTCTGCCGGTTGATGACGGTATTGAGCAGGAAAGAGCGGGCCGGTACCAGCGGGCCCATCGCGTCCACTTCGACGCGAAAGGGATTGTCTATTTCGCCGAGCCGGCAAGGCTCGCCCGGCAACTGCTGCAAGGCGTGGATGCCGACGATGGTCTCGATACCCGACACCGCCGGGAAGTAAGCTTTGTAGCCACCCGAGTAACCGGCCACGTTGTGCGGCTTGATGAAGCCGGTGATGATGGCCAGGTCTGCCTCGGCCACCAGCCGGTTGATCCACACCGGGATGCCCCGGGGTGAAGCGCCCAGGTGCACCAGATGCTGCGGGTCGCGCGCCTCGTGGTTCACCACCTGGTAACGGGAAAAAATTTCGGGGCCGGTGAGGGTCTCGATTTCCGCCGGCGTCATGGTGCGGTGCGAGCCGACGCCCACGAGAATCCGGATGCCGGCCGCGTCCACCCCCGCCGCCTCCAGTTCCCGCAACACCGGCGGCAGCATCACCCGCGAGGGCGTGGGACGTGTTATGTCGTCGATGACGATGGCGATGCGCCGGGCCCCGTGGGCCTGCTCTGCTAGTGGCGGGACCCCGGTCGGCTGACGCAGCCGCGCCGTGATGAGGCCCTCCGGATCGGCGACCCCCGGGCCGTAGTCCGGCTGCACCCATTCCACGTCCAGATACTCGGGAAACGAGACTTCCAGCTCGCCCCGGCCAAACGGGATCTTCCTGACCATGACTGCTATTGTAGCGGCTGGACCGCCGCGCGGCCGGCCCCTACTCGCGGGGCGGCAGCTCGTAGTAGACCATCGCTTCGCCCTTGGCCGCGGCCAATTTGTCGAAGTACTTGACGATCAAGTCGCGCCGGGCCAGCAGGCCGTCGATTTCCGGATTCCCGACCCACTGATGGAGCTTCGCCTGCAGCGTGGCCTTGTTCAGCTCCTTCATCTTGGCCAGCAGATGCCGTTCGCAAAGCTCGAGATTCTTGACGTTCTCGAGGTCATGTGACATCCGGAAGGCGCGCGTGTGGTCGATCATCCAGATCCGCCATTCCGTGGTGATCACCAGGTTCTGGAGGTTCCGGTCCGTGTTGAAGATGAGCTGATCGAACACCCGCACGACCTGCATCTCGCGGTTCCACAGCAGCGTATTGGGCGGCGAGAGATTCTTCTTCGTGCGGTCTGCTTCGGTCATCGCCGTCCCGTCGACCCACCAGGTCACCGCGGCAGTCTCGCCACCGATCTTGCGCTCCACCGACGGCGGCACCATGTTGAGTTCCAGGATTTTGGCCAGCTCGTAGGCGGCGACATTGTACTTGTAGGTGTCCTTGAAATTAAGCTCCGTGCGGCGCTGCCCCGCAAAACTGGCCTTGCTTTCGTTGATGACCTGGATGTGCGCGTCGTGCCGGAACTTGCCGTTGTCGAGGGTCGCCTGTCGGGAATTAGTCACGCCGGTACCGAGGTTGTGCATCGTGACCACCTTCGCCGTGCGCAGGAACTCCTCCTGCTCGGCCAGCGTGAGCTTCGGCGCGTCGTTCGAGGCCGCCCGGACAGGAGCGACGGCGGCCAGCGCCAGAAACAAGGAAAAGCAGAGAAACTTCCTTAAGGCAAGCATCTAGCCCTCCAAACAGAATCGGCCCGACTGTACCACGGAGCCGCTTAGGGGTCAAGAGGATAGGGCTAAAGACGGAGGAGGGCTACTGCGTCTGGGTCGGCCCTGCCGCCCCACCACCCGCCACAGGCTGGGGCGGCTCGCCGATATAGAAGGCTTTAAGCGTCCCGCCGCTGATTTCGAGCGCCGACGGGCGGCCCTGGAAGAAGGAGACCAGCATACCGGTATCTATGAAAATCGCCTTCCCCCCGAACCGGAGCGTGGGACTCCGCCCCAGTACGGTGTGGCCCATGACCATCTGCTTCACACCGAACTGCTGCAGTACCCGGTCGAGCGCCGCAGCCATCTCCCCCTCGGGTTGCTGCGCGTAACCCCGATACCAGAGCGGACCATTGTTCGCGTAGAGCACAATCCGGTCGATCGCCAGGAGGGGTTCGAGCTCGGGGTCGGGCGGATTCTTCTCCGCCTGCAAGGCCTTAGCTTCCGCCTCGGCCTCGGCCTTGACCTCGTCGATGCTCAGGTACCGCCACAGGATGCCCCGCGAGGTGAGGCTCGCCCAGGCCTGGTCGACCACTTCCAGCTCCTTGCGCACCCGTTCGCTGATCTCGCGCAGGCTCTTGAACGGCAGATCGGGCGCGAGGCCGCCGTGCACGAAGACCGTGTCGTCCACCTGGGTCACAGTGTCCCGGCGCCGCAGCAGACGCCCGTACTGCCCGTCGGACGCATACGCCCGCCGCAGCTCGAAATAGCCCGGTGGGTGCGCCTTCATCCAGGCCTCCCGCTCGGCGTTCCCGAACTGGGGCTTCGGCTGCTTGAACCGGGCGGCCCGCTTCTCGCGGTACTTCACGTAGTCCTGGAATTCCCGCTGCCGGACCTTCTCGGCGTCGTTTCCGGCAAAGCTCTGGTAATCTTCCGCCACCGTGTAGGTCAGGAGGCCCGTCATGAGCATCACCTCATGATTCCCCAGCAGCGGCCGGACCTCGCCCCCCTGCCGGCGGGCCTTGTCGACCAGCCCCGTCAGCAAGTCCTCCGCCTTCCGGGACTCCGGACCGCGGTCCACCACGTCGCCGGTCTGCACGAGGATCGTCTTGCCGCCCGTCCAGTTCAGGTCTTTGCCGATCAGCCCCGCGGTTTGCAGGAGGCTGACGAACTCTTGGTAGGCGCCGTGGACGTCCCCGATCGCCACCACCCGCTCGGCCGCCGGGCACACCCGAACGGGCAGCAGGGCCAGCCACAGCGCTACGAGCGCCGCGTGCCGCCTCACTTGGGCTGGTCCTCGACTACGATTTCCATGATGGTCCCCAGCGCTGGATAGTATTGCACACGGACTTCGCTGCCCGGCTTAAGATCCTCCAGCCGGAAGGCGCGCTTGCCGCTGGCGCGCGCGACCTTGCCCGAGATGGAAATCTTCTCGCGCCCGGCCGCCGTGGGAAATTCAAAGGTGCTGCTGTTGCCGGCGTGCCCGACGGTCACGCTGCGCTTCTCGAGATCGACCGACTTGACCACGCCCTTCAGCTTTTCGACCTTGAGTACTCCGGTGGGAATCTGACCCAGCTCGGGCGAGGTCTTCTTCTCGCTGCTCACGCCCTTCTGAGCCGGCGCGAGAACCGGGCCGATCACTCCGAGCGCGAGGATGCTCCCCCACACGATCCAAAACCCGACACGCTTCGGAGCGATCTGAGTCACCCTTCTATTGTGGAAACCCCGAGGGACCCGCGTCAAGCCGAGCCCAGCACCTGCGCCGCGATTCGTCTCGATCCTTGTCGCGCCGCCTCAATCCGTAACCATCCGCCTCGATTCGCCACGTTAACGGGATGGAATGAGAAGCCGGCCCCGGCGAGCTTCCAATGGATACCCACTCGAAGTGCAAAAGGAGACCGCAGAATCTGAAGCGGGCAGCCACCGGTCGCCCCCAGAATCAAACATTTCTAGGATGAAATGTTCCTTAGGCTGTGATTCTCACAGCTTCTCACGGTCGCGCCTTGGTTATTACGGAAACGATTGGTAGTCGGTCAGGACCTCCGAGGGGGACTGTGCTACCGGCATCATCCGCACCTCGTCGAGCGTCACGCTCGCGTAGTAGCCGTCATACCAGGAGGCGCGGGCGAAAGTCAGGGGTAGCGACGCCTGGGGGGTGAAGCCGGGGAATACGGTGGCGGCGTCCGACGCGCCGTTGACGTAGAGCGCGCCGGTGCGGGACGCGCCGTCGTAGGTCGCGGTGACGTGGTACCAGAGGCCCGGTGAGAGCGTGGCCGTCGAGACCAGCCACGGCGCGCTCGCGGGCAGCGTCGCGATCGAGAAGATGAGCTGGCCCGAGGCATGGACGCCGAGATACCAGCCCTGATAGTTGCCTCCGTAGTTAGAGACCAGCACGCCCCAACCGGTGGGGAGCGCCGTGAGCCGGACCCAGGCGCGGACCGTGAAGCTCGCCGGGCTCAGGCTCGCAGCCGCCGGG
>JBGPDC010000288.1:0-4742 GCA_041482115.1 Terriglobia bacterium | reverse complement strand
GCACAATCGCTACTTCCCCCTGCTCTCGGAACTCGTGCAAGATGTCGAGCAGCAGTTTCAGCAGTGGGCGTACGGCAACGAAACCCTGCGACGTCTATGCGCAATTATTTAAGACGCTCAGTTTAGGTCGGCAGTTTCCGCTTCAGATTTCCGCCTATGTGAAAAACAACGCTCAACCCGCTCCGGGCCAGTCCAACCAGCTCGGGGACGTTCCGGTCCCGCAGGTCCTGCTCTCCCTCCGAGACGATGGTGACGCTGCACTTCTCCCGGAAAAGGACCTGAATCGACGTCTCCGTCACGATCACCTTGAGCACGGTAGCGCCCTGGCCGGCGCTGACCGCAACCGCTCGCGGCCGCGAGGTGCGAGCGAGCATCTCCTCCGGCACCCTGCCGCCCTCGACGAAAATGTCCTCGCCGGCTGGAAGATCGCGGCGTGCGAGGTAAGTGGTCTTGGCCAGTTCCGCGCGGACCTCCTCCGCCAGCAGTTCCGGCGACCGTAAATCCGGAGCAAACCGTTCCGGCTTCTGCCACTGGGCGCTAACGCTCGTTGGGACGAGCAACCCCAGGGCCACCGCAACCACAACTAGGGATCGACTGCCCATGCCCGCCTCCCTGGTGCAACGCCCTCCGGGCCAGAGGGCGCCTTGCCTCCTACGTTGGCAGCTTGGGTTTCTGATCCGCCGAGCTGGTCCCGAACATCACGCTCAGCCCGCGGCGCGCCACGTCTAAGACTTCCGGCAGCGTCATGTTCTTAAGGTCTTGGTCGCCGGTCAGGATCACGAAACCGCACTTCTCATGAAAGATGACTTGCAACGCCGTGTCCATCAGGATCACTTTGGAGACCGTGGCCGTCTTTCCGGCCGCCACCGCCACAGGATGCTCCCGCTGCGACAGCAGGAACAACTCTTCCATGACCTTTCCGTTTTCAATGAAAATGTTCTCCTCTGCCGGCAGGTCACGCCGTGCGGTGAAGGTGGTCTTGGCCAGCTCTTTCAGGACATCTTCGGCCCGAACTCCACCAACCGGACCCGCTTTGTTCCGATCCTTGCCGACCATCGCGGGACTGAGAAATAGAATCGAGACTAAGACGACCAACATAGCTCCTGCTCGCATACGGTCTCCTTTCCCCATCACCTGCCGCAACTGGCTTGCCAAACGCGACCACGCCCTGATTCACCTGTTTACTCGCATTTGTCTCGGCCACTTTCCATCGTTTGGGTGAAATCCCGCAGCGCTGGGGCTTCCCAGTTGTCTCCTGCCTCCCTCCTCCGCTACTCTAATCGTTTGCGCCCGAGCCACCAGGAGCCCACCGCATGAGCGCCACCACCGCCCCGGCCGACCTCGCGACCCGCGTCCAGGAAGCTAAGGCCCGGCTCGACGCCCACGTCCGCGACATCGTCCAATGGCATTTTTCCCCCGACACCGGCTGCCCCTTCTGGCTCGACTTCGCCGCGAAGCTCAACTGGGATCCACGCCGCGAGATCCGCAGCTTCGACGACCTGCGACGCTTTCCGCCCTTCCAGGACGAGTGGCTCCGCGGGGGTCCCGTGCGCCGCTGGCTCCCCAAAGGACTCGCCGGCCGCCCCGCCTACATCTTCGAGACCGGCGGCACCACCGGCGTCCCCAAGAGCCGCCTCGCCGTCGAGGACTTCCGCATCGACTACGAAATGTTCAGCGCCACCCTGCCCGACGAGTATTTCCCGCGCGGCGCCAACTGGCTGATGCTCGGCCCTTCCGGCCCCCGCCGCCTCCGCCTCGCCGTCGAGCACCTCGCCCAGCACCGCGGCGGCATCTGCTTCTGCGTCGACCTCGATCCCCGCTGGGTCATCAAGCTCATCAAACAAGGACGCCTGGCCGAGCTCGAGATGTACAAGTTCCACGTGATCGAGCAGGCCGTCACGATCCTCCACGCCGGCCACGACATTCAGTGCCTGTTCACCACACCCAAGCTCCTCGAATCCCTGGCTGAAGAATTGGAAAATCGGGGCACCAGCATCCGGCAGGCGGGCATCACCGGCATCTTCGCCGGCGGCACCGAGTTCACCCCGCAGTTCACCCGCTTTGCCATGGAAGAACTGCTCGGACCCGGCGTCTACATGACGCCCACCTACGGCAACACCCTCATGGGACTCGCCTGCTCGAAGCCCGTCGGTCCCGCCGACGGTTACAAGATCGCCTACTACGCGCCCCAGCCTCGCGCCGCCATCGAAGTCGTCCGCTTCGACGACTACGACCGCGTCGTCGATTACGGCCAGACGGGACGCGTCCGCCTCACCACCCTCACCCGCGAGACTTTCATCCCCGGCTTTCTCGAGCGCGATGAGGGCGAGCGCGAGCGCCCGTACGCCCAATATCCCTGGGACGGCATCAGCGGCGTGCGCCCCTTCCGCCAGTTCGCCGCCGCCACGACCGTGGGAGTCTATTAAACGGTCCGCACGCCGCGTACCCCGGCCCGGCGCGCTTGCCGGACGAGGTCCCGGTCAAAACTCACGAAGGCTTCCGCCCCGCCCCGGCTGGCCAGGTGCAAGGCATCGGCAAAATCCAGGCCCTGGACTTGCCACTCGAGCGCGCGAGCCACCGCCGCCGCCCCTTCCAACTGCACGTGGGGCAGCCCGGCCAACCGCTGCAGGGCCCTTCCCACCTCCTCGGCACGGAAGTGGTAGAGCGCCCGCAGCACCCATTCCGTTTCGAGAAGAACCGTCTTGGCCACCCAGATCTCTTCGGCTCGGAAGAGCGCCTCCGCCCGAGCTGCCTGCCGGGGATCGTCGCCCGTCAGAAGACGGACGAGAACGTTAGTATCGACCGCGACCACGCCGCTGCCGGACTCTTTCCGCGATCGCCTGCTTCATCTCGGCCTCGGTCTTGGCCCGCCCGGAATACGGCAGCGCGCCCGCGACCTCCTCCAGCCTCGAACCCCGGAACGGACGCACCGGGCGCAACAGAATGCCGCCTGCCACCGCCTCCACTGCGAACTCGGTCCCCGGCTCCCAACGATGAGCGTCGCGCACGGCCTTCGGCACTATGATCTGGCCCTTGGTGGAGAGTCTGGTGATTTCCATGCTGTCCCCGGTAAGATTCCGGTAAGATCAGGATAGCACACCAGGAACTATGACCCCTCCCCCGGTTTTCCGCTATAAAGGTAGTCTGACGTAAACCTATGCTGAATCTTCCTATCTTCCGCTGGGGCCAGCCCTACACCAGCCTCGAACAGGATACCGTCCGCCATTTCCTCACCGGCGAGACGCTTGCCAAAGTCAGCCAGGCCAACACCGGACTCCTCGGACGCGACATGCGCCGCGCCCGCTGCGCCCGCGAAATCCTTACCGGCCTCCCGGTCTCCGAGTTGGTCGGCAAGATGAAGAAGGCCGCCGACCTCTACCTGAACGCCACGCTCCCCCTGGGCGACGGCGAGCAGTCCCCGGACGATTTTGCCCGCCAGCAGTCGGCCAGTTGCGGGTTGCCCGAGCACATGGCCAAGGCCAACATGAAGAAGAACCACTTCGTGTTGTCCAACATGGAAAAGATCCTCGACTCGCTCACCCGGGGACTCGACCCCGCCATCCTCACCCGCGGCTACGGCGTCGAATCGCGCGGCGTCATGGTCAGCTACCAGGCCCAGTCACCGGTCCTCGGACTCGTGCTGCCTTCGAACTCGCCCGGCGTCCACACCCTGTGGCTGCCCGTGGTCCCCATGCAGATCGGACTGGTCCTCAAGCCCGGCCCGCAGGAGCCCTGGACCCCGTACCGCATGGCCGCCGCCTTCTGGGAAGCGGGTATCCCGCGCGAGACGATCGCCATCTATCCGGGCTTGGGCGACGTCGGCGCGGAAGTGGTCCGCCGCTGCGGCCGCAGCATGATCTTCGGCGGCACCGCCACCGTCGAGCGCTACAAGGGCGACCCGCGCGTCCAGGTCCACGGACCCGGCTTCAGCAAGATCCTCCTCGGCGACGATGTCGTCGACGATTGGGAACGCTATCTGGATGTGATGGCCGACAGCGTCTTCCTCAACAGCGGACGCGGCTGCATCAACTGTTCCGGCATCTGGGCCTCGCGCCACACCGAGAAGATCGCCACCGCTCTCGCCGAGCGCCTCGGCCCCATCGCCCCGCTGCCCCCCGAGGACCCGGCCGCCACCCTCGCCGCCTTCACCATCCCCGGCGCGGCGAAGGCCATCTGGAACGTGATCGAAACTCAGCTCCACGAGTCCGGCGCGAAGCACGTCACCGAGCCCTTCGGCCCGCGCCTGGTCGAGAAGGAGCGCTGCGGCTACCTGCGCCCGACCGTCATGCACTGCGACTTGCCCGAGCTCAGTCTTGCCAATACCGAGTTCATGTTTCCCTTCGTCAGCGTCGTCCGCTGCCCGCAAGAGGAGATGCTCGAGCGCATCGGCCCGACCCTGGTCGCGAGCGCCATTACCGAGGACCGCCCGTGGCAGCGCCAGCTCCTCGACGCCCGCCACATCGACCGTCTCAACCTCGGCCCCGTCCCGACCATCAAGCTCGACTGGCTGCAGCCCCACGAAGGCAACATCGTGGAGTTCCTGTTCCGCCCCCGGGCGTTCCAGGCGGCGGGGCAAGGAATTGAGGAATTGAGAAATTGAGGAATTGAGAAATGCGTGGCGGCCGATGGACACACTTCGGCGGTACGGCGCGCACGAAAGATTCTTGCTCCCGTATCGGCCGTCCGGGAGGCAGGATCACCCCCCGGACAGCCGCGGTGCGGCAGGACCCTTGTTCGGCTTT
>JBGPDC010000287.1:0-4919 GCA_041482115.1 Terriglobia bacterium | reverse complement strand
ACGCGGAACCAGGGCGGCACCGGTCCGGGCATCCTGTTCAACTTCAACTCCCAGACCAGCCAGCCGGTCAACAGCCTGGTGGAGTCGGCGCATCCGGGCCAGGTAATGACCCTGTGGGGCACCGGGTTGAGCGCCGTCAGCGGCGACGAAGCCGGAGGCCCGCTGCCCGGGAACTTGAGCCTCCCGGTGGAAGTCTACGTGGGAAACAAGCTGGTGACTCCCATTTACAAAGGCCGCTCGGGCTGTTGTTCCGGCATTGACCAGATTGTTTTCACGATCCCGGACGGCGTGGCAGGATGCTACGTCTCGGTCGCGGTGCGGGCGGGCGGGGTGCTTAGCAACACCGCCACCATCGCGGTCACCTCGAGCGGGAGTATCTGCTCGGACCCGGGCGGATTCTCCGTCACGGATCTCCAGAAGGTGCAAGGCGGCTCGACGCTTAACCTGGCGGACCTTACGCTGGGACGTATCCACCCCAAGCTTTCGCTTCCGGGGTTGGGAAACCTCGAAGGGAACCTGGACTTGGGGGATGGAGTTTTTCGGCACTATCCCAGCGCGGCGGACGTGCTAGCCTCCTACCGGGGTAGCGTTGGCAGCCTGCTCGGCCTGCCGTCCGCCGGCTCGTGCACGGTAGCGGCCTTTCCCTACCAGGATTTCTTCGACGCTATATTGCAGTTCGGCGGCGACGTGGTCGGCACGACCGGTCTGGACGCGGGCGCCGCCCTGAACATCGCCGGGCCGCGCGGCGCCAAGCAGCTCCCGAGACGGCAAGGGGGGGCCCCTGGTCAGCCGAGCTACAGCTACCGGGTGAACGGGGACCTCATCGGCGGCAGCGTTCCCGGCCTTCCTGACAGTCCCTCGCTGCCGGACTACCTTGATCCGGGCAGTTACACGGAGGACAATGGCCCCGGCGGTCCCCAGGTAGGGGCCTTCAGCGCCTCGCTCACGATCCCCAGCAGCACCGTGGTCTGGGCGAACCAGGCGGCTTTGAGCAATATCCCTCGGTCGCAAGATCTGACGGTCACCTGGACCGGTGGCGACGCCGGCGGACTTGTGGCGGTCTTCGGCTCGGCTGCCGATCCCAGCGTCGGAGCAGGAGCGGCTTTCACGTGCAGCGCGCGAGCCGACGCCGGGACCCTCACCATCCCGTCCTGGGTGCTTGCGGCCCTGCCGGCCAGCGGAGTCGATCCCTCCAACGGGCTGACCGTGGGCGGCCTGTCGCTGGGCACCACGGTGCCGCAGCCCACTCGCTTCACGGCCACCGGGATCGACGCCGGGTTCTTCAACTGGGCATTCATCCAGCTCAAAAACGTCGTTTTCCAGTAGCGGTGGGAGATTTTGACCGTCTCATCGCCGTGGCACGAGCTCCAGGCCGCTCGTCGTGACAGCGTGCGCCGCGTCCGGCGACGCGAGGAATCGAATGAAGGCGCGAGCCCCCTCCGGATGCTTGGAGCGCACGCCGACGCCGGCCGAGAACACGGTCACTCTTTGAACCTCGGCCGGGAGCGGTCCGACATACTCGATGCCCGGCACGGGCAGCAGCTCGCTCCTCTGCTGGAAGCCGATCTCCGCTTCGCCGCGCGCGACGACGGCGCCGACTCGCTCTCGCTCGATTCGCTGACACTTCGGCAGGACCTGGTCGGCGATCCCGAGCCGCTGAAACAGTTCGGTCGAGAGATAGACGCCGCTTACGCTGGCCGAGTAGGCAATGGATTTCGCTTGCAGGAGCGTGCGTTTCAGCGCCTCGACCGAGCTGATGTCCGGTTTGGGCGCTCCCGCTCGTACGGCCATACCGATGCCCGATCGCGCGAGGTCGACACGGCTGCCGGCGACGACCGTGCCGTCCTTAATCAACTCCTCGAGCGTGGCGGCCGGCAGGATTACGACGTCTATGGGTTCGCCACTTCGCAGCCGGCTCGGGATCGAGGCTGCTCCAATCCCCATCGACGTGGCGCCAGTCACGATCTTGTGGTGGGTGGCGCGCTCGAAAGGCGGAGCCAGCTCCAGATAGGCCGCAGTAAAACCTCCCGAAGTCATCACTCTGATTTCGTCCGCGCCCAGGCTGCCCGCATAGAGCAGCAAACCGGCGAAAAGCAGCGCTACCCGTCGGAGCGTCTTCATGCCGCCAATTCTACCGCTCCAGCCGGTAGACGCGAAATACGTCGTCCGCATAAAGCGGCGCGACGTGGTAGAACGCCTGGACCACGTGCATGTGCCTCGGCTCCTCCCCCCACCCGCGCGGCACAATCAAGTATTGGTAATGCGTCTCGCGCAGCTCCCGTGTAATCTGATCGAGCGAATAGTTGTTCAAAGCGTCGTAATAGCAGTGAAACTCGATGTTGGAATAGAACGTCGAGCAATTCCCCACCGCATAAACGAGCTGCCCCGGGTGCGACACCCGATTGATCGCCTCGATCGCGCGGTACGTCACGAGGCTCTCCCTCAAAAACTCCGGCTCGTCGATCTGCCGCGCAAACAGCTTGAGCCGCGGCACGTTCATCTCCAGGATCAGCGTCAGGCTCAGCGCAAATACGAAACAGTAAATCGCCATCGCCCGCACCGATTTCCGGTCGAACCGGTCGAGACGGTCCCCGAGCCACACGAACAGCACGCCGAACGCGGCGATGGCGTACCGCACTTTGATCAGAATCGCCGCCCAGTAGAGGAAGTACGCCACCGCAAAGAAAAGCGCCGCCCTGGCCCCCCGGTTCTGCGGCCCTCCCCGCCACCACAGCAGCGGGAAGAACGCCACCAGCGCAAACCCGATCGGATTCTCCGAGGGCGACTCAAACGCGAAGAGCCCCCGGAAATGCACGGTCCACGGAATCGTCGCGTAGAGCCGCAGCCGGTCCAGGCGCGATAGTTCCGGATGCCCCACCGCCGTCTTCGATTCCGTGGCGCTCGCGCCTCCCTCTGGGTACAGCGGATTCCCCGTCAGCAGGTACGTGCGCGTCTGCCAGTAAAGCCCCGAGCAAACAAAGATGACCGCTACCAGCGCCACCTGCCCCGCGCTGAGCCGGATGCGCCGCCATCCCCACAGGATCAGCGCGGCGAGCGGAACGGCCCCCAGGATCGCGACGTGCTTCACCCCGAAGCTCAGCCCCAAAAAGAACACGCCCGCCGCGAGCCAGCCGAAGCGCTCCTCTTCGATCCACCGCAGCACGCCGTAGAGCGCCAGCAGCAAGTAGAGCGCCAGCGCCAGGTCGTTCTTCGCGACGCTGCCGGTCCAGGCGATGAACGGCGTCGTCACGAACCACGCCGCCCCGATGAGTCCCGCCCGCGCCGTGAACCAGCGCTGCCCGATCAGCACGAGCGCCAGCGCTGCGAGTGGAAAGTACGCATAGGTGACGATCTTCGCCAGCGCCTGTCCGTCGAGGAGGAACCCCAGCGTGTAAAGGATCTCGACGTTCTGCGGGAAGTACGAGTAGGGCAGCCGGGGGACTGCGGCGAGGCGGTGCTGGAGCGCATAGTCGCGCGCGAAGACGAAATGGAAGCTGACCGGGTCGAACGCGATCTCCGGGGAGAGCACCACCAGGGCGCTCAATAGTGAGAAAACAAACACAAAAGTCAAACAAACGTTTGATTTAATTGGACTGCCTTCCAAAACCGCAAAATAGCCCCGTTCTACCCTCAAAAACAGCTCCCCAAGCCTCGCGGCGTTCTTCCAGCATGCCGCCGCCCCCAGTGCCAGCAGTGCGACTATAACCCATTGATAATAAAGCCCCGCCAGCCCCAAAACGAACATCCCGGCGCTGACCAGCCCCAATCCGGCCGCGGTGAACAAAACGACCTGCTCGAGCGCCCCGTTGGCGAGCCGCCCGAGAAGCAACCTTCCGAGTCCGAAACAAACGAACCAAACCCAGAACGCATAGAGTGTTGCGACCGGCTGGTAAACGAGGAACAGCGCGGCAAAAAAAGCGGCCGCGCCTCGCAACTCCCAGCGCAGGGGACGCCGCTTCCAATACATGGCAACGCCGAGCAGGGCGAGCCCCGCGAGGTAGAGCGGCAGAAACTTCGGCGCGGGGCGGGTGAAGTATTGCAAGTGCCACAGGTAGGGACGCGCCGTGAGCGCTACGGTGATCGCGATCCACAGCCACCACGCTACTTGCGGCATAGAAGTTGAATCCGCGGGCCGACGCGCTGGAGTATCGCAGCGCCGAGGCCGGTCTTCCGCACGGCGTTGTACCACGCCTGCGCGCGCGGGAGGCGGTCCGGCGCGGCCGCTGGAGGCGCCGGGCGGAGCCTCGCGCCGGCGAAGCCGGCGCGGCGCGCGGCGGCGAGCAGCTCGGGGGCGGAGCGGAGGCAGAGGTAGCGGTAGGGACGGCCGGTCATTAGTTGTACGTAGCGGGGCTGGAGGGAGCGGGGCAGGAGGCCGACGCCCCACACGCCGACATGCGGCTCGGGGAGAAGCGAGTAACGGTTGTTCGTCGAGAAGTAGGCAAAGCCGGAGGGTTGGAGGACGCGGCGGGATTCGGCGAAGACGGGGGCGGGGTCGAGGACGTGTTCGAGGAGGTCGTTGGCGGCGAGGGCGGCGAAAGATGCGGAAGGGAAGGGGAGGTGCTCGGCGTTGGCGCAGAGGAGCCGGGCGGTGACACCCGCTTCGCGGAGCCGGACTAAGCCGACGACGAGCCAGCGGAAGGCGACGTCCACTCCGACGAGGCGCGGGAAGCGGTTGGCGGCGGCGATGAGGAAGCCGCCGGTGGAGCAGCCGACGTCGACGAGAGAGTCGCCGGCGTGGGGCACCTCGTCGAGGGTCACGCGGCCGATGGCGGCTTCGGCGAGTTGGTGCGCCTTGAACTGTGCGACCGCGAGTTCCTCGCGCAATACACCAACGCCGGCTACCTGGTGAACGTCGATGCCGCGAGCGCCACGGAGGGCCTGTTCGCCTGCGAAAAGGACGAGGACAAGACCAATCCGTT
>JBGPDC010000286.1:0-4936 GCA_041482115.1 Terriglobia bacterium | reverse complement strand
TGGCGGATTTCGAGCAGCGGATCGGCCGGGGCACGCTCGGCAATAAGGCGGCTTCGGGCACCGAGATCATCCGAGAGCTGGGCGAGGAGCACGGGCGGAGCGGCCGGCCGATTGTCTACACCTCGGCCGATAGCGTGTTCCAGATTGCGGCGCACGAGGAGGTCATTCCGCTCGCGGAACTCTACCGGATTTGCGAGACGGCGCGCGAGATGCTGCGGGGACCGCTCGAGGTGGCGCGGGTGATCGCGCGTCCGTTCACAGGCGAAGCCGGGAAGTTCACGCGCACCACCAACCGCCACGACTACGCCGTCCCGCCGCCGCCGGGCATGCTGCTCGACCGGCTCACGGAAAGAGGCGCCCCGGTTTACGCGGTGGGGAAGATCTCCGACATTTTTCTGGGACGCGGCGTGGCGCGGTCGGTAAAAACCAAGAGCAATGACGATGGTATCAGCAAGACCCTGGAGGCCGCGGGCGAGCAGTCCGGGGGGCTGATCTTCACCAACCTGGTAGACTTCGACATGCTTTACGGCCACCGCAACGATGTGGAGAACTACGGGCGGGCGCTCGAACATTTCGACCTCCGGCTGCCGGAGATCGAGCGGGCCCTCGCGTCTGAAGATCTGCTGCTGATCACGGCCGACCACGGTTGCGACCCGACGACGCCCTCGACCGACCACTCGCGCGAGTACGTGCCGGTAGTGGCGGCGGGGCCGCGGGTGCGGCCCGGCGTGGCGCTCGGCACGAGGAGGTCGCTCGCCGACCTGGGCCAGACGGTGGCCGAAAACTTCGGCACTTCCATCGCCGCCGGCTCGAGCTTTCTGGAGGAAATTCATTCGTGAGAAAACGTGTTCCTGTGATGGCCGGCAACTGGAAGATGTACAAATCCGTGGCCGAGACGGTGGAGTTCTTCGAGAAGTTCCGGCCGCTGGTGGCCGGCGCCACGCACTGCGAGATCGTCATCGCGCCGCCCTTCCCGGCGCTGCCGGCGGCGGTCGAGATGGCGCGGGGGACTCCCATCCGCATCGGCGCCCAGAACCTGCACTGGCAGGAGCAGGGGGCGTACACGGGCGAGGTCTGCGGGTCGATGCTGAAGGCGTGCGGGTGCACGCACGTGATCATCGGGCACAGCGAGCGGCGGCAATACTTCGCAGAGACCGACGAGACGGTGAACCGGCGGCTGAAGGCGGCGCTCGCCTCGGGGCTGGTCCCGATCGTGTGCGTGGGGGAGCGCCTCGAGCAACGCGAGGCCGGACAGACGGAAGCCGTTCTAATCGAACAGTTGGAAGGCGGTCTCGCGGGTTTGACCGCCGCCGAGTTCTCTCCTATACTGATAGCGTACGAGCCTGTCTGGGCGATCGGCACGGGGCGCACGGCGACCCCGGAAATAGCCGTCGAGGCCCACCGGGTGATTCGCGAACGTGCCGCGCGCCGCTTCGGACCTCTCCCGGCGGAATACCTGCGCATCCTTTACGGCGGCAGCGTCAAGCCCGATAACATTAAGGGACTGATGGCGCGTCCGGAGATTGACGGGGTGCTGGTGGGGGGAGCGAGCCTGGACGCGGGGTCGATGGCGTCGATCGTGAATTTTTAGCAGGCGGGCGGGAGCTGGAAAACATGACTTACGTGCTGGTGGGCATTCACATTCTGGTCTGCGTTTTTCTGATCATCGTGGTGCTGCTGCAGAGCGGCAAGGCGGCCGATCTGGCGGGCGCTTTCGGCGGCATGGGATCGCAGACGGCTTTCGGCCCTCGCGGCGCGGCTACGGTCCTGTCGAAGGCCACGACGGTGGCGGCGGTGCTGTTCATGACGACGTCGCTGGTGCTGTCGGTGATAGCCACGCGGCAGGGTGGCGGCGCGACGGGCGTGGGGGCGTCGGTGCTCGACCGCGAGAAGGCCAAGGCGCCTAAGGCGCCGGCGCCGGGGACCCCGCAGCCCAAGGTTCCCGTTTCGGTTCCCGGCGGACCGGCCGGGGCGCCCATCAATATCCAGGTGGTGCCACCGGGCCAGCAGCCCAAGGAGGGTGGCGGGATTGCGGTGACGCCATCGAAGACGCTGCCCGGCGACGCGGCTCCGGCCGCGCCCGCGAAGGGTCCGGCGCCGCCGGCGGGAGAAAAGAAGTAGAATCGAAAATCGGAAGTCCACCCCACTGTGCGGAGGTGGCGGAATTGGCAGACGCACTAGCTTGAGGTGCTAGCGGGCGCAAGCTCGTGGGGGTTCAAGTCCCCCTCTCCGCACCACACATTATAAAGGAGTTAGCTTGGAGTCGATCGGATTGGTCGACTCCTCTTCTTTATCACTGTAACCATTTTGTAACCATTCTGTTTTGGCTGGCGTTCGATGGAGTGCTTGCCGCGGCGAGTCGGTTTGGGTGGCCAGTTTGTACGTGGTCGTGGCGGAATTGGCAGACGCGTACGGTACTACTTTATCGATTGAAGAGCCTTCGCCAGCGCGACGACACCGATTGCATCGGTAATGTCGTCGAGCGGAAATCGCTCGGTTCCCGGATAAACGACAAAACGCTTTTGCGGATCGAGATCGGCGCAGGCGGAATGAAATCCGCGCTCGATCCGGGGTGCTGAACTGCGTTTGACCTCAATGGCCCACAGCTTTCCGCCGGGAAGCGTAAGGACGAGATCAACCTCGGTTCCATTGGAGGTTCGGTAGTAGTGCGCCGCGGTCCCGTCAGGAGCCGTAGCGATCAGGGTTTCGATGACAAAGCTTTCCCAGGTTTGTCCGACGACGGGATGACTGAGCAACGCTTCTTTGTCCCGAATTCCGAGCAGCGCATGCGCGATGCCGCTATCGCGCACATACACCTTGGGCGATTTTACCAGCCTCTTGCCGACATTGCGGTGCCAAGCCGGCAATCGCCGAACCAGCAGGAGGTCAACAAGAAGATCAAGATAACCGGCGACTGTCTTGCCATCGACACCCAGGCCACGCGCCAGATTGGCAGCATTAAGAATTTGAGTCTGGTTGTGTGCCAGCATCGTCCAGAAGCGCCGCAGGGTCTCTGCCGGTATTCGTGAGCCGAACTGCGGAACGTCACGCTCCAGGTAAGTTCGGATAAAATCACGCCGCCATTCCATACTGAGAGCGCCGGACGCCGCCAAGAAACTGCGCGGAAAGCCACCCCGCACCCAGAGCGTCTCGATCACAACGGGATCGATCTCCAGAGCGTCGAACGGGCCAAGCTCCAGATATGAAATACGACCCGCCAGGCTTTCGCCGGTTTGCTTGAGCAGGTCCAGGGCGGCGGATCCGAGAAGCAGGAACCGCCCATTGGCTTTTCCGCGCCGCCGTCCCCGGTCGATGATGCCCCGCAGCGGCTGAAACAGTTCAGGCACGCGGTGAACCTCATCCAGGATGACCAACTCGCTTTCGTGATCCGCCAGGTACCGGGCGGGGTTGGAGAGCTTGGCGCGCTCATCCTCGTCCTCCAGATCCAGGTATACCGAAGCTTGTTGCTCGCCTATCTCCAAAGCTAGGGTGGTCTTTCCGGCTTGGCGCGGCCCCAGCAGCACTACGGCCGGAGAGTGGCGAAGCAGGTGCTTCAGGCGGGCGCGGAGGC
The DNA here is from genome assembly GCA_041482115.1 of Terriglobia bacterium. GTDB lineage: Bacteria > Acidobacteriota > Terriglobia > Bryobacterales > JACQDG01 > JBGPDC01. Next base: position 1,365 of record JBGPDC010000286.1, on the reverse strand, counting down.
GGCGGGGCAGCATCTATGTAATTATAGAGCCTTCCTCCATATATGCAAACTCCGGGTTGGTTTCCAAAACGATTCCTGACGGCCTCCATAAATAGAGGTATAATAATCCATAGATGGAGTAACCCATGGCCACTCTCGAGCCATCTGCGGTTGGCTTTTCGACGGCCAAGGCGCCGGATCTCTCGAGCCGAGCAGTTCGGGAGCGCCTCAGCCGTTCCGCCCTCCCCGCTTTTTTCAAACTTGCACAGGCGTGGCAACTACGCGACGAAGCGGCTCGACAGCTTCTGGGCGGGGTGTCCAATGGAAGGTTCTATCAGTGGAAGAGCGGTCAAAGGAAAACCCTCGATCAAGACAAGCTCACACGCCTCTCCCTGCTCCTCGGAATCTTCAAGGCGCTGAACGTCCTCTATAGCCGCAAGTTGGCGGATGCTTGGGTCAATCTGGCTAACACCAACCCGATGTTTCAAGGAGAGGCCCCTCTCGCCTACATGATCAAGGGTGGTGTCCCGGCGCTCGTCCGCGTTCGGCAATTGCTCGACGCAAGGCGGGGAGGCCGGTGAAGCCCAAGATCACAAGCATCCGGCAGGACGATACCCACCGGCTCGTTCCTTTCCGACACAGCGATGAGAGTGTCTTGAGAAGACTTGCCGAGGATGATCGTCAGCTCCACGAACTATTCGAATTGGACGGCGCCACCAACGACCGTTTGCTCGGTGAAGCCAACCTGCTTCCAGGCATCAGTGTGCAGGAACTGCTATTCGGTGTCGCACCTGCGTACGTCGTGAATGCGGCCTTCACGCACGCTCGCCCTGCTGGCAGCCGTTTTAACGGCCCCGAGCGCGGGGCTTGGTATGCAGCCTTTGAATTGGAAACCGCCCAGGCCGAGATCGCATTCCATAAAGCCCAAGAGCTGCAAGAGATCAGTTGGATGGAATCGGAGACCTTCAGATTCCACGATTACCTGGCAGATCTTCGCGCCGACCTTCACGATGTCCGCGGCGATCGCGATTATCTCGATTGCCCGGACCCCAGCAGCTACGTCAGCTCTCAGAGGCTTGCCAGAGAATTACTGGCGTCGGGATCGGCTGGCATTGTATATCCGAGCGTGCGGCGTTCCGGCGGCACCTGTATCGTCTGCTTCCGGCCTGCCCTGATCGCCAATGTTCGTGAGGATCGAACCGTGACGCTGACATTCCGCGACGCCTATGCGGCGCCTGAACTCAGTTAAACTGAGCGTCTTAAATAATTGCGCATAGACGTCGCAGGGTTTCGTTGCCGTACGCCCACTGCTGAAACTGCTGCTCGACATCTTGCACGAGTTCCGAGAGCAGGGGGAAGTAGCGATTGTGCAGGCAACACCGGCGC
>JBGPDC010000285.1:0-5110 GCA_041482115.1 Terriglobia bacterium | reverse complement strand
TTTACGGACTGGAGGAATCGAACGGCGTCCGCGCCCTCGTGATGGAGCTGGTCGAAGGGGAAACGCTGCAGGGGCCGCTCCCGCTTGAGGAGGCCGTGCCGGTCGCGAAGCAGATCGCCGAGGCTCTCGAATACGCCCACGACTGCGGCGTCATTCACCGGGACCTGAAGCCCGCCAACATCAAGGTGACGCCGAACGGCACGGTCAAGCTCCTGGACTTCGGCTTGGCCAAGGCCCTTGACGACGATCCGGTCTCCGGCGACTCGCGCCACTCGCCGACCTTGAGCCTGGCGGCGACGCGCCTGGGCGTGATCCTGGGGACCGCGGCCTATATGGCGCCCGAGCAGGCGAAGGGGAAGCCGGTGGACCGCCGGGCCGACATTTGGTCGTTCGGCGTCGTGGTGGCCGAGCTGCTCATCGGCAAGCAGCTCTACTCGGGGGATTCAGTGGCCGAAATTCTGGCTTCGGTGATGCTGAAGGACCCGCCCCTCGACGGTCTGCCCGCTGCCACGCCGCCGGCGCTGCAAACTCTGCTGCGGCGCTGCCTCGAAAAAGATCCGCGCCGCCGGCTGCAAGCGATCGGTGAAGCGCGGCTTCTTCTGGAAGACGGCATTTCCGCCGTTGCGCCTGCGGAGCCCGCCCCGCCTGCCGCTGCTACTGGTTCGCGGCGTCCGGTCGGCGCCCTCGCCGGCGCCCTCCTGCTGTGCGCGGCGCTGGGACTTTGGGGCTGGCTTCGCGCGCCGCAGCCCGCTCCGAAACAGGTCATGCGCTGGACGACTCCCGTCCCGCAGGCCGGCCAATTCCGGCTTCCTGCCCTGTCACCCGACGGCTCCCGGCTCTTGTATATAGGTGTGGACCGGCAGTCCTCGGCCACACAAGTCTACCTGCGGACAGTCGATCAGTTGGAGGCCAGGCCCTTACCCGTCACGAGCGTGGGTATTGTGGGCGGCTACAGCTATAGTCTGAATGCCTTTTTTTCCCCTGATGGACAGTGGATCGCCTACATCTCCCAGAACAAACTCAAGAAAGTGCCGGTGACGGGCGGCGCTCCGATCACCCTGTGCGACGCCGGCATCGGATCTGGCGGGAGTTGGGGAACGGACAATACGATCCTCTTTTCCATGGGGCCGGGGGGCGGCCTAAGGCGGGTGCCGGCGGCCGGAGGCGCCCCACAGGATGTGGCTCAGCCCGACACCCCGAAGGGAGAGGCGGGCCTCTACTGGCCCCAGATCCTTCCCGGCGGGCAGGCCGCGTTGTTCACCGTCGCTATGGGCTCGGCCGACGAGTCTCGCATCGCTTTGTTAGACCTGCGCACCGGCGAGCGCCGGACCCTGCTCGAAGGCGGCAGCTTCGCCCGCTACGCTCCCACCGGCCACTTGGTCTATGCGCGCGGCGAGTCCCTGTTTGCCGTTTCCTTCGATCTGGCAAAGCTCCAGGTGACCGGCAGCCCAACCCCGGTGCTGGAAGGCGTCGCCTGGAACACGCAGGCCGGGTTCGCGGACTTCAGCTTCCCGGATACAGGAACGCTCGTCTACGCCCCGGGAGGCGCGACAGAGCCTAACCGGACCCTGGTGTGGGTGGATCGCAAAGGAACTGCCGCGCCGATCCCCGCCCCGCCGCGCACCTATAACGGTCCCCGCATCTCCCCGGACGGCAAGCGCGTCGCGCTGTACGTCCTCGAGGGTGGGTCTCCGAATGTATGGATCTACGAGCTGGAGCGCGGAACCTTGACCCGCCTCACGTTCCAAGGCGACAACCGATATGCCGTCTGGACCCCCGATGGCCGGCGCGTGACGTACCGGGCCACCCAATCTGGCAAGAGCGGGATTTACTGGGCGCCGGCCGATGGCAGCGGTGCGCCCGAGTTGCTGTCATCCACCCCTTTCAACATCGTGCCCGGCTCATGGACTCCCGACGGCCAGACTTTGGTGTACCAGCAGGGCGAACCACCGGACCCGGACCACGCCGCCACCACTGGGGCCGAAGGGGTGGCGGTGGACGCGAGGGGCAACGTCTAGAAGTAAGTGGGCTCCCGATTGCTGGACAGGATCGAGGCGACCGTCGGCTAACCTGAGGGACGGGCGTGAAGACCGGAGTCTCTGAGATTTGAAGCACGCCAGCACGGTTGTTCAGCCGAAACAGCGCGGCCACGGAAGGGTGCGGCGGTTCCTGGCCAAGCTCGGGCCGGGGCTGGTGACGGGCGCGGCGGACGACGATCCTTCGGGGATCTCGACTTACTCCGTAGCAGGCGCCGCCTTCGGATATTCCTTCCTGTGGACGGCCCTCTTTTCCTTTCCATTGATGGCGGCCGTGCAACTGATGTGTGCGCGGCTGGGAATGGTGACGGGGCGCGGCCTGGGGGGAGCGATCCGCTTACGGTATTCACGGTGGGTGCTGTGGCCGGCCTGCCTGCTGCTGATGGTCGCGAACGTGTTCAATATCGGCGCGGATCTGGGCGGCATGGCGGATGCGATGGAGCTGGTGACGGGGGTCCGGTCCTACTACTGGACGCCCGGCTTTGCCGCGCTGATCACGGGCTTGTTGATGTGGACCTCTTACGATCTGATCGCGCGCGTCTTCAAATGGCTGACGCTGGTGCTGTTCGCTTACGTCTTCACAGCGTTTCTGGCGCGGCCCGATTGGGGCGGCGTTTTTCATGGAACTTTGGTGCCCCACGTGGAGTGGACACGGTCGTACCTGGCGGTGCTGGTGGGGATTCTGGGGACCACGATTTCTCCCTACCTGTTTTTCTGGCAGGCGGCGCAGGAAGTGGAAGAGGACCGGAAGCACGGGAAGACGACCGTGAAGCAGCGGCGCGGTTCGACGAAGCAGGAATTGAACGTGGCGTGGGACGACGTGTTAACGGGAATGTTTTTCTCCAATCTGGTGATGTTCTTCATCGTTCTGACGGCGGCGGCGACGCTGCACGCGCACGGCGTGAAGAACATCGAAACGGCGAAACAGGCGGCCGAAGCCTTGCGGCCGCTGGCAGGCCAGGGGGCGTACTGGCTGTTCACGCTGGGATTGATCGGGACCGGTATGCTGGGCGTCCCGGTGCTGGCGGGATCCTGCGCTTATGCGATTGCGGAGGCGGCGTCGTGGAGAGCGCCATCGCTGAGCAAGAAGCCGGGGCGGGCGCCGGGTTTCTACGTGGTCATCGGGGGAGCGATGGTGGTGGGGCTGGCGCTCGATTTTGCGGGGCTGAATGCGGTGAAGATGCTGTTCTGGTCGGCGGTGGTGAATGGCGTGCTCGCGCCACCGCTGGTGGTTTTGGTGGTGCTGCTGACGAGCGACAAGAAAGTAATGGGCGCACGGGTGAATTCGCGGGGAGCGAAGGTGTTGGGATGGATCTGCGCGGGGGTGATGATCGCGGCGGCGGTGGCGCTGCTGGTCACGTGAGGGAGGGCAGGTTCAGCCGGCGCCTGCCCCTTCACGATCTCAGTTATCGCCGCGGATTGTATTGCTGATTAGGCTGATTGGGATCGTAGTAGTCCTGCTGGTTGGGCGGCGGATAATTCTGGTTGTTGGGGCTGTTGTAGTTCGGCTGATTGGGTGGCGGATAAGCCCGGTTGTTGGGGTTGTTGTAAGTCGGCTGATTGGGTGGATAAGCCCGGGGGTTGGGGTTGCCGTAATTCTGCTGAGGCTGGTAGCAGTTGGGGTTCGGTACCCAGTTGCCATACGCGTCGTAGGAGCCATCGCTGCAAGGATCGGGACCGTTGGCATACCCGGGATCATAACCATACGCGGGAGGGTAGGCGTAGCCGGGGGCGTAATAGCCGGGGTCGTAGTAGCCGGGGCCGTAGGCATAGCCATAGGGCGCGCCAAAGCCGAAGTAGAGACTGCTGCCGCCATAGTAGCGGCCGCCGGAGCGGCCATAGTAGCGCGGCGCGACGTATCCACGGCCGCGGTAACTGCCGCCGCCCGCGTAGCCACGACCGCCCGCGTAGCCCCCGCCTCGCGAAAGGCTCTGTCCGCGGGAATTCTGTGCGCTGAAAGACTGGCTGCGGCTTGAAAAACTCTGTCCGCCGGAGTTGCGGCTGCCGCCTGAGAAGCCCTGAGCGGAGCGACTTTGGCCTCCACCCGATCTTGCGGAGGAGAAGCTGCGTCCGTTGGAGGAACGTCGTTGGTGATCCTGGGCCCAGCCGGAGGCGGGCACCAGCGCCGTGACCAGGGCGCCGGCAAGAAATGTGGTTAGCCCGAACCTCGATAGGAACATGCCGCCTCCTCTTTCGCTTCCACTGTATTCGACGTGGCCGGGAGGCGGGGCGTTCTCGGATTCCGCGATTGTTAAGGATTTATAATGTCGCGCCGGACCGCTCCCTCTGGTCGCGGCTCAGTCGAGGTTGTCGTAGGCGACCAGGGTTAGGAACTCGGAGTAGTTCGGGCTGGTCATCATGGTCTCGAAGAGCTGGGCGGCCTTCGGGTAGTGGCCCTTCTCGAAGCGGGCCGGGCCGACGCCCTGCTTGATGTGCTCGAGTTCTTCGGCGATGGTCTTGCGGACCAGGTCGGCGGTGACGGGGCGGCCGTCGGTCAGCTTCGCGCCGTGCTTGACCCACTGCCACACCTGCGAGCGGGAGATTTCGGCCGTGGCGGCGTCCTCCATCAGGTTGTAGATCGGGACGCAGCCGTTACCACCGAGCCAGGCCTCGAGGTATTGGATGCCGACGTCCACGTTGAGGCGCAGGCCCTTCTCAGTGATCTCGCCGCTCGGCACCATGAGCAGATCCTTCGCGGTGACGCTGACGTCCTCGCGCTTGATGTGGATCTGGTTCGGGGTCTTCATGTGCTCATCGAAGATGTCCTTGGCGATCGGCACCAGGCCGGGGTGGGCTACCCAGGTCCCGTCGTGGCCGGCCTTGACCTCGCGCAGCTTGTCCTGCCGGACCTTGTCGAGCGCCGCTTCGTTGGCCGCTGGGTCGCCCTTGATCGGGATCTGCGCGGCCATGCCGCCCATGGCATGGATGTTCCGCTTATGGCAGGTCTGGATCAGCAGGCGCACGTAGGAATCGAGGAAGTGGCAGGTCATGGTGACCTGGATGCGGTCGGGCAGCACGAACTCGGGGCGGTGGCTGAACTTTTTGATGAAGCTGAAGATGTAATCCCAGCGGCC
>JBGPDC010000284.1:0-5134 GCA_041482115.1 Terriglobia bacterium | reverse complement strand
GGCGTACATCCGGGCCAATAATCAAACTCCCCGTCCCTTTACCTGGACGGCTACTGCTCCTTCCCTACTTCGGAAGGTCAGACATTGTAAACGAATCTTAGAGACGGGACACTAGCGGCCCCGCAGGTGGCAAGGGTGGGGGCGCGTAACACGGCCGCCCGCGGTCAGACGCTGGCCGCGCCGAGCAGCAAGCCGGTCACAGAAGAGCGCCTTTGCGGGACGGCGGCAAGCCCGTAACGAGCAGCAGGAGCAAGGTGGAGAAGGGTTCGACTGGTGAGCCGGTCGAGCGAAGGCCCCACAGGTCCTCCGCCACACGGGCTTGGTATTACTAAGAGCAGGTTACACGCCAGAACCCTCCATGGTCGCGACCCGCGCGCCAGAGTCGCGGCCAGCGCGCTGGCGACGTTTTCTTTCCTTGTATACGGTGCCTGGATGGACGGCGTAGGAGCGGGCGATCTTTGAAGCCGAAGTGGCGAGCTCCGCGGCCGAGAGTGGGTGTAGCTTGGAAGCTCTGACGGCGCGGCCCCCAGGGGTCAACCGGACCTCACCCTGATACCAAAGACGGAACAATTCGGCTCGTCTGCGAATCTTCAGCTTCTTGTAGATGCGGTAGATGTGAGCGGCGACGGTCTTTGGAGAAATCTTCAGATCATGCGCGATGGCCGTGGCGTCCTGCGCCCTCACCATTAACTCCACGATCTGAAACTCGCGGCGCGACACGGTGGCGCGGCCGCTTTCGCGTCCGCTCTCTTGTGAAGAGGCCTGCAGAGCCATCCTGTTTTCCACGCCGCCGGTCTCTCCGAGAGCCTGCATCAGGGCCGCTGGCACCTCTCAGCGGGAATTTCCACTTAGCCTTCCAGATAAGCGCAGTATACACCTGCCCGGCTTGGTCTCAACGAGATTTTTCCGTGCTGTGTCAACCCTCGTTAGGAATGTCCCCTTCGTTAACTGATTAGAAGTGTCCGAAGCTTGGTGCAAATCTCCATTTTGGGACCAAACGAGGCAGCAGAAGCCGCGACCGCGCGCCACTTGGCAGCGTAGGCCCGTTCCACAACGGAAATCCTGACGTTGACCGGCGGGCCCCCGAACTCCTGGCGGATGGAGTCCAGGAAGATTTCGCTAGGCGGGCACTCGTAGGCTGGCCAGCGGTCCACGATTTGCCGCAGCGTGCGGCCTTTCTTGGCATCTAGCGCGAGCCGACGGAAGATGGTGCGGAAGGCACCTTCATCGTCGGCGCGGTTCCATGACGGCTCGGTCTGGCGGATCCAGGCGACGATGGTGCTGGCCAGGAGCGAGAGGAACGGGCTGATTGGGTGGTCCGCTTCGATCGTCCCTTGATCCATCTTAGGACGCCGGCAGTCATTCCGCTCGCGGGCCGGGGTGCTGGGTGGTTGCACAAGGCCATGACGACCAGCGCCAGGGTCCTGGCGGGTCTCAAGGCGTTTCGGAAGCTCGCCCGGTAACGCCGCCCGCCCAATCGCCGCCGCGCGTCGCCAACCGAGGGGCTGGATGGATTGGACGGCCCCTCACAGAGGGTTTAGTCCGCGGCCATCGCCGGCATGGGCACGGTGACCGCGGCATCCGGATGCGGGAAACCTCGGGCTCGGGCGCAGGCGCTCAGGCGCTAGGGTGCTGGTAAGGAGCTGGCCCGACGTTGCAGGCAGCCGTGGGGCTCTTGGGACACCCCTAGGCGCTGATACTTTGGGAAATCGCTCCTGCGCCGCCGGTACGTCGCCAATCGCGTCTTCTGCTGTTACCTAAGGTACCAATGCCACCTCCCAAACAGCGCACGTCGTGACTTTCAGGTGTACACTTTGCACCCTCGCCGGCCGGAGCCGGAGCTGGTCGGGGAGGTTTCGGGTTATCCGTTCATCCTGGATCCGTTGCGGGATCTCGACTTGGAGTTTCGGACGCCGGTGACTTTCCTGGTAGGAAAACGGCACCGGAAAATCCACTCTATTGGAAGGCGTCGCGGTGCTGTGCCGGCTTCCGGTCTCCGGAGGCGGACCGAACGAACTGGGGGCGGGCCACGGGCCGGAGCAGGAGAGTCCGCTGGCCATGGCGCTGCGGCCGACCTTCTGCCGCCGGCCGCCGGATGGCTACCTCCTGCGACGCCGAGTCCCATGCGCACCTGGCGTCGTTGCTCGATGACCGGATGGCAGACCCCGACTTCGTCGGAGATCCCTTCGCCCGGTATGGGGGGCGATCGCTGCACGCGAGCTCCCACGGGGAATCGTTTCTGGCTCTGCTGCAGAACCGCATTGGCGCGGGACTGTTCCTGTTCGATGAGCCGGAATCCGCACTCTCGCCCCAGCGGCAACTCGCGCTGCTGGCTCTCATGTTTGACCTGGCCGAGGCGGGGAAGTCGCAGTTCATCATCGCGACGCATTCCCCGATTCTGCTGACCTACCCGGAGGCGGACATCGTGACTCTCGACGAGACGCCGCTGCGGCGGGTGCAGCTGGAGGACACGTCGCACTATCAGATTACCCGCGGGATTCTGGAGGGGCCCGAGAGACACTGGAAACACCTGCGGGCAAGGGAGAAGGAGTCCCCCACCTAGCCGCGCGATCCTCATCGAGCCTGCCAAGAAGCCAAAATCGCGGGTTCCCGTACGCGCGGGAAGCCTTTTTTCTATAAAACATTTTCAATCGAAAATGTTATAATGCGGTCATGCTGGACAGCCCGCCCGCCACCGACGTCCGCCGCGAACTGCGGCTGATCGTTCGCCGGATGCGCCGCCAGGAACCGCCGGTCACGTGGGTACGAATCGCGGCCGAACTCGGTGTGTCAGTCACTACTGCGAAGAGCTATGCGGCGGCACCGCCACGGCCCGGGCGCCATGGCAATCGCGAAGTGACGGTACGCCGGCGCCTTTACGCCAAGGGCTTGATCGAGGGCAAAAACAAAATCCAAGCGGCCCAAGACGCCGGCTGTCCGACTCCATCTTCCGCTCGGCACTTCGCCCAGAAGGCGGCGGCCTCCCCGGAGTTCCAGGACTATATGCGAAGCCTGTTGAAGCGCGCCGGCCTCGACGACGAGACGCTCGCGCGGCGTCTGGAACTTTGCACTCGCGCCACTAAGGTCGCGGCCACCGCGGTCAACAAGAACACGGGCACCATCACGGACAAGCTCTACCACCCCGACTACCATGTGCAGCACCAAGCCATCCGGACGGCGTTTGAGCTAGGGAAAAAGCTCGGATCCCAAGACGCGAAGGACGCCAGCGTGACGCCGGTCCAGGTGTTCCTAACATTCCAGGAGCGGCAAAAGCTCGAGGCCCTGACCGGGGGCCCTCTCGCCTTCCCAGTCATCGAGTTAGAAGGAGAGAACCCTGGAAATGTTCGGCCCAGTTCCGATGGACCTGCTGGCGGAGAATCTGAATCACCGCTTCGTGCTCTAGAAGGGCCAAGTCCTGGAGCACCTGCGGCAGAGCAAAGCGGTTGACGAAATCATGGGAGAGGCCGAGCTCTTGTCCGCGACCAGGGGTCTGGAGGGGCCGTTGAGCCCGGCTTCCACGCAGCCTGGGCCGGCTTGAACCGCCGGAGGCAAGAGAACCCTCAAGGGACTCCGTGACGTGGACGGCTTCTCGAAAGACTCGGGCCCCATCCCCTGGTGACCTGTAACAATTGCATATTTCGCTGGGGGACCGGACCTCACTTCCGGACCTCACGTGTGGATTGCGGGAGGAAAGGGAACAACCTCCGCCTCAGAGGTAACAAACCCAATGGGCCCCTCGCCTGAGAGCCTATTCCCCGTGCACCGCAGATCGGGGCCCTGCCACGCCCCAGGCCGGCGGCGGGGGTCAGGATACCCGCGATCCTCACGGGAGACTACCAGAAGCAAAATCGCGCGCTCTATTGCCGAACTAACGACGCCGCTGCACGAGATCCAATTGCTGTATGCTGCCGAGCCTCGCGAATGCTCGAATTCGGTGTGGTTTTGGGGTCCACGAATACTATATTCCGGTGCCATATTCCCGTCAAGACACCTGCTGTCACAGCCCAAACAGCCCGGAGAACTCAAGTTCGCACCCTCTCACCTCTCTCACGCGCGCGTAGGACCGACCGAGACCCACGCCAAAATTGACTTTTTGGCATTGGCCTTCACCAGGGCTTCTGGGACGGACGCACGGTGAAATCGCCGGGCGCCGACAGTGCGCCGCGCCCGCACGGATGCGGCTGGGTAGGAGCCAGCCCCGTCCTGGTCTTGTCAAAGGTCACTAGCTGGAGGCAGAGATAACGCAGGCCCTTGGGTTGACACCATTCACAGCTTTCCTCCACTCGCGCGGATGTAGGCATCCACCTGGCGTTCGAGCACGTCGAGGGGCACGGTCCCCGTGCTCAGTACCGTGTTGTGGAATTCCTGGAACGAGAAGCGGTCGCCCAGCGCCGTCCGAGCTTTGTCTCGCAGCTCGATAATCTTCAGCTCCCCAATCATGTAGGAGCAAGCCTGGCCGGGCAAGACGACGTACCGCTCCACCTCGCTTGCCCCGATTCCATAGTCGATCGCCTGTTGCCGAGTCCAATGCTTCGCGTGAAGACCCGTGTCCACCACCAGCCGGCGGGCGCGGAACAACTCGGAGCTTAGTTGACCGAGCTGGCCTTCGAGGTCCCCTTCATACCAGCCCGATTCGGCTGCCAGCCGCTCCGCATACAGGCCCCAGCCTTCGCCGAAAGCGGAGCTGCCGCCGAAAGCTCCAATCTTTCGGAAGCGCGGGAGAGCGTCGTTCTCGAGTTCGAGCCCCCTCTGAAAATGATGGCCCGGCACGGTTTCGTGATAGACGAGGGTGCGCAGCCCGAACTTGGTCATGCGCTCCGGCCGCAGTGGAATCTGGAAAGTTCCCGGCCGTGAACCATCCGGCGCCGGAACCCTGTAGCTGGCGACGGCGTTGGCCTCGCGGAACCGTGGATAGGGCTGCGCTACCACCGGAGCCTTTGGCCGCCGGTCGAAGAGCGTGGCCGACCGCTTTTCCGCGTCGCGCAGTATCCCCTCTACGTCCGCCATGATGTGCTTTCGACCCTCTTCGGTGTTGGGATAGCGAAGACCCTCTGTCAGCCGGGCGATGCGGTCCTGCACCGAGCCTTCCGTGCGGCCGAGGCGGCGCAGAAGCCCGTCCATTTCCTTCTCGATC
>JBGPDC010000283.1:0-5263 GCA_041482115.1 Terriglobia bacterium | reverse complement strand
CTCGACTTTCGGATGCCGCACCTCAACGGCTGCGAAGTCGCCCGGCGCATCCGGGAGAGTCCCGACCTCGAAAAAACCAAGATCCTGCTGCTGACTTCTGTGGACAAGCGGGAAGAAAGCGACTCCTGTCTGCCCGGCGCCGTCGATGTGCGGCTCCTCAAGCCGGTCAAGCAATCGGATTTGCTGGCTGCCTTGCAGGCGGTCCTGGGAGCGCCCGCAACCGAGGGAAGCCCGGCCGCACCGGGCACGGAAGCCGGGGCCGTCCGCTGCGGCCGGCCCTTGCGCATCCTGCTCGTAGAAGACAACCCCGTCAACCGCCGGCTCGCTTTGCGCCTTCTCGAGAAGCGGGGCCACACGGTGTTAACGGCTGGTGACGGCGCCGCAGCCCTGGAGCAGGTGGACCGCGACAGCTTCGACCTGATCCTGATGGACGTCCAGATGCCGGTCCTCAATGGGCTGGAGGCTACGGCCGCTATCCGGCGAAGGGAGCAGGGAACCGGCCGGAGGCTTCCGGTCGTGGCCATGACCGCTTACGCCATGGAAGGCGACCGCCAGCGCTGCCTCGCCGCCGGCATGGATGCTTACGTGTCCAAACCGATCCAGACCGAAGAGTTGCACCGCGTCATCGCGGAGGTCACGGCCGTGACACTCTCCGTCCCCTAGGCTGCTGCGGCGGGTCCCCGCGTCACGGCCACCCCTAGCGCTATCCCCAGCGCCACCGCCCCCGCCACCACCACCGCCGTCAGCGCGTAGAGCATGCCGGCGGGGGCCAGGCAGGCGCTAGAGAGCATTTCTCCCCCGTCTCCGGCGCTGTACCAGCGGAGCAGCGCGCCGAGGCGCGCGCTCCCCTCGTAGCCGCCATAGAGCGGCAGCAGCTTCGCCACATAGGTCGCGCCCAGCACATAGGCCCATAGTATTATCACTAGGCATATGACCCCGCGGCCGGCTTTGCCGCGGCGCGCGAGGCCGGCGAGGAGCACGCCCCACAGCGCCGGCAGCACCGGCTGGGTGTACCATGCGCCCGTCGCGAGGCCGCCGCGCGTGTAGACGAACGTCACTAGCGCCGCGTAGAGCACGCCGGCGAGATACACGCCGCTGCCGGCCAGCAGCAGCCGCTCCGCCGGGGCCGGACGGCTCCCGAGCCACAGTACGGCCGCCAGCCCCAGCGCCAGGAGCATCAGGTGAATCGTCGCCGCTGAGAAGGTGGTGAACGAGTTGTTGCCGGTCCACAGGCTGTCGCGGGCGAGGAGGTAAGCAGCCCGCAACCACGGGAAATGGCCGAGGGCCGGCGCCACCTGGCCCGGACCGATGCCGCCGGCGGCTTGCTGGGTCGCGCTGAGGCTGCCGTAGAGCGTCCAGTTGCGCCCGTACCACGGGCCGGCGAGCACGAGCACTATCACAGCGCCCAGGGCCGCGGTGCGGACCGCGAGCCTCGCTCGCAGGCACTGCCACGCCACCACTCCGGCGGCCAGTGGGACCAGGCCCAGGAAATACGCCTTCGTCAGCAGTCCCACGGCCAGGATGGCGGCGAGCGCGCACACGGTACGCGTGTCCGGGCGCGCGTACACTTCTACCGCTGCCAGGCACAGGGCGATCCCCAACGGAATCGCCAGCCAGTCGTTCCCGATCCGTGCCACCGAGGCATAGAACATTTGGGTCGAGAGCGCGAGGAACACCGCGGTGCAGGCGAAGGGGTCCGCCAAGCCCAGGCGGGACGCGAGGCGCAGCGTCAGCAGCACGACGGCCGTGACGGCAGCCAGCGCCGCGAGCACCCGCAGCCGCCACACGCGCGCGGGCAGCGGGACCTCGGACCACAGCCGGTCCGGGATCGCCAGCAGCGCGTAGGCGAGCGGCGCCTGCTGGGCTTCGTAGTTGCCGCGGCCGGTGGCCTCGCGGCCGAGCGCCGGGTCGAGGCGATCCAACTGGTCGCGCAGTGCGCGGCGCTCCGGGGCGGGGAGGTGGAAGTACTCGGAAAAAGTCCGTAGCCCGGGAATATTGCGCGCCACCAGATAACTCGCTGGAGCGAGCTCGAGCGACCTCCAGACCTCGGCGGAGAGATCCGCGCGGCCCAGCACGGGCAGCCGCTGGTGCCGCGACAGATCCTGCACGTAGGCGTAGTGAAACGGCTCGTCGAAGCCTTCCCACAGCGGCAGCAGCGAGCTATAGAGCAGCCCGTTCAGCGCTCCGAAGAGGATCAGGAAAACTCGCAAGCGAGCCAGGGCGGATGGTAGGCACGGGCGGATTCGAACCGCCGACCTGTCGCTTAGGAGGCGACCGCTCTATCCAACTGAGCTACGTGCCCGCAGCCTTATTCTAACCCAGCGGTCGGCGTGGGAACGCGGCTACTGCCCGGCGGAGGCCTGCGCCCCGGCGGCGCCCCGGCCCGTCGGACTGTCACTCGCCGGCGCGGGCATCACGACCTGCATCCCATTCGGTGTGAAGACGACGGTCCGCACCTGGCCTTTGGGCCCGATCGCGGGTTGTGCCGCGCCGTTAAGCGTGACCGTGAGGCCGCCGGCGTTGCCCACGCGCAAACGCACCATGGACTGAGCCGAGACCGAGCGGGTCTGCTCGGGCTGTAGCGTGGCCTGGAAGCGTGGTGTGCCGTCCGCCGAAGCCGCGACCCACACCACCTCGGTCGCATGCAACTCGACCCGGACGGGAGCATCGCCCGGCGCCGAGGCTGGAGCCGTGGACGCCGCGGCAGGGGTGGCCGCGAGCGGTTCAGGCTGCATGACCGGTGCCGTGCCCGGGGCGGCATCGGCCGGCGCCGCGGGCGTGGCCACCGGCGGCGTGGCAACCGGTGGGGTAACGACCGGCGGTGCGGCCACGGGTTTCGGGCTTGCCGCGGCCGGGCGGCTGACCGACGCGGTCTCCGCAGCGCGCTGACTCTGGCGATCGAGGAACCACAAATAGCCCGCGCTCCCCACCCCGAGCATCGCTATCGCCAGCGTGGCCCACTTCCAGAGCTGCGGCTCGCGCGATATCCCCGAGTCGTAGCCGGTTTCCATCCGGCTCCACTCCGGCGGCAGCATCGGCTTCGGCTCTTCCAGTTGGGAATCGGGCGGCGGGACCGTCAGCGCCCGGAATTCGCCGACGACCTGTTCCTCGTCGAGGTGCAAGTGCCGCGCGTACTGTCGCACAAAGTTGATGTTGAAGATTCCGCCGGGCAGGCGGTCGAAGTTCTCCGTCTCAATAGCCTGGAGCAGGCGCACACTAATCTTCGTCGCCGCAGAGATTTCCTCCAGGCTGGTCCGTTGGGCTTCGCGCTCGCGCTTAAGCTTTTCTCCGAAACCGCTCATTCTCAGCCGCTTTTTGGGACTCTAGACATATAATACTACAGCCAGCGCGGCCCCTCCTGGATGACTTCCAGTCCGTCCTATCTAATCTCCGTGGTGGTGGTCAACTGGAACCGCCGGGACCTCCTCCGGGCCTGTCTCGCCTCGCTAGAGGCCCAGACCTGCCGGGACTTCGAGGTCATCGTAATCGACAATGGCTCCTCCGATGACTCCGCGGCGATGGTGGCCGCCGAATTTCCCGCCCTGCGGCTGCTTCGCAACACCGCCAACCGGGGTTTCTGCGCCGCCAACAACCAGGGCATAGCCCTCGCCCAGGGGCGTTTCATTGCCCTGCTGAACAACGACGCCGAGGCCGATCCGCGCTGGCTCGAGGTCCTGCTCCAGGCCTTCGAAAGGGGCGAAGAGGTGGGGATGGCGGCCTCCAAGATTCTGGTCTGGGAAAGCCGCACAACGATCGATAAGGCGGGTCACCTGATCTACCCCGACGGCCAAAACCGGGGACGCGGGGCCGGCGAGCCCGACCGCGGCCAGTACGGGCAGGTCGAAGAGACGGCCTGGCCCGACGGCTGCGCCGCCATGTACCGCAAAGAGATGTTCGACCGGGTTGGCGGCTTCGACGAGGATTTCTTCGCCTATGCCGACGACGCGGAGCTGGGCCTGCGCGGCCGCCTGGCCGGCTGGCGCTGTCTCTATATGCCGGACGCGGTGGTCTATCACCACCTCGGCTCCACCCTGGGACGCTTCTCGAGTGAGCGCCTCTTCCTGATCGAGCGCAACCGCTTGTGGCTCGCGGCTAAGCTGTTCCCCTGGAGTCTGCTGCTGCTGAATCCCTGGTATTTTGCGCTGCGGGTGCTGGCGGGGGTCTACGGGGCGGCGGCGGGCAGGGGCGAGTCGGGCCGGTTCTCGAACGAGCGAGGCCTCGGGCCGCTGGTACAATGTTTCCTCCGAGCGAATCTGGCGGCCTTGGCCGGCCTGCCTCGGATGCTGCGGAAACGGCGGGACGTGGCGCGGTTCCAGCGGCTCTCTCCGGCGGAGGTTCGCGCCTTGCTCCGCCGCTTCCGAATCCCGCTGCGCGACCTGGCGATGAAGACTTCATGACTCCCGGCCCCCCTCGCGCCGCCCTGTCCGCCGCGCCCGCCTTCGCGGCCCCGCCACCCCCCCAGCGGTGCTCCCGCTGCCAGTACGCCGGGTTCGCGGTCCTATTCAGCGGCACCGACCGGCTTTATCGCACCACCAACCGCTCTTTTCAGATCGTCGAGTGCACGCGGTGCAGCCTGCTGCGCCTCTACCCGCAGCCTTCCCCCGAGGAGCTGCGCCAGTTCTATCCGGACGGTTACTGGTGGGCGCCCGAGAACTCGATGGTCAGCCGCCTGGAGGGGCTGTATCGCCGCCTCGTGCTCCACGACCACGTACAATTCGTATGGCCGGGCGTGGAGGACCGCGACCCGGTGCTGGACGTGGGCTGCGGCGGCGGCTCGTTTCTCGCCGCCCTCGCGCGGCGCGGGGCGCGCGTCGTCGGTCTCGACGATTCTCCCCTGGCGGCGCGCGTCGCCTGGCGTGAGAATCGTGTCCCGGCCGTAAGCGGGGCGCTGCCGCAGGCCCCTTTCCCTGCGGAAAGCTTCGGCGCCATTACGCTGTTCCACGTGCTCGAGCACCTGCCGGATCCGGCCGCCTATTTGCGCGCCGCCCACCGGCTGCTGCGCCCCGACGGACGGCTCTACGTCCAGGTGCCCAATGCGGCCTGCTGGCAGTTCCTGCTCCTCGGTCCGCGCTGGAGCGGCATCGACGTGCCCCGCCACCTGGTCAACTTCCGCGCCGAGGACCTCTCCCGGCTTCTCGAAGAGTGCGGCTTCCGGCCGCTGCGCACCAAACATTTTTCCCTGCGCGACAACCCGGCTGGACTTGCCACCAGCCTGTTTCCCCAACTGGAGCCGATGTCGCGGCGGGTGCGGCGGGTGCCGGAG
>JBGPDC010000282.1:0-5268 GCA_041482115.1 Terriglobia bacterium | reverse complement strand
TACGGGAGTTAGTCCGGGCCATCCTGGCGTACATCCGGGCCAATAATCAAACTCCCCGTCCCTTTACCTGGACGGCTACTGCTCCTTCCCTACTTCGGAAGGTCAGACATTGTAAACGAATCTTAGAGACGGGACACTAGCTGCTCTGCCAGCTTGCTGGCCTCAACGGTGAGCTTACAACCTACGTCGTACTTGCCGCTTTTGTAATAGGCGCGCGCGAGGTAATAACGAGCTGCTATCCGCAGGTCACGGTCCCGGATGCGGTCGGCGTTTATCCTTGCGAGCTCGAGTAACTCGATCGCGTTCGGAAACTGACTTCCGTAGAACTTACTGATCCCTTCCGCCAGATCTAGGCGCACCGAGTCCAGCCGGTCTTCGGCCGCCAGGATCTGTGGCGTGACGAACCGAGCAATCAAGCCCTCAACAAGCGCCTGATGTGAGGTATCACGATCGAGCAGGTAGGCAGATAGCAGGATGAGAATCGGGCCGTTCGGATCACCGGGTGAGAGGCGGCGGATCGGCTCCTTAAACCGGATGAACGTTGATAACGCAGCAGCCATGTGCCTCGCACGCACATCCGCCCATAATTGCCGTACAAGTTTCGGTGAGAAGCGCTTGAGCTTAGCCATGCGTGCCTCCCTCGTAGCATCCTTAGAGTCACCGGACCTGGCTATCCGATGTTGTTCCGGTTTAGAACAGCCGATGTGGTTCGAGCAGTGCCGCTTCTGTTCCACTTCAGAGCAAGACATTTGGTCCCGGCTACCACAGCAGGTGAGTATACACTCACCCCGTGCCCGAACGCACACCCTGGGAGGGAAACGATGAGCGTACATAGCGAGAACTATCGTTGCGATCGTCCCGTGCTGGAGGCCGACGGGACGACCGTCACGTGCAACGCCCAAGTCACACGCCAGGTAATCGGTGACACGCCCGGCTGGCACGAAGCATGTTGGGTCTGCACTAACAACCATTACCACGGCAAACCGTGGCCAGAGCACTGCTGGGAGGAACCCTCGTCGGATCCCAGCCCGAGCTTGCCCTTAGCGCCGTGGCAAATTGAAGACGCACCCCTAGCACTGACGGTGGTGCTTTCGGAGAGCCGCCCCAACGTATCGGCGTTTCTGGGACGAAGCGCCATCGCAACCGGCATAGCGGCTGTCTCCATTCTGCTGATGATCAACGTGCTGTTCAATTGGAGCGGGACAGCAGCCGATCTCGCGGTAATCGCACGCGGTAAATTTCTGATTTAACCGCGGCGGCCCGGTAAGTGCCGTGCGAAATCGCATTTCACGGCACTCCGGGCCGTTTGTTTGCTCCCAAACCAATCCCAGTATGACCTGTTTGGCCGGCTCGAGAGTCCCAAGAAGCGAGTGATCGCACAGCGGCAAATCGAGATCCTTAGGATGCTCTTGGAAGCCGGCCGGCTGGAGCTCGCGGAGTTGGCACGGAGAATGCTGCCGCGCTATTCCGAACTTCAGGGTGGCGGTCGCGCGTGGATGAGGGATGTGAAGGCACTGGTATATCTCGACTGCATCAAGATGATTTCAGAACGAGAGCGCCCGACCATAGTTGAGATCAATCTTGACTGGCCCGAACAGGTCACGGAAACCGACTTCCTGAATCGCATCCAGAACCTACCGAAGGCGAAGTCTCCGTTTACGCCATAATAGGACCCTATGGCCCTCCCGGCCGACATTGACGCCATCGCCGGCGGTTACCACGGCGACCCTTCCAAGATCCTGGGACCGCACGCGGTCGATCACGGCGATCACCGGCGCATCGAGATCTGCGCCTTCCTCCCCGATGCCACCGAGGCCACGGTCGCCGCGACCGGCGCCTCCTGGCCGATGCAGCGTGTTCACGCCGCGGGCTTCTTCCAGGCCGTGCTCGACCGCGCCGAAGTCCCCCCCTACCGGCTGCGCCTTCGCAGCGGCGCCGGCGAGTGGCAGGAAATCGACGATCCCTACCGTTTCCCCGCGTGGCTCACCGACCTCGAGCTGCATCTGCACGGCGAGGGCAATTACCTCCAAAGCTACGACAAGCTCGGCGCGCACCTCCGCGAGGCCGAGGGCGTGCGCGGCGTCAACTTCGCCGTCTGGGCGCCGAACGCCCTGCGCGTGAGCGTCATCGGCGACTTCAATTCCTGGGACGGCCGCCGCCACCCTCTGCGCCAGCACACCGGGGGACTGTGGGAAGTGTTCCTTCCCGGCCTTGAAGCCGGTGTGTCCTACAAGTACGAAGTAAGATCCCGGCTCAAGGGCCACCAGGAGCAGAAGACCGACCCCTACGCCTTCCTCTGCGAGGTACCGCCGAAATCCGCCTCCCGCGTGTGGGACCTCGACCGCTACCAGTGGGGCGACGCCGAGTGGATGCACCGCCGCGCCCGCACCGAGTGGCTGCGCGAGCCGATTTCGGTCTACGAGCTGCATCTCGGCTCCTGGATGTACCCCCAGCCCGGCTACCTGGAGCTGGCCGACCGCCTCATCCCTTACCTCGTCGAGATGGGCTACACGCACCTCGAGCTGATGCCCGTTATGGAGCATCCCTTCGACGGCTCCTGGGGATATCAGGTCACCGGCTACTTCGCCCCCACCTCGCGCTTCGGCACGCCCGACGAGTTCATGGAGTTCGTGGACCGCTGCCACCAGGCCGGTCTCGGCATACTGCTCGACTGGGTGCCCGGCCACTTCCCCAAGGACGCCCACGGCCTCGCTTACTTCGACGGCACCGCCCTCTACGAGCACGAAGACTGGCGCCTCGGCGAGCACCGCGACTGGGGCACCCTCATCTTCAACTACGGCCGTAACGAGGTCCGCAATTTCCTGCTGTCGAACGCCCTGTTCTGGCTGAAAAAGTATCACCTCGACGGACTGCGCGTCGACGCCGTGGCCTCCATGCTGTACCTCGATTACTCGCGGCAGCCCGGCGAGTGGGTCCCCAACATCTACGGCGGACGCGAAAACCTGGAGGCCATCGACTTCCTGAAAAAGTTCAACGAGCTGGCGCACGCCGAGGCTCCCGGCGCCGTGACCATCGCCGAGGAATCCACCTCCTGGCCCGGGGTCTCGCGGCCCACTTACGTCGGCGGCCTGGGATTTACCTTCAAGTGGAACATGGGCTGGATGCACGACATGCTGAGCTACATCGGCCACGACCCCATCCACCGTCAATACCACCATAGCGACATCACTTTCAGCATGCTCTACGCCTTCACCGAAAACTTCGTCCAGCCGATCTCGCACGACGAAGTCACCCACGGCAAGAAGGCCCTGCTCGCCAAGATGCCCGGCGACGTCTGGCAGCAGTTCGCCAACGTCCGCGCCTTTCTCGGCTTCATGTACGGACACCCCGGCAAGAAGCTGCTCTTCATGGGCTGCGAGATCGGCCAGTGGAATGAGTGGAACCACGACCACCCCGTCGAGTGGGACCTGCTGCGCTTCGACACCCACCGCCAGTTGCAGCGCTACGTGGCCGACTGGAACCGGCTCTACCGCCAGGAGCGTTCGCTGTGGGAAGTGGATTTCGACTGGCGCGGCTTCGAGTGGATCGATTTCCATGACGCCCGCTGGAGCATCATTTCGTTCCTGCGCCGCGCCACCGACCCGGACAATTTCCTCGTCTTCGTCTGCAATTTCACCCCGGCCGTTCGCGAGGATTACCTGGTCGGAGTCCCCGCCCCGGGATGGTATCGCGAAATCCTCAATAGCGATTCGGAGTTCTACGGCGGCAGCAACGTCGGCAACGGCGGCGGCGTGGAGGCGGCTGCGCAGCCCTGCCAGGGCCAGTCTTACTCGGTGCGGATCACGCTCCCGCCCCTCGCCGTACTAGTTCTGAAGCGAAGCTAGGGGTTGTGGGGCGGTCCCCCAGGACCGCGGCCGACGCCCTCGTCGGCCTCTTCGGACACGCGACGGCATTGGGCGCCAAGGAACTTTTCCGTATGGTTCAACAGCCGGACCAGGGGGTCCGGCGCGGACGAAGGCGTCCGCCCCACAACTTCCGTCAGCCTTTCTGGATCATCACTTCGGTGGACTTGACGACCGCCGTCACCGTATCGCCCTTCTTCAGGCCCAGCTCCTCGGCGCTGCGCAGGCTGATGAGGCTCTCGATGGTGTTCTTGCCGACGCGGACCACCACGTGGGCCATGAGCCCGCCAGTTTGTATTTCAACAATCTTTCCAACCAGGCGATTCCGGGCTGAGATAGGCATGACCGCGCCAGTATAACAGGCCTCCGTTTCAATCGAGCGGCGCCGCACCCGTATACCTGAGGATGTAGAGGCCCCCGGTGAAGCGATCGTTGGCGTAGATCAGACCCTTTTCGTCCACCATCGCGTGGTTGATTTGAATCGTGCCCGGCGGAGTCTTCGGGGGCGCGGCTGGGATGTAGTAGCCGATCTCTTCGACGTGCGGCGGCGCATCCGGAACTCCGGCCGGTCCCGCGGCGACGCGGAAGATGCGCACGCCGCCGTTGAACCAGCTCGCGACCGCCGTGTTCTTCAGGCGCGCCGACGTCGCGTCCGGGAAGTTCGGCTGGATATTGTGCGCTCCGAAGCGGCCGCCTCGCTTGCAAAGCTCGCCGTCCGTGTCATGAAACGGGGCCGTGCCGATGACCATCGGGTTCGCTTCCGCTCGAATATCCATCAGCCACACGACCTTGGGCGAATCTTTGCAGTTGTCCTGATTCTGTTCGTCCGAGGCCCACGCCAGGCCCCGGTTGAACATCGGCTGCAAGGTGTGAGTGAAGCCGGTGTAGGGCGGACCAAACTTGGCCTGGCCCAGGACCTTCGCCGTAAAGCTCTTCGCGCGTCCCGCCTTCACGTCGGCGAGTCCCGAGATATCCAGGATGAACGCGCCGCCTTCGATGTAGGCCATGTAGGCGCGGTCGGGGTGATCCGGCCACACCTCGACCTGGTGAGGCCGGTAACCGCTGTCGAACCTCGGATTCCGTTTCGGCAGACATTCCGGGAGGCACCCGTCACCCTTCCGCGTTCCTGGATACCACCAGCGCCCGACCTCTCGCGGGTGTCGCGGGTCCCGCAGGTCCACGGTTACGTAGAGCTGGTCGTCCAGCGGATTGGTGGGATCGAAGTCCGGCATCCCGGTGGTAAGGTGCGCGAACTCGCCGTCCACAAACCAAAGACAGTGCACGCCGCGGGAATTCGGCCCGGAAGTGTCATAGAAAGCGAGCTCGAGATCCTGTAAGCTCTTCGCCTTCTGGAGGCGTCCGAAGTCCGACGCGTCGAGCACCCACATCCCCGCCGTTTTTTTCC
>JBGPDC010000281.1:0-5286 GCA_041482115.1 Terriglobia bacterium | reverse complement strand
GAGAAGCCGCCCCCACCGATCACTTGGCACTCAGCCGCTGCCAGCAAACGACGCGAGCGCTCGACCAGCACAGAATGCAGGACAGCAAAGCGCTCCCTAATCCCGGTGTGGCCGCCCATCTACACCAGTGTAGGCCAAAACATTCCAATATGGAAATGTTATTTATAGACGAGCCCTAAGCGCCGTTCGCGGAGGAGGTGTGCATGAAACTTCCACGAGAGCTAGTTCGTCTTCTACTTTGGGCTGGCGGGCCCTCCTAGCCATGAGAATAATTCCGCATCTGGTGCTGGCGTTCGTGTCTATCCCCGCATGGGGGGCGGAAATTCAAGCGCCAGGCATTGCTAACTTCCACCAGGTGAACGATCGTGTTTACCGCGGGGCGCATCCGACCGAGGAAGGCTGGAAGAGCCTCGCCAAGTTAGGAGTGAAGACCATCATCGATTTGTGCCGAGAGGGAGAACATTCGAGCGAATCGGAAGCGCGCGCGGTACAGGCGGCCGGCATGCGCTACGTGAGCGTCCCGATGAACGGCTACGTCGCACCGTCGAACGAACAGGTTGCCAAGGTTCTCCAACTGCTGGATTCCGGCGAGCCCGTGTTCGTGCATTGCAAGCTGGGGAGAGACCGCACGGGCACCGTAATAGCGTGCTACCGGATCAAGCACGAGGGCTGGCAGAATCAGAAGGCGCTGCAAGAAGCAAAATCGTACGGTCTGCACTCACTCGAGTTCGGCATGAAACGCTTCGTTCTTGCCTTCCGAGGCGCCGGCGAGGGTGCGGCGGGCGGGCAGATGGTCGCGAGCCGCTGAACTCCATCAGGCTGTCGCAACCAGGATAGCCACCGGGAAGCCGTAGAAGATCTTGCCATCCTGGCGGCGGGTGACCATGTCGAGCGCGTCGTCGCGCAGGGAGTCTTCGAAAACTTCGCGGATCCGACCGGCGTCTCCGCCTTCCGGAAAAGAGCGGCTGAGCAGGTCTTCGAGTTCTCCTTCCAGGCGATAGGTTTCCCACTGCGGCTCGGCGAGGCCGGCGCGGGTGAACAGAGCCCGGTGCTCTTCGAGGGGCATGGCGCGGACGTGCGAGGGGTCGCGAAGTCTCTCTTCGGCATTGAACGCCTCCGCCTTGGCTGCCGCCGGTGCGGTGTCGGCCACCACCACGCGTCCGCCGGACCGGCATACGCGCCGCATTCCCCGCAACACGGCGAGCGGGTCCAGGAAGTGATGGAAGGCGAACCGCGCGCTCACGATCGAGAATTGCCCGCTTTCATAGGGCAAGGGCAGCACGTCGCCTTGCTGCCAGGTCACATTTTGCAGTTGTTGCTCTTGTTGCACGCGCCGGGCCTGTTCGAGCATCGCAGGCGTTAGATCGATGCCGGTGGCGTGGCGCACGACGCGGGCAAAGGCGCACACCAGCAGTCCCGGACCGCAGGCGACATCGAGGACCGTGTCGTCCGGACCGGCGCGAGCCATTTCAACGATGCGATGGAGCGCTTCCGGATTGCGGATAGCGGGGGCAGAGGCGAACGGCAGGGCCTGGCGGGTGAATTGATCGAGGATGCGGTCGCGGTGCGGGGAGTCCATGGGGCCTACTGGGACGGCCGCTTCGTGAAGATCAAAATGTGCTGGGTGGGCAGGAACTCCAGGACGCGCTCGAGGCGAAAGCCGAGCGGCTCGATCTCGGTGCGGGCTTCCTCGACACTCAGCTTATGCAATCCGAGGATGGGGCTTGCGGGGTCCTCTTTGCGATATTCCACCAGCGCCACGCGTCCTTCCGGCTTGAGCGCCCGGCGCAGCGCTGTCATCATCGCCTCCGGCTCGGTGAACTCGTGGTAGACGCTGACGAGCAGGGCCAGATCCAAGGTCCGCTCGGGCAGCTTCGGATCGCGCTCGTCTCCGAGCACCAGCTCCACGTTGGTAAGGCCGCGCGGCTTCAAGTCCGCCGCGATCAGATCGAGCATCTTCTGCTGGATCTCTTCCGCGTAGACCTTTCCCTTCGGCCCCACCCGCTGGGCGAGTCGCCAGGTGAAGTAACCCGGACCGGCCCCGATGTCGGCCGCCTGCGCGCCCTCCGGGATCTGCAGCGCATCGAGAACCTTCTCCGGCTGCTCGGTCGCGTCGCGGTCGGGCCGGGTGAACCAGGCGGCGTTTTCGGCGGGGCAGAGGGGCGAAGGTCCGCGGGTGCGGGGCTCTCCGCTAGTTTCGGGGGCGTCCCGCCGCAGGGACATGAGGTAGGCAACCAGGTCGTCGAGTTCCGTCTGCGAGAGCCGAGTGGCATAAGAGGGCATCAGCGAGCGCATTTCTCGCCGTACGTCCTGCAGGTCGCTCTTGAGGAAGCTTCGCAGATTGCCGCCGACGTCGCGGATCTGGAGAGAATAGTCGTCCTCGTTCAGGCGTATGCCGCGGATCTCGTCGCCCTTCCGGGTCAGAACCGTGACCGTGACGTAGGGGGCAGGAATTTCGGCGTCAGGGTCGGTGAGGGACAGGCGCAGCGATTCAGGCGAACGCAGCACTGCGATGTCGGTGAGGTCCGGTCCGAGGGCGCCACCCTGGTTGCCGGCGGTATGGCACGCGATGCAGCCCTGCTTCTCAAAGACAGCGCGGCCAGCCTGGACATCGCCGGCGGCGAGTCCGGCGGCGCAAAGAAGACCGGCCAGGGCGGCTGCGGCTAACTTCACTGGCGGTCCCTCACTCCGGCTGCGCAAAAGAAATCAGCACGCCGCCCATGGCCAGCGCGATGTGCTGCTTGCCGTTGCTGAGGTAGCTCATGGGACTCGCGTACACCGGTTCGTTGCCCGGGAAGTGCCACAGGTCCTTGCCGGTGCGCGCGTCGATGGCGAAGATGTGGCCCTCCATAGTGCTGCCGAAGACCAGGTTTCCGGCCGTGGACAGCACGCCCGACCACGGCGGCGTCACCAGGCGATGCTCCCATTTCTGCTCGGCGGTCGCGGGATCGATGGCGATGACCTTGCCCCAGCTTTCCTCGGGAGCGAAGCGCTGCCCGCCGCCGCCACCCCCTCCGGCGAAGCCCTCGCCCGGGCGGTAGATGGCCTCGGTCTTGGTGTAGCGCTGGCGTTGCTCGCGCGAGGCGATGTAGAGCAGCCGGGTGACGGGACTGTAACTGCTCGACATCCAGTTGTTGCCGCCGTTCACCGCGGGCCACACCTGGTCGTTCCCCTGCGTGGTCGGCTCCGTGTTGGCGTTGAGCATGGGACGGCCCTTGTCATCCATGCCGCGGGCCCAGGTCTGCTTCACGAAGGGCTTGGCCATCAGGAACTCGCCGCTCGAGCGGTCGAGCACGTAGTAAAAGCCGTTGCGATTGGGGTGCAGCAGCAGCTTGCGCGCCCGCCCCCGGAACTCGGAGTCGATCAGAATCGGGATTTGCGTCGAGTCCCAGTCGTGCGTGTCGTGGGGAGTATATTGGTAATACCATTTGAGCTGGCCGGTGTCGGCGTCGAGCGCGAGCATCGAGCAGGAGTAGAGGTTGTCGCCCTTGCGCACGTCGCCGTTGTAGTCCGGGCCGGGGTTGCTGGTGCCCCAGTAGACGGTATTCAGCGCGGGGTCGTAGGAGCCGGTCATCCAGGTGGTCGCGCCGCCGGTCTTCCAGGACTCGCCTTCCCAGGTCCCGAAGTTCGGCTCGCCGGGGCCGGGGATGGTGTAGAAGCGCCACACGCGCTTGCCGGTAGCGGCATCGTAGGCGTCGAGGAAACCGCGCACGCCCAGCTCGCCGCCCGACATGCCGAAGATGACCTTGTCCTTCAGGGCTAGCGGCGCGCCCGTGGCGGCGTAACCTTGCGTATAGTCGAACATCTCGTTGCGCCACAGCTCGCGGCCGGTCTTGGCGTCGAGCGCGAGGACCTTGGCGTCGACCGTGTTCATGAAGAGACGCCCGTCCAGGATGGCGACGCCACGGTTCACCTGACCGCAACAGGGCCGGGGACGCGGCGGGACGCGGTATTCAAAAGTCCACAGGGTGCGGCCGGTCTCGGCGTCGAGGGCTACCACGTCGTTCGGCGGCCGGACGAGGTACATAATCCCGTCGACCACTAGCGGCGTGACCTCGACCTTTTCCCGCGTACGCGCCTGGTAGAACCACTTCGGCCGCAGCCGCTGGACGTTCTGGGTGTTGATCTGATCGAGCTTCGAGAAACGCCAACTGCTGTAATTGCCGGAGTACATCAGCCAGTTGCCCGGCTCCTGGTCGGACTTCAGCAGGCGCTCGTAGGTCACAGGCAGTCCCGCGCCGGTCGCCGCCACGACGACTAACACGGCCGCGGCCATCACGCCAATCCAATGCGACCTCATGACTGCCCCCTTAGCGAGTTCAGATAGGCCACCAGATCGTCCAATTCTTTGGGCGAGAGCGAACTGTAGGACGGCATCAGCGACGGCCGGTCGTAGCGGATCGCCCGGATGTCACTCTTCTGCAGAGACCGCAGGTTGTCTCCCACCTCGCGCAGTTGGAGGGAGTAGTCGTCCTCGTTGAGGCGGACGCCGGTTACGGTCTGGCCGGACTTGAGCGTCACGACTAAGCCGCGATAATTGACCGGAATATCGGCTTCGGGCTTGACGAGCGATTCGCGCAGGTAGCGCAGAGGCCGCCGCAAACCGATCTGGGAAAGCTCGGGGCCGAGGCTGCCGCCCGCGCCGTTCACGACGTGGCAGGCGGCGCAGCCTCCCTTCGTGTCGTAGACGATCTTGCCGGCCGCCGGGTCTCCGGTGGGCTTTTCCGCGACGCCCGCCGTCGAGATCGTGCGAAGGAAACCGACGATGCGCCAGATCTCCTGGTCATAGAGCCGCGTCGCCGGCATCTCGGAGCCGGGAATGCCGTTACGAATGGTGTTGAACAACTCGCCATCCAAGCCGCCCCGGCGGTATTCACCCGTTTGCAGGCTCACGCCCCGTCCGCCCTCGCCTTCCGCCCCGTGACAATACGCGCACCGTCCCAGGAAGTACTGCTTGCCGAGGGCGACGTCCGGCGGGGAGGTGTACGGATTCTTGTCGCTGGCCGGCACCAATTGCGGCGCCCGCGCCGCCGGCTGGGGCTCACGCCGGCGCTGCGCCCCAAGCGGCGCAAGGAACAAGAGGCAAATGCCTAGCCCCATCCACTTCATATGCGCTACCTCGGGCAAGATCATACTCCCCAGGCTGGGGCCTTGCAACTGCCGCGCTCCGCTGCTGCCCCTCTTAACTCCGATTCGTCTTCCCAGATCGCAGCCACTATGACTGCAAACTACGCCTTGAACAGCAGCACAAGCGACGCGACTGGAACGGCACCATAGAGCAGCAGG
>JBGPDC010000280.1:0-5361 GCA_041482115.1 Terriglobia bacterium | reverse complement strand
GGGGCCCTTCTCCTACCCGGGGGCCATACCCGGTGTGTATAAATTCTCCATGAGGGGGCCGCCCCCGGCGTGGGGGGGGGGGGGGCCCCCCGGGCGCCCCCCCCACGCCACCCCTTCCCGATAGAATTCTTCAATCGGTTCGATAGAAACTCTCGATTGTCTTTCCCTTCTCCATCAGGCAAGATACGGGGGAGCCAACGCCGCCGGAGTTGAGGTGCGGGCGCTCCACGACGAGCTGAGAACGGGAGACCGAATCGGAAGATTTCGAAGGCCGGGACCTCTCCCCGCATGGCGAAGAGGGATACAATCTGGAATCATGAGGACGGCGAACCTATGAAAAAAGTGGAAGCCATCATCCAGCCCCACAAGCTCGAAGACGTGCGCGAAGCCCTGAAGAACGTCGGTGTCGATGGCATGACCATCTCCGACGTGCGCGGCCACGGCCGCCAGAAGGGCCACAAAGAGGTCTACCGCGGCCAGGAGTATACGGTGGATCTCCTCCCCAAGGTCAAGGTCGAGATCGCCGTACCCGATAGCCAGGTGGAGGCGACCGTCAAGGCTCTCGCCGAGGCGGCCCGCAGCGGCAAACTCGGCGACGGCAAGATCTTCATCAGCAACCTGGACGACGCGATCCGCATCCGCAACGGCGATCGTGGCGAGGGAGCTCTGTAAGAGCCGCCGGCCCGCTGCGCAGCGGTCTGGTCCATGGGGCATGGGAGAGTCGGAAGCCATCCGCGAGCGGTTTCTCCGGACCGGGGACGCGCTCACGGCGGTGCGGGAGCGCACCGCGTCCGTCGACCGCACCGCGGCGGACCTGTTTGACGCCAACTTCGGAAACGGCCGGGCTTCCGGCATTGCGCTCGTGGCCGTGGGGGGCTACGGCCGCCGGCAGCTCTTCCCTTCGTCCGACGTCGATCTCCTGTTTCTCGTCGAGAAACAGGCGGTGGCCACGGCGGCCAAAGACTCCATCTCGGCGCTGCTGCGCGAGCTGTGGGATCGCGATCAGCGCGCCTCGCAGTCGGTCCACACCCCGGCCGAGTGCGCCACCCTGACCCCCGGCAATAGCGAGCTCAGCATCAGTCTCCTCGACCTGCGCTACCTGGCCGGCGACCTCCCGCTCTACGACAAGCTCGAGGAGCGCCTGGCGGTGTTCTACGCCCGCGAGCGCGACAGCCTGGTGCGGGCGCTCGCCGAGCTGACCCGCACGCGCCACGCCAAGTATGGCGAGACGATCTATCACCTCGAGCCCCACATCAAGGACACCCCCGGCGGCCAGCGCGACTTCCAGCTCTCCTGCTGGCTCACCCAGTTGGCCCACATCCTGCCGGGAGCGGCCCTCCCCAAGTCGGAGAAGTATCTGCCGCCGGAGGCCACCGACGAGCTATTCGAGGCCAAGCGGTTCCTGTTCGCCGTCCGCTGCCATCTCCACTACCTCAACCAGCGGGACAACAACACCCTGACCTTCGAGCACCAGGAACGGATCGCCGCGGCGACCGGCTTCGCGGCCGCCGGGGACCCCGCCGCCTGGATGCGGGACTACTTCCGCCATGTGCGCGTCGTCCACCGGCAGGCCCGGCGCCTGCTCGAAGAGGCCACCACCCCGCAAAACTCGCTGTTCACGATGTTCCGCGACCGCCAGACGCGCCTCTCGAACGCAGATTTTGCGGTCTCGCGCGGCCTGGTGTTCGTCCGGCATCCCGACGCCCTCGAGGCGGACCCCAGCCTGATGCTGCGCCTGTTCGAATTCCTGGCCCGGCACGGGCTGCCGGCGGCGCCCGAAACCGAGCGGCGCGTGGCGCGGGCCGTGCCCGCCTTCCGCGCGCAATTGGAGAGCGGAGACATGCCGCTGTGGCCGGCGGTCGCGGCGATTCTGCGCCTGCCGCACGCTTACCGGGCCCTCACGACCATGCACGAGACCGGCGTCCTGGTGGCGCTATTCCCCGAGTACGAGCGCATCGACTGCCTGGTGGTGCGCGACTTCTACCACCGCTACACGGTCGACGAGCACTCCCTGCGCACGATCAAGACGCTGCACGAGCTGAAAAGCGCCACCGACCCTCTCACCCAGCACTTCTCCGGCGTGATGGCGGAAATCGAGCGGCCCGAGGTGCTGCTGTTCGCCCTGCTGTTCCATGACGTGGGCAAGGGCGACGGCACCGGCGAACACACCGCGCAGGGACTGCGGCTCGTCGAAGGCGCCATGGAGCGCCTCGGCCTGCCCGAACCGGACCGCGACACGGTGCGCTTTCTGATTCGCCACCACCTGGACATGTCCGCCACCATGACCAGGCGGGACCTGGCCGACCCGGCCACCGCGCAGGCCTTTGCCGGCGTGGTCTCGACCATCGAGCAGCTCCAGAAGTTGGCGCTTCTCACCTACGCCGATATCAACGCGGTTAATCCCGAGGCCCTCACGCCCTGGCGCAAGGACCTGCTCTGGCAGCTCTACGTGGCGACTTTCAACCAGCTCACGCTCGAGCTCGAGGCCGACCGCATTGGAGCGGCCGCCGTGCCGCTCGCCTAGCAGATCGGCCGCACGCCGGCCGAGTGCGAGGCGGTGCGCCAGTTCCTCGAAGGTCTCCCCACCCGCTACGTCCGCACCCACACCCCGGAGCAGATCGCGGAGCACTTCCGGCTGGAGGATACCTTCCGGCAGAAGAAGGTGGCGGTGCAGCTCGTCCGGCGGCATGCGCTGTGGGAAGCGATCGTGCTGGCCCCGGACCGCCCGTTTCTCTTCGCGTCGTTCGCCGGCACGCTCTCCTCCTTCGCGATGAATATCGTCAAGGCCGAAGCCTTCGCCAACAGCAGCGACATGGTGCTCGACACCATGGTCTTCGAGGACCCCGGGCGTCTCCTCGAGCTGAACCCCCCGGAAGTGGACCGGCTGCGGTCCACGCTCGAGCGCGTGATGGTGGGCAAAATCGACGTGCACGAGCTGCTGCAGAAGCGCTCGCCGGCCGCGCCTACCCTGCGGCCTCGCATCGCGCGGCACGTGGCCTTCGACAACGAGACCTCCGCCCACGACACCATCTTCCACGTGATCGCCGAGGACCGCCCCGGGTTGCTCTACGATCTGGCCAGCACGTTCTCGTTCAACCACTGTGACATCGACGTGGTGCTGATCGACACAGAAGCCCACAAGGCCCTGGACGTGTTTTACGTCAGCACCGCGGGCCGCAAGCTCGCGGACGAGCCCGCCCGCCTGCTGTGCGTGGAGCTCGAGCGGGCCTGCGCCGGGGGCGAGTAGCAGCCCGCGTCCCTACGGCAACAACCTGATCGTGGTGACCGAGGCCGACCGCTCTGCGATTCCGTGGAAAGGTATCCATTGGCCGCTGCTGGATGAGGACCTGGCGGTCGGACCGCTGGTCGAGGGGATGCGGCCGAAGTAGTCGGCTCCCTATCGCGCGGTGCCCGGGGCGGCACACACGAAGTTCGCCGCCTCATCGATACTGCCGGCCCCCTTGTACTTCGCTACCTGCGGGTAGGGACACAGCGGACGCGTGCGGTCCACCTTGCCGTCGGTGCTGTGCGATGCCAGGATCTGGTTCGGCGCCTGGCCCTTCTCGACCCACTGCTCGAGAGCGCCAACCGTCTCGAGGACATTAGGGCCGTCGCCGTTCCCGCAGTGTCCCATGCCGGGCGCCAGGAAGAGGCGCAACGAACTCTGCACCTTGCTCGCGCCGCCCAGCGTATCCGCCACGCTCTTGTAGTAATTGATGCTGTTCTGCGGGGCGATGAGCTGGTCGCTCCAGCCGTGGTACATGAGCAGCTTCCCGCCGTGTCCGAAGAACTTCTCGAGGTGCGGATCGATCGCGTTCACGAGGCCGTTGTCGCGCTTGTCCGAGAGATCGACGTCGCTATCGAAGTTCAGCGTGCGCCAGTCCCAGTTCGGGTTCTGGAACACCACGTACTTGAAGTGATCGACGGCCACCTGGTAAGGCTCGGGGCCGGCGGCCACGCTGGGCCAGCCGAGCTCGCTGCCCCGCTCGAGCGGGGGGAATATCGCCTGTCCGGTGCGCGGGTTCTTCGGGCCGGCGTAGATCTTGCGGGCCGCTTCCACCTGGGGCGCGGTGAGGCAGGCCGGGCCGTCCCCTTCCTTGCACGCGAGCGCCTGGGGATCGAAGCGGCAGCGCGTCGGATCGTCGAGGAGGCCGTCCTTGAGCCCGTCGAGCGCGTCGCAGGCATTCACCGCCGCCTTGTGCAGCACCTCAAACTTGGGCCGTGGAATGTAGCCGGCGGGATCCTTGAGCGTGACGTGCGCGGCCCAAAGCTGGCTGAAGGCATGGTGGGTACGGTAGTTGCCGGGCGCGCCCGCGATGATGCCGTCGAAGTCGTTGGGGAAGCGCTGCGCCTCGGTGAGAGCCTGCCGGCCGCCCGTCGAGCAGCCGTTCCAGTAAGAGAGGCGCGGGGCATTCCCGTAAAACGCCGCGATGATCGCCTTGGACTCGACCGTCATCTCGTGGATCGACCGCCACGAGTAGTCCACCAGCTTTTCGGGGTGGCCCAGGACAAACGTGCCGCGCCCGCCGGTGTGGCCGGTGTCGGTGGAGGCCGTGGCATAGCCGCGCCGGAGCGCCTGTCCCATCGCCGGGTAGCTGATCGAGCCGGCCCATCCCCCGTTGCCGACCGCCTGGAACTTGCCGTTCCAGCCCGACGCCGGGAGCCAGACCTCGACCTTGATGTCGGAGTCGGAGGTGGGCGTGAGAGTCGCCGCTACGCGGCAGAAGGCGGGCAGCGCCTGGAGCGCCGCCGCCGCGGCCGGGGTCGCAGCTCCCCCGGGCGGGGTGAACGCCCCCGCGGCTACGGACTGGGTGAGTGTGATCGTCGTGTGGGGCAGCGCCAGGGCGGCCAGACTATCGCAGGAGGCTGCGGCGGCCGGGACAGGAACGAGCATGGTCATAGCGAGGACCAGCAGGAGACAGGCGGCACGAATTGTCATGGCATCCCTTTTAGCACAAACCGGGGCTCGTCTTCACCCCGGTATAAAGCCAGGGTCTCAGGCCGCGGAAGAAGTCGGGCAGATCTACCCGACTTTTCAGTCCCGTAGAATCAAGGGCTTGGGAAAACCGGGCAAATTTGCCCGGTTTTGACGGACGGGCGGAGTCCGGCTGGAACGAGTCCCGCGCAGCGGGAGTGAAATGAACTAAGATGGCGTCGATGATCGGCCGGACGTTGGGCCATTACCGGATCGAAGCGAAACTGGGCGAAGGCGGCATGGGGGTCGTGTACCGTGCGCTCGATACGCGCCTGCAACGACTGGCCGCGATCAAGGTTTTACCGGAAGGTATGGTCACCCCGGAGCGGAGGCAGCGCTTCGTGCACGAAGCCCGCGCGGCTTCGGCGCTCAACCATCCCAACATC
>JBGPDC010000279.1:0-5401 GCA_041482115.1 Terriglobia bacterium | reverse complement strand
TTTATCGGAGTGGGGGTGGCCTGGGGCTTAGTGCTTCCGGCTTGGGCCTTACCGGTCGCTGGCAGTGCTGGATTTCTTATCGCATTATCATTTCTGGATGATATGCGTGGATTGCCTATAACCGTTCGTTTTGTCGCCTGGTTCCCAATGAACCTGGGTACAGGTGGTATGTATCGTTTTCTTGACAGTTTTTTTCACCGCGTGCGTCCGGTTGTCGCGGTTGCGGAAATGGACGATCACCTTGTCGCCCACATTGCACTCGATCACCGCGCCGGGGATGGTCCCCATCGTCCCGGTGTCGGTCGGGTTGAGTTCGTTAAGATCCCAAGGGTTTACCTTCCGGTCATCGGGAACCGTCCAGGGATCGGGGTGCCTCTTGCTCGGCGGCAGGTAACGCCGCAGGATCAGCGCGTCCATCACCTTGCCGTCGCTGTCTTGCAGCGGCTTGAACATCGTCACCAGCCGCGTCTTCCCCGTTTCCGGTGAGGTGATCTTTACGCCCACCGGGTCGATGCCTTCCTTCACTTTCAAGCTTTGTCCGGTCATCCGGTCCTTGTTATGCGGACAAACGTCCCACGCGCGATTCTCGATTTGGATCCAAAATTCAATGGTCGCCATACGTAATCTCCCGCTTGGTTAGTTTCCGAACAAAGGAACTCCGTGATGATACGTACACCGAGATTTCCATTTTGGCTTCCCGGTCGAATGGAGTATACACCTGACTTCCTCGGGATCAACAAGTGATTTTCGACTATCTCCCCGGCTGCCGCTGGCCGCCCCGAAACCACTCCGTGGCGTGTTCCTCGCCTCGGAATTCGCTGCGTTCAAAACGGAGATCCGGGTTCAACGCCGTTAATAAGTCTGGTAATAGCGGAAACGCGGCCGGGAAAGCGCGGCTGGAAGAGGCCGGTATCGGTGAGATCTACACCGGCCGTGACCTGGGACGGCGCCGTCACCAGAAAGGGGAGCACATGGCGGAGCACGGGCTGGCCATTCCATTGGACGGTCACGGCCCGGCCGGCGGGGTCGTAATCCAGGCGCAAACGATGCGGTGTGCCGGGAAGGGCGTCCACCTCGACTGCGGCGACATCGCCGGAGGTAGGCGCGCCGGCGGAGACGAGCCGCACCCGGTTAGCGCCCAACATTTCGGCGGTGAGCAAGTAACGCGAACCGCAGCGTCCGGCCGCCAGCAGCGGCAGAGGCCCGGAGGCGCTGGCGGGAAATTCGTAGGACGCCTCGATGGTGAGGCGCGGATTGAGCAGGGGGCGGAAATACGTGAGGGGGCTGAACCAGCGGGCCAGCTTCACGTACGCCGCGGGGTGCGCCTGGACGAAGCCGTCGTACGGCCCCTGAATCCCGATCGCGAGGTTGAGCAGCAGGCTGTAGACGAGCGCGAGGGCAGCAGCAACGGCTAAGGCGCGCGACGCCGCCCGGGCGCTCGCCCAACCTAGCAGGCAGCAGGCTACGAGCACGAGGGATGGCAGGAAATCCAATTGAAAACGATGCGACACGAGACCGAGGCCCGCGACGAAGCCCAGGGAAGCCAGGGCGGAAAGACCCATGGCTCCGAGGAGCGCGCGGGCCGGGCGATCGGGCAATCGGCGGAGGCATAGCGGCGCGGCCAGGGCGAGCAGCGTGAGCGGCCACACGGCCAAGGCTCCGGCAATCGGCTCCACAAAATAGCGCGCCGGCAGCCGGTAATCGAGAGAGTTGAAGGGCATGCGCAAGGCGAGCCGGACGAAGGGAAAGACGCGCTCGAACTTCGGCGGGCTGGCCAGGAGGTAGTAGAGCCCGGGCGTCAGGTTCTCGAGCGACAGGGACGGGCGGAAATAAGTGCGTCCGGCCATTTGATAGCGCAGGCCGAACTCGAAAGGGTCGCGAAACCTCGCGTAGTTGTAGGAGGCCAGCAGCAGGACCACAGCAGCCACTGGGAGTACGAAGGCTAGGAGCCTGCGGCTGCGAAAGCCCAGGCACCAGAGCAGCAGCAGTCCTGCGAACAACGCCGCGAAGGCGAGGTGTGGGCGGCAGCCGATCGCGAGGCCGAGCATGGTCCCGGAGATCGCTAAGGAGGAGGCGGCCGGGCGCGCGGCCAGGAGTCCTCGGGCGAGAAACCAGAACCCGGCGCTCAGGCAGAAGTAGCCGCCGGCGATGGCCACTTCATATACCCAGACACGCTGCAACAGAAACGGCACGGAGGAGCAAATGCCGAGCGCCAACAACAGCGCGGCGAACACGGGGAGCGGCGGGCGGAGGCGCATCCAGGAAAGGAACCGCATCAGAACGCCGCAGGAGCAGAGATAGCCGAGGAAACAGAACACGAACACTGCGAACGACTCGGGCAGATCGCGATGGGTTACGAGCAACCAAGGAGTAAACAGGATCCAGGCGGGCGCGGCGCCGTGATAGAGATAGTACCGCCGGTTAAAGAGGACCAGATCCAGCACGCTGTAGGGGGCGTTGCGGGCGGGGTCCCAAGGGTAGGGGAGGGCGAGCAACTCCGGGGAAGGCTCAATCGAGAGGTGCAAGCGCCCCTGCGCGAAGGCGCGGCTGAGCAGGTTGTAGTAGCCCGCCTGATCGTGCTGCCAGTCGAAGGGTCCGTTGGAGGCTTGAACGCCCCAGAGGTAGAGGGCGCCGATGGCGAGGGCTGTCAGTGTGAAGACAGCGCGGTGGGTGGCGGGCCAGGCTGGGGATTTCGTAAGCAGCGGCGCCAGTATACACGAGCGGGGCGATAACTTGACCCGCGAACCCGCTGGTAATTCCCAATCCCGGAAGGTAGAATAGCCTGAGGCTCGTGACCGATCGTAACCGGAGGGCAACCGTGGAGAAACGCATTACCCGTAGAGAGACCTTGAGAAACGCCTTGGGCGCAACAGGCCTGCTCGCGTTGGGCGATTGGGCCCTCCCGGCGCTCGCGCAGGGCGAGACCCTGGTGCCCTTCACCGACCTGCCGGCGAACGTCCAGTTTGTGCGCGAACCGGACCGGCGAACCCTCGATGTGCGCCGGATCGAGGGTCCGTTCACGCCGCCGGATCAATTCTTCACGACCCAGCACTACGGCCACCCGGTCGTCGACCCGGCTACGTTTCGCCTGAAAATTTCCGGGCTGGTGGAGAGGCCGAAGACGTTCTCGCTCGAGGAGCTGCGCAAGATGCGGAGCACGGAGCTGGTGTTCGGCTTTGAGTGCTCGGGTAACCGCCGTCCGCTGCAAGGTCTCGCGGGCAACGGCCGCTGGACCGGGGTTCCGCTGCGGGCGGTGCTGGACCAGGCCGGCGTCAAGCCCCAGGCGCGCGAGTTCGTCTTTTTCGGCGCCGATCACGGGGAGGAAGAAGTCGAGTTTCGCGGGACGGTATTCAAAGTGGACCAGCAGTTCGGCCGCAGCCTGCCCCGCGAAAAGGCAATGGCGCCGGAGCCGCTCCTGGCTTACGCGTTGCAGGGGCAGCCCCTCTCGCGCCACCAGGGCTCCCCGCTGCGGCTGCTCGTGCCGGGATGGTACGGAGTGGCCCACGTCAAATGGCTCTCGGGCATCCACATTCAGGAAGACCCGTATATGGGCAAGTATCAGGCCCGCTGGTACCGCACGCTGCGAGGCGAAACGATCGACGGCGAAACGAAGTGGAAGGAAGACGCGGTCACCCACATGCAGTTGAAGTCGTTCATCGCGCGCGTCACGAGCGAAGGCGGCCGACACAAGGTGCTCGGGGTCGTATTGAATGACGGGACGCCGATCAAGTCGGTCGAAGTCAAGGTGGACGATGGCCCGTGGCAGCCGGCGAAACTGGATCCGGCCACCAGCGGCAAGTACTCCTGGAAGCTATTCACTTACATGTGGAGCGGCGCCACGCCGGGAGAGCACACGCTCGTGTCTCGCGTCACCGACGTCACCGGGAAGGTGCAGCCGACCGAGGCGGACCTGGAAACCAAGAAGACCTTCCTCGAAGATAACTCGCAGCACCCCCGCAAGGTCCGGATCGGCTAGGAGTCCAAGAGGCCGGCGGCCTCCCGCGGCGAAGGTGAGGTTGCAGATGAGCCAGCAGCATTTCGCTTCCAGGGGAGCCGGGGCGGCCATTCTTACCGTCGCATTGCTCGTGCCGGGGACCGTGGCAGGCCAGTCTGCCGCCTCCGCCGGGAAGACGTGGAGTCCCCCGCGTACGCCGGACGGCCACCCCGACCTGCAGGGCACCTGGACAAACGTCACCCTGACGCCTTTCGAACGCCCCAGGGAGCTGGCGGGAAAGGAGTATTTTACGGAGCAGGAAGCGGCGGCGTATGAAAAGCAAATGCTGGACCGCCGCGAGGAGACACCCGAAGTCGCCGGCGATGGCCTGGTCGATAAACACGTCTGGTGGGAACAGGGAAGGAAGGTTACAGGGACCCGGCGAACGTCCATGGTGGTGGAGCCTCGGGACGGGCGAGTGCCTCCCTTAACGCCCGAAGCGCGGCAGGCCGCGGCGGCGCGTGCCGAGATGCTGCGGCGTCCCGCGACCGGACCGGAGGACCGCACGCTCGAAGAGCGGTGCCTGTTGTGGTCGACGGCCGGACCGCCCATGATGCCTTCCGGATACAACAGCAACTACCAGATCGCGCAGGCGCCCGGATATGTGGTGATTCTCATTGAGATGATCCACGACGTGCGCATCATCCCCCTGGACGGGCGTCCGCATCTTGGACCCGACATCCGTCAATGGCTGGGGGACTCGCGGGGCCATTGGGAGGGCGAGACGCTGGTGGTCGATACGACCAATTTCACGGACCAGACGCACTTCCGGGGGTCCGATCGGAACTTACACCTGGTGGAACGCTTCACGCGGATCGACGCCGAGACTATCCTTTATCGATTCACCGTTGACGATCCGACGGTTTTTACAAAGCCCTGGACGGCCGAGGGCCCCATGACCAAGGCTCCCGGGCCGATCTATGAGTTCGCGTGTCACGAGGGGAACCGGGCCATGGTGAACATCCTCAGCATCGCGCGGGCCGCAGAGAAGGCTACGCCGGAAGCGACAAAGCAGGGATCGAAGTAATCCAGCGAGAGTGTGAGCGCCTTGGAAAGGATTCCGTATCCATTTACTGTTCGCCCCCTGTCGGAAGACGAAGGGAACGGGTATCTTGTGGAGTTTCCCGATCTGCCGGGGTGCATCTCCGACGGGAAGACTCCCGAAGAGGCGATCGCGAACGGGCGGGACGCGCTCAAGAGCTATTTGCTCACCGCGCGAGAGTTCAAGCAAGGGGTTCCGAAGGCAGCTAACAGTCCATGGTAATAACCGCTCCCTCACGGTCGCGGCTTCCATGAGAAGGCCGCCTCGTGTCAAGAGGACTTTCATTGGCTGGCTGACCACGAGGGCTGATCGCCGACCAACGGAAGGCGCGGGAACGCCCCAGGTTTCTAGTCTTATAAGAAAGG
>JBGPDC010000278.1:0-5538 GCA_041482115.1 Terriglobia bacterium | reverse complement strand
GCTGGCATAGAGCCCCAGCGACCGCGTGAACCAGAGCGACGCCGAGGAGGTGAACTCCCAGCCGGGGCGATAACCGGCGACGTGGGTGACCTTGTGAGCGCCGCCCGCGCCGCGCACCTCGTAGGTCAGCCAGCGGGCCACCTCGCCGTGCAGGCCGAGAAAGCCGTCGTGGCGGCGGTATTGGTCCGGGGTGAAGAAGCCGGCGGCGAAGTTTGTGTCGCGCTCGAACTGCTCCAGGCGGTGCAGGAGGCCGGCGTCGATCATGAACGGCTTGTGGTAGTGCAGAATCCGGCGGAATTGGCCTTCGGCGGCCACGCTGCGGTTGCCATCGCTCCAATAGCGGCGGCCGGCTCGAAGGGCAAGCGAGGTGCGGGAGCTCAGGTGATACTCGACGCCGGCGCCGACGCGGTAGCTTGAGGTATCGAGATCGATCGAGCGCGGGGTGACTTTGAGAAATTCGCGGCTGGAGGCCAGCTCGAGGGTCCAGCGGTCGGCCGGAGAAGCTTCCAGGCGGAAGTCGTAGACGCCGCGTAGCGCGTCGCTGCCCGAGCGGAGCGAGGCGCCACCGGCCAGGGTGAGGTGCGCGCCGGGAGCGACGAGGAACGTACCGCCGGCCTGAAATTCGCTGGCGTGAGAGGCGCGGCCGGAGGCGGTAAACACGCTCCCGGCCGGGGCGGAAGACTGGTAATTGCCCAGCTCGAGGCGCAGCGTGTGGTCGGCGCGGACCGGGAGCGCCAGACTCAAGCCCGAGTAGACGTTCCGGATGGCGTCGGAATCGTTATAGACCGAGTAGGCAGGGGTTTCGGAAAGATGCCAGGGGTGGCCGAAGTCCGACTCGAGCAGCCGGTAGCCAGCGGTATACGTCGCCTCGGGACTGAGCCCCAGACGGTTCACGTCGCGCTCGAGATCCGCGAAGGACTGGGAGGCTGCGTGTCTCTCGCCGAGGCGGCGCAGGGCGTAGATCTGAGCCACGCGGGCGTCCGGGTAGCCGGGGGCCAGGCGGACGGCCTGATCGGCGGTGCGGCGGGCCAGGAACCATTTTTGGCCGGTCCAGTGGAGGACCTCGGCTTTGAGCGCCAGGACTTCTGTGTCGTCGGGAGTGGCAGCCAGGAGCCGGTCGCAGAGCCCTTCGGCGGCGCCGTAAGCGCCCCGATAGCGGTAGAGGCGAATTAGCTCCAGAGTCGCCGAGCGGTCCTGGGGCTGGGACCGCAAGTAGGCCTCATAGTGGGCCGCAGCCTGGCGCGTGCGTCCCGCCCAGGACCAGTTGCGGGCGGCTTGCAGCTCGAAACCTACGAGGCGTTCGTAGCAGGCCGCGGCCTCGGCCGCGCGCGGAACTGTGGACAGGATCTGACACTCGAATTCGAGCGCCTCGGGAGCCCGAGGGCCCGGGGCGCGGTGCAACTCGGCAAGGGCCTGGTCCGGACGGCCGCTCCACGAGTAGAGCCGGGCGAGGCGCAGGCGCAGGACGGGGTTCTCGCCACCAACCTGAAGCATGCGACGGACCACTTCGAGGGCCGGATCGTAGCGGCTTCCCATGGCGTAAGAGCCGGCCAAGGCGTCGAGCACCTGCAAGTCGTCGGGACGGGCGCGACGGGCCTGTTCGAGCTCGGCCAGGCGCGTTTCGTAATCGGGCGGGAGAGGGGGCTGCTGGGCAGACGAAACTCCTGCCCAGAGCACGAAGGCGAGGACGAGGACCGCCGGGCGCATCGCAGTTACTTCCTCCACTTGCGGTTGCCGGTGCAAACGTCGACGCAGCAGCGGCCGACGGCATAGATATCCACGCCCATGCTGAGCAGGCGGAGGGGAGTGGCCGCGACCATGAAAGCGGCGGATTGCAGCCGGGCGCCGCGGTCGGCGACGATGAAGACGGCCAGGGCCGAGAGAACCACTTCGAGGGCCACGGTAAGGGCGGCGGTCCCGAGGTCGTACCAGATCAAGAACAGCAGCACCAGCGGGTAGACGAACTTCTCGATCAGGCCCCAGAGGTCGAGCAGGCCCACCAGACGGCCGTATTTTCGGGTGTAATGCTCGCCCCACGGGGAGCGGTACTGTTCCTGGATCTGGCGGCGCCGGAGGCTCTCGGGGGGCGTCTCGGCCTCGCCCTCCCCGAAGACTCCGGCCACTTCACTCTTCATTTTGCGGAGCGGAGACAGGGGCAGGTCCTTGAAATAATAGAGGGCCTGCAGAAAGCCGCTCGACCACAGGTACAACTGGCGCGGAAGTTTCATGACGCTGGGCTCCTTCGATTCGCAACGCAGACCGAAGACCTGGAAATTGCGATAGCCCTTCCAGGTGAAGTAGTGTCCGATGAAGATGTCTTCGGAGTTGGAGAGGTCGTCACCCATCTGCGGCTGGGCGAAGTCGAAGCACTCCAGCAGACGGCTGCGCTTGTAGACGACGGCGCAGCCCACGGGGCTCATCTGCGAGCCGCACATCTTCAAGTGGCCGTCGTAGAGGACGCGCTGCAGGAACAGATAGACCGCCCGGCGGTACATTACCGTGATGCCTTCGAGCCAAGCCTCCAGGCGGCTGGAGCGGCCGGTCGGCAGGAGGCCGAACTGGTCCCCAAGGGCCTGGACCACCGGATCGGAGGCCGCCATCTCCTGCCGGCGCCGGCGGGACCAGGGCCACACCTCGCCGCAAGCGGAGGCGACGCTGGCGTTCTTGTACAGTTCCTCCACACAGCGCGAGACGTAGTTCGGATCGATCAGCACGGTGTCGCCATCCAGGACCAGGAGGGCGTCGGCATCGCTCGCGCGAGCCAACTGGCGCAGGGTCGGGGTCTTCCCTTCCGACTTTTCGCGGACGAGCAGCTCGATGGGACGTCCGCTCAGCTCTTGAAAACGGCGCACCACGCCGGCGGTGCGGTCGGTCGAGCCGTCGTTCACGACCGTGACCTTGCGGAGGGGGAAGTCCTGCCGGTAGAGGGAGGCGAGGGCCAGGGCGATGGTGGCTTCCTCATTCTTCGCCGGGATAACCGCATCGACCGAGACGGTTCGCCAGTCCACGGCGGGCGTCGGCTTGGTGCGGTCCCAGCCGCGGAACTTGCCGAGCATCGCCACGATGAAGCTGGGCGACAGCAGCCAATAGGACATGGACGCCACGGGCAAACGCCTCCCTTCAGTTCCCTTATCGGACGGCGCGGGAGAATTCCGACGGAGTCTATACTGGGGGGTTCATGGCGCACTTATTTGCGGGAACTTCCGGGTTTGCGTATCCCAACTGGAAGCCGGCATACTACCCGGCCAAGCTGCCGGCTAAGAAATTCCTGGAATACTATGCCGGGCGGCTGAACAGTGTGGAAATCAACTACACGTTCCGGCGGTTGCCGGCGGGGACCACGCTCGAGAATTGGGTGCAGGCGACACCGGAGGGGTTCGTGTTCGCGCTCAAGGCGCACGAGCGGATTACGCATATTCTGCGGCTGAAGGAGGCGGCGGAGTTTACCGGGATATTCCTGCGGGCGATCGACCCGCTGCGGGCGACCCGGCGGCTGGGGCCGGTGCTGTTCCAGCTTCCGCCGAACTTCCGCTGCGATCCTGAGACGCTGGAAATGTTCCTCGCCGGACTTCCGGGGGACTTGCGGTACGCCTTCGAATTCCGGCACGCGTCGTGGCTGGCCGATCCAGTCTACCGGCTGCTCGAGAAGCACGGCGCGGCGCTGTGTCTCGCCGAATCGGAGAAGCTGGAGATCCCGCCGGTGATTACGGCGGGGTTCGTCTACTTCCGGCTGCGCAAGCCGGACTACACGGCGGAGGACCGGCTGGCGATCGCGGCGGACGTCCAAAAGCTGCTCGGGCAGGGGAAGGACGTCTTCCTCTACTTCAAGCACGAGGAGACGCCCGAAGGGGCGCTCTACGCCGAGGAGATGCTGGCGCCGTACCGGGGCGCAGGGTAGGGGCTGGGGCCAAGACCGCTCCCTGACGGTCGCGGCTTCCATGAGAAGGCCGCCTCGTGTCAAGAGGGGTTTGATCGGCCGGGTGACCCCGACAGTTCATCGCCGACCAACGGGAGGCGCAGGAACGCCCCAGGTTTCCCGTCCTATAAGAAAGGTTTTTTTTGGTCGGGTCCACCCCGACCGCTGACCGCCGACCAACGGGAGGCGCCTGCTTCGGGTGTCCTCCCCTGACTTCGCCACCGCCGACTCGCCCTGCTTCCATTCGCACTCTTAGGTGGAGCGGCTCGCTCCGGTGCCAGTTGGTGTCCTTCATCTGAAACGGGTGCTGCCATCTCGGAATCGAACTGAAGGTCTCCGTTGGGAAACGCTCGTTCTGCCGCGACCTCGCAGTCACCCGAACTCGGCGATGGGCTGCCAAATCCATAATCCTTTCCTAGGCCGCCGCCTGGTTCCCGACTGGCCCGGCGCCACTGTTTCGCAACGGCTCGTATACTTCTCCGCTCACCCACAAACGGTGCAGCAAAATGGCCAGCTTCCGCGCCACCGCTACGATCGCTCGCTTCTTCGCATTCGGACCGCCCCGTTCGGCCAGTTGCAGACCCCAGCGCCTCAGATCCGTGTCCGGCCCGCGATATCCCAGAATGTAATGGGCTCCTTGCACCAACAGCTTGCGCAAATAGATGTCCCCTTCCTTGGTGATCCGCAACTGGGGCTGGCTCTCGCCGGATTCCCGCCGCTTCGGCCGCAACCCCACGTAGCAACCCACGTCCCGGCTGCGTTGGAATCGTTCCCGGTCTTCCAGCGTCAACAGGAAAGTCAGAGCGATCAAGGTCCCCACCCCGCTCACCTGCCGCAGCAGTTGGGTTTCCGGATACTCGCTCCGGGCGATCTGCTCGATTTTCCCGTCACAGGCCTGGATCTGGGCCGTCAAAGATTCCACTTCCTTCAGCAACGGTTCCAACGCTTGCCGCACCGTGGCCGGCAGCCCCTCCAGCCGCTCCACTCCCATCTGGTCGGTGTCGCCTTTCGGCAACCGCTCGCCGGTCGCCTTCGCCAGCCCGCGCGCCGCATTCACCAGACTGCTGCGCGCTTCCACCAGCGCCGCCCGCACCCGAATCACCAGCAGGTGCCCTTGGGCTTTCTCGCTCCGATGCTGGATCGGCCGCAGCAACTGCGGATCCACTCGCGCCAGACGCGCCAGCAGTTCCGCATCCAGCCGGTCATCCTTGCGGCTACTTTGGCTGATCAGCTTGACCTGCCGGGCATTGGCCACGATTACTTCGTGCCCCATACTTTTCAGCAACCGGCTCACCCACGGAGAATGCGTCCCCACCTCCAGGGCGATCCGGCAGCGGGGCAGCGCCCCAAACACCGGTCCCAGCGCCTTCTTCGTCGTGGGCACGCTGCCTTCCTGCACTACCACGCCCTGCTGGTCCAGCCGGCAATACCGGCTGCTCTGGTCCCCCAGGTCCAGGCCGATCGTGAACGATCCTTTTTCTTCGCGGACTCTTTTCGCCCGTTTCGGACTCTGCTGACCAGTGCTACCCTTTTTCATGCCGGTCTCCTTTTGCACTTCGAGGGCGTAACCATGGGGAGCTTAACGCATCCCGCCGGGGACCGGCCTTCTCATTCCATCTCGG
>JBGPDC010000277.1:0-5581 GCA_041482115.1 Terriglobia bacterium | reverse complement strand
CGTCCAGAAAGGCTGACAACGAACGAAATCGCCGTTGGATGCTCTTGTGGTCTACCACGCCACAAGTATAAAACAAAATTAGCCCAAGTTGTTTTATTTATTTCCTGACAGGCTCTTAGCCGATTAAGCACAGCATCGAAACTGTTTGCGCAAACCGCCGTGCTGAGCCGCGACCGTAAGGGAGCGGTCTTACCGGCGTACTTATGACGTCCTGCTTAAACCTAACCTCTTAGGCCAGGGCCGGATCGCACTTCGAGGGTCCCACGGTGCTGATATAGTGGCACCATGCGGCGGCGCGATTTTCTTTTTCAAGGCGTGGCCGCGACCGCCACGCTCGCCGCGCAGAGCCA
The DNA here is from genome assembly GCA_041482115.1 of Terriglobia bacterium. Taxonomy (GTDB): domain Bacteria; phylum Acidobacteriota; class Terriglobia; order Bryobacterales; family JACQDG01; genus JBGPDC01. The sequence goes on along the minus strand of JBGPDC010000277.1, from coordinate 5,231 downwards.
CCCCGCCCCGTGGGAGGCCGGACCCGTCACTCACCTGCTCGCCACCGCGAGCGACCGCCGCCTCCTGCTGAAAGCCTCGTTTCAAGCCCCGCTCGGCCGCGCCCCCAGTCTGCGGGTGGGTAAACGCCTCGTCCCCGGAAGCAAGACCGATACCGCGGGACTGTTCTGGGAATTTGACGCGGCGAGCCTGGAGCCTGGAAAGCCGCACGAACTCCAGCTCGTGGACGCCGCGCGCCAGCCACTCTGCGCCCCGTGGAGCCTGAAGACGCTGCCCGATCCCTCCGAGCGTACCTCCCGCCTCCGGCTGCTGATCTACACCTGTGCCGGCGGTCACGACGCGCTGCTGTCGCCCGACGGCGGCATGCGGTTTCTCTCGCTCGAGCGGCGGCGGCGTCTGCTGGCGCGGGCTCTCTCCTTCCAACCGGATGCGGTAATCGCCAACGGCGACCATATCTACTGGGACCTGCGCAGAAAAATCGCCAGCCGGATGGCCACGTCCCCGGCCGCGATTGCCTACGCGGGGCAGTTCGACCGGAAGCTGCCGGTGCTGGGCACTCCGAACGAGCGCGTACTGCTGCGGGCGAGCGGTCCGCAGATCGCGGATCTTTATGGGACCGCCTGCCGCGAAGTGCCCGTCTTCTTCCTGAGCGACGACCACGACTACTTCGAGAACGACGAGGCCGACGACCAATTGATAACGTTTCCGCCCGAGGACTTCAACCTGCAGCTCGGACGGATGACGCGGCGCCTCTACTATCCGGAATTCCTGCCGGACGCGAACCGTCCGCTGGGCCTCCCGGGATCGTCGGCGCTCGACCGGCCGGCGGGCGTGGCGGAAGCCTACGGGACCCTGCGGTGGGGGCAACTGGCGGAGGTCCTGATGTACGACTGCCGGCGGTTCATAACCCTGAACGGGCCGGGAGGCGTGTTCGTAGCGCCCGAAGCCGAGCAGTGGCTGAAAGAGCGTATGGCCGCCTCCGGCGTCGCGCACCTGGTCAACCTGCCCTCGACTCCCCCGGGGTGGAGCGCGGGCAAGTGGGGCGAGTGGTATCCCGATATTCTGGACGACCGCGGGCGGCTCGGGGTCGCGAAGCCCAAGCCCTACTGGCAGCCGGGCTGGGCCGCGCAACACGACCGGCTGCTCCAGGCGAGCTCCGCCATGCGCGGACGCATTCCCCTCTTCGTGAGCGGCGACCTGCACGCGATCGGCGAGGGCCGCATCCGTCGCACCGGCAACCTCGACTTGAGGGCGAATCCGGTGGTCTCCATCCTCTCGGGACCGATCGGCACGGCGCGCGACGGCTGGCCGTCGGCCCTCCGAGGCACGCCGCCGCTCCCGCCCCAGCGCCTCGAGATCGAAGAGGGACAAAAGGCCCTCGAGGAAAATGGCTTCCTGATTCTCGACTTCACGCCGGAAAAGATCACGGCCCGTTTCTTCAAGTGGAATATCCGCCTGCCGGACGAAGCGATGGACCACCTGGAGCCTTTCCGGGTGACGGAACTGCCGCGGCCGGCCTGACGCCGCCCGGACTACTCCGTACATTCGATTCATGTCAAGCGGGTGGTGTAATACCTACGGGGTATTGCAGTCATCTCGGGTTTGCTATATAAACATTCAAGTGTTCGTTCTGGCGACCTGTTCTCAGCGCAGAGGACCGTTTGCCTGCGCTTCGGCCGGCTTGTCAGCACCAAGGAGGTTCGAATGAAAGGGCGCACCCTCTCATTAGTAGCCACAGGGATTCTGCTACCTGCCCTGTTGCCGGCCCAGCGGGCCATTACGCGGCCGCCGGTATTCACACCGGTTTTTGATGCGAAGAACTTTCCTCAGTCCACCACGATCAATAATCGGTATTTCCCCCTCGTCCCTGGGACCACGTTCGTCTACGAAGGGATGCGTGGTGGCCCGAAGGAGCACGACGAGTTCGTCGTAACCCACGACACCAAGAAGATACTCACCGTGGATTGCGTCGTCATCCGGGACACCGCATCCGTGAATGGCCAGGTGGTGGAGGACACTTTGGATTTCTTCGCGCAGGATAAGGACGGCAACGTCTGGTACATGGGGGAAGATACCAAACAGTTCAAGAACGGTGTCGCAGTGGGGACGGCCGGCTCCTGGCAGGCGGGTGTAAATGGCGCCACGCCAGGCTTCGTCATGGAAGGCCAGCCCCTGGTGGGCGACGCCTATCGCCAGGAGAACTCCCCGGGCGTGGCAGAGGACGCGGCCCAGGTGGTTAGTCTGACGGGCTCGATCTCGGTACCCTTCGGCTCCTGGCAGGGCAACGTCCTGGTCACAAATGAGTGGTCGCCGCTCGAACCCAAAATTACCGAGGAAAAGGACTACGCGCTCGACGTGGGCCTGGTCCGGGCGGTCAACATCCAAGGGGGAGCTAGTGAGTCGGTGCTCGTGGCGATCACCCACGAGTAGCCTGTCGCTGAGCCGCGACCGTGAGGGAGCGGTCCCCTCAAAACTGCGTAACGCTCAACAGATTGCCGTCCGGATCCTTGAACCACGCCACGCAGTGGCCGCCAGGCGTCGTCCAGATGCCCCGCTTATCTTGCGTCTTGAACCCGTAATGTTCGAATTTCACTCCGGCCTTCCGCAGCCCCTCTACTGTCACCCCGATGTTCGGGACCTGCCAGCCCAAGACCGTGTACGGCGCCGGCGCCAACTGTTTGCTGATCGCGACGCGCAGCATGGTCCCCTGCGCGTCAAAAACCAACGCGAACGGAAGTTCGTCGCTCACGAACCGAAGACCGAGCGTGCCGCCATAGAAAGCCTTCGCGCGGACGGGGTCGGTCACGGTGACGAAAGCCATGAGGGGGCAAGAGCCGAGCGAGAGTGGCGACTTCATAGGACCAGTATCCACGAAATCCGCTCTGTCGCAAGATAGTGAATACGTCATAGAATATCTGTCATGCGACAGGGCCTCCTGCGGGAATATGATCCGAAGCCGGGGGTTTCGATAGCCACCCTCGCCTACGAGTACCCGCCTGCTTTCCACGTGCCCGAGCACGCTCACGGCTCCGACCAGTTGCTCTATGCGACGCGCGGGATGATGGAAGTGTCGGCCGGGCAGAGCTTCTGGGTGATCCCGCCGCACTTCGCCATCTGGATCCCGGCGCGGACCTCGCACACCCTTCGCATGCCGGGCGCCGTGTCCATGCGAACGCTGTATCTGCGCCGGGGACTGGTCCGCGGTCTGCCCGGCCGGTGTACCGTGTTGCATGTCACTCCCCTGCTCCGCGAGCTCGTCGTGGAGGCGGTGCGCCTCGGGCAGCTTCGTAAGCGGAATCGCCTGCAAGCGGCCCTGCGCGATCTGCTCGTGGCACAGTTGCAGAACGCCTCGCCGGTTCCCACGGTGGTAACGCTCCCGCGCGATCGCCGGGCGCTCGCCGTGGCGCAGGCTTCGGTCGCGGACCTGGCGGCCAGCCCTTCGCTGCCAGCCCTGTGTGCGAGCGTAGGCGTTAGTGTCCGGACGATCGAGCGATCTTTTCAGCGGGACACCGGCATGACGTTCGAGACCTGGCGGCGGCAGGTCCGGCTGACGAAGGCGGTCGAGCTATTGGTCGGGGGATGCCCGGTCAAGGAAGCCGCCTTCGAAGTCGGATACCGGCAGCCGAGCGCTTTCGTCGAGATGTTCCGGCAGACGCTCGGAGCCACACCGAAGGCGTGGGTCTCGGCGCTGGCGAGGTCCCATTGACGCCGCCGGGCCTGGGCGGTATGATCGCAGGAGCTTGAAGTTTCCTTCTGCTCGGCAGGGCGGCCGGCTGGCGGTCCTGCTCCTGGTTGCCGGCCTCGCAACCGCACAACAACCTAATACCTGTTCGGACTGGCAGTCGAAGTTCTATGGCGTGCGCGCCACCTGGCTCAACGGGGCCACGCCACGCGCCGAAGTCGAGCGCAATTTCGGGACGCCGGTGCGCGTGGAAACGAGCGGCCCGTGCGCGGTGCTGCATTATGCCGCCCCCGGATGCTCCTGCACTTTCGCGGTGTGCTCGGCCCAGACCGTGGTGAGCAAGACCCTCACGGTGGGCGCGGCGGCGGTGCCGGCGTTCATTACCACCGAACCCGGAGAGCTCGCGAAGTCGATGGCCGCGCTCGAGGGGAGCCTCAAGGAGACCCAGGGGCGTCTCGCCGAGATGCAGCAGGCGATAACCGAACTCGCGCCGGCGCCCGTGTCCACGGCAATTCCCCCGCCCCCGCCGGCGCCGAAAGCTTCTCCCGCGGTAGCCAAGGGCGCGGGCGCTGCCGCGTCGCACCAGCAGTGCGTCGCGCTTACGGGCAAGGGCATCCGGTGCATACGGCCGGCGGTGGCGGGCACCGCCTACTGCTGGCAACACCGCAAGTGACACGGTCCGGTTAGCGCACCGCCACGAACTTCATACAAACCGGTGAGGCTACCTCCCACGTCCGTCCCGACGGGGTCAGCCGGCCGGTCTTCGAATCGATGCGGAACTGGACGATGCTGTCCGATTGCTGGTTCTCCGCGAACAGCCACGCGCCGGTCGGGTCGATGGCGAAGTTGCGGGGCGTGCGGCCCTGCGTCGGGACGTTCTCGAGCTGCGTCAGCGTCCCCTTGCCTGAGTCGATCGAGAAAACCGCGATGCTGTTGTGGCCGCGGTTCGAGCCATAGAGGAATCGCCCGCTCGGGTGGACCTCGATTTCAGCGGTGCTGAAGCTGGCCTCCCGGCTGACGCCAGGGGGCAGGGTCGAGAGGGTCTGAATCTCGTGGAGCGTCCCGGCCTTGGCGTCGTAAGTGAAAGCCGTCACGGTGCACAGGATTTCATTGATCACGTAAGCGTATTTGCCCTTGGGGTGGAAGGTGAAGTGCCGCGGGCCCGATCCGGGCGCCACGCTCGCCGAGGGCGGATTGTTCGGCGCGAGCGTCGCATGCGCGGGATCGAGGCGGTAGACCAGCAATTTATCCAGGCCGAGATCGGCGACGATGTTGAAGCGGTTGTCGCGCGACAAGTTGACGGAGTGCGCGTGGGGCGCCTGCTGGCGCTGGGGGTTGACGCTCGAGCCGGTGTGCTGGATGAAAGACACGGCGGCCCCGAGACGTCCGTCGGCGGCGATGGGAAAGCTCGCCACGCTGCCGCCGCCATAGTTGGCGGCGAGGAGCTCTTTGCCGGTGCGGTCAGCGGCCAGGTGGCAGGCCCCCGGACCGCGCGTCGAGACGCGATTAAGTAAAGTGAGCCGCCCCGCGGCCGGGTCGATCGAGAAGGCG
>JBGPDC010000276.1:0-5745 GCA_041482115.1 Terriglobia bacterium | reverse complement strand
GAATCAGAGTCTCCGATCAACAGATGGCCGAACTCCAACTCCGACGAGACCGGTTTCATGGTGACTGGAACTATAGCATACTGCCCAGAAGTTGACCTGGTTATTTGCTGACAGACCCTAATCAGCGCGCTGTCGCGATCATGGTGAATAGCCTCAGCAGTGGTTCGTGGTGCCAGATCGGTCGCAGCCGTTAAGCTCCGGGCGATAACGTGTTCGAGCTGTTCGCGGCTCGGTCCCATGATAAAGCGCTCGGAGTTTACGGCGACGTTCTGATTGATTACACGTACGTCCTCTTTGCTGGCGCCCCGATAGGAGAATCCAGAATCCTGCTCGCCCATCCGCAAACACAAACCTCTGGTCAATGGGAAGTACTTGACGGTTCCTCGAAATCCGAACCCAATGGCCTCGGGATGCTCGCGTGGTGGGACCACAACAAAGGGGTAGTCGCAGATGATGAATCCCGTGTTCCCCACAGGTGCTGTTACGACTTCCCACTCAAAGGCAGCAATCCATCTGGCGAGAAACTCGACCTGGCCAACCATGTGCTCTAGGAAAGGCCCTTCTCCAACCGTCGCGCGACGGTGTCCGCCGACCACCGCTTCTACCATCGACTCTGCTGTAACGCCCTCCGCCGGGTCGCCCGTTTGCGCGCGGTAGTTTTCCAAGAACTGCCGGGCCCGCTCAACGTCGGTAAAGCCAATCCTAAGGTACTCTTCACGCATTGCCCGGAAGGTCTGAGCCGTCATGTCTCGAAAGACAGGAGTGCGGGTAATCTGTTGCGCCATAAAAATCGAGAACGACTCTTTCCAGCCTTGGTCTAGTGGTTGAACCCCGTGCTCGAACTGACGAATGGCGGTAGCCCCATCTCCATCGATTCGGCTCAGCCATTTCGATTCGATTTGGCGGCTCTGCCTCCCCTTGGGGTCGATGGTATAGAGTTCCTTTTCGCAGCAAATGTTTCGTGGGTGAACCTTGGTGTATCTCTGCCTCTGTCGGTCATACAGCCAGAGGAGTTCGTCAGTGTCCGCAAAGCCCTTCTGGTAGAACTGGGGGACGTAGTGGTGCCGACGCGGATCATTCATAGGCTACTGTTTTCTTACGGCGCAGCGAGCCAGACGCGCCTCCCCACGGCACAACTCCACCTCTACAAGTATTTGCTTCTGCCCCGTGAAAAAGTCCGGCAGATCTGCCGGACTTTTCTAAAGCTCGTCCGCCGCGCCCGCTAACTCCAGCGCCCTCAACACCACGCCAAAAAGAGTGCAGGAATGCACTCTTTTTTGGCGCTCCCTTACCGCCGATGTATCTGCACTGTCGTGCGATCGAGCGACGCCAGAGTCGGCTTCCCGCACAGTGCCATCGTCCGCGCCGTTTCGCTCTGCAGCAGCTCGAGCACGGTCCGCACCCCGTCGCCTCCATACGCCGCCAGGCCCCACAACGCCGGACGCGCCACCAGCACCGCCTTCGCCCCCAGCGCCAGGGCTTTCACGACGTCGCTGCCGCGCCGGAAGTTGCTGTCGATCAGGACCGGCGCCTTGCCGCCCACCCCGTCCACCACGGCCGTCAGCACCTCGATCGGCGTGGCCAATCCCTCGACGAAGCGCCCGCCGTGATTGGAGACGATGATGCCGCTCGCGCCGTGCTGCACCGCGGCCTGCGCCTCCTCGGGGCTCATGATGCCCTTGAGCAGCACCGGCACCTTGGCGGCCTGGCGCACCTGGTCGACGACTCCCCAATCGAGCGCCGGATTGCCGAGCGTCGCGAGCTTCGCCGGGTTCGGTGGCCCGCCCTGGCCCGCCGGCAGATAGGGCGTGCCGACGGTCAGGCAGACCACCTTGCAGCCCGCCTGTACAGCCGCCTGTACGCGCTTGATGACCGGGCCCATATCGGGCTCCGGGTATACCTGATACCACAACGTGTCTTTCGCTTCGCCGGCGATCTTTTCGATCGGCTGGCTCGAGTGGCTGCTGATGATCGCCACTCCTTTCCCGGCCGCCGCGCCCCGCACCAGCGCCAGCTCGCCGTCGGGATGAAACCGCGCCTGCCGCGAGGCCGGTCCGACCAGGATCGGCGCGAAGTGCTTCGTCCCGAACAGGTCGACGCTCAGGTCGAGATTGCGGACGGGCACCAGCATTCGCGGACGGAACGTCATGCGGTCGAACGCCCGCCGGTCGCTGCCCGCGACCTTGGCATAGACCGTGGCGGGCAGCACCCGCTGCGCTACCGCGTCCACTTCGAGCGTGTTGACCAGCTCCTCGCGCGGCGTGATGCGGCCGGGCGGCTCGCCGATCAGCTTTGGCACTTCGTGCTGCGCCTCGAGCAGCGGAGAGCCCGCCATCCAGAGTCCCAGGCTTTGTAGAGCCCTGCGTCGTGTCCAGGTCATGCTCATGAAAAGTCCGTCCTTACTAACTTGCGATCTATGGATGACAAGTTGGCGCAGCCCGTGTGGGCCATCGCCAATACGAGTTCGGCCTGCACGATTTCGAGCACCCGCTGGACCCCAGGGACGCCGTAAGCGGCCAGGCCCCAGCGTTGCGCGCGTCCCAGGCCCACGGCCTTGGCGCCTAGCGCGAGCGCCTTCAAGACGTCGGTGCCCCGGCGAAAGCCGCTGTCGACGATCACCGGGATGCGCCCCTGCACGGCGTCCACGACCTCGGACAAGACCTCGAGGGTCGCGGGCCCGTAGTCCATCGAGCGCCCGCCGTGGTTGGAGACCAGGATGCCGTCGAGTCCGTGCTCGACGCACAGCTTGGCGTCTTCGCCGGTGAGGATGCCTTTGGCCAGCAGCGGAACCTTCACCACCGGGCGCAGCTTCTCGACGAAGCCCCAGTTGTACCAGAGCCGTCCGTCGGCGACGCGATAGGGATTGGCGGGGCGTCTTCCGGCTTGTCGCGCCGGAAGGGGCCGGCGCGTGGAGGCGGAGCCGCCATCGGTCAGATGCCGGTCATGTATGTCGCGCTCGTAGAAGGAGGCCGTTTGGTCCACCGTCATGACGACCGCGCGGCAGCCGGCCGCCTGGGCGGCGTCGAGGATGGGAAGGTTGGCGTCAAAATCTTCGCGCGGGTAAAGCTGAAACCACAACGGGCTGGTCGCGGCCGCGCCGATCTTGTCGATCGGATAGCTCGAGCTGTTGCTCACGATCATCAGCGTATTTGATGCCGCTTGCGCGCCCTGGTGCGTCGCGAGCTCGCCCTGCGGGTGCAATTGCTGGTGCGTGGAGCTCGGCGAAATCACGATCGGGAAATTCATCTTGGTGCCGAGAATTTCCGTCGCGGTCTGGATGGAGCTGACGTTGGCCACGCCGCGCGGCACCAGCTCCACCCACTCGAAGGCCTGCCGGTTGCGGCGGAGGGTAAACTCGCTCTCGACGCCGTGGCCCATGTAGTCGTAGTTTTCCCGCGCCATCTTGGCGTAGGCCACCGGCTCAAAGTCGAAGACCGTGAGCAGCTCGTTCATGGCCGGCACGCGGCTGTGATCTCGGAAGGGGTCCTGCTGGCCGCGCAGCAGCGGCGAGCCCGCGAGAAATCCCGCCAGGCTTCGCAGGGCATTACGCCGCGTCAGACTGCTACACCAACGGTTCTCGATTTGGCTCATTTCGGCCCTTAGAATACCCGTTCCTGGGAAAAGGCGTCAACCGGTTGACACGGCCCGAGTCTCCGGTTATCGTCAGGTCAGCTCAGGGGAGGGCGCTATGAAACTGCTAGGGCGTGCCGCATTTGTATGCTGGCTGGCCGGAGGACTGGCCCTGGCGCAATTCAGCAGCACCATCCAAGGCGTGGTGACCGACAGTTCGGGAGCCGTCGTGCCCCGGGTGAAGGTCCGGGTTACGAATGTGGCCACCGGCGTGGCACGCGAGTCCGCGACGAACGGGGAGGGCTTGTACCGCGTCCTCAACCTGGGACCCGGCGAGTACCGCGTGACCGCTGAGACTCCCGGCTTCCGGCCGGTGACGCAGGAAGGCGTGCAACTGGCGTCGAACGAAACGGTGCGCGTGGATCTCGCGCTGCAGGTCGGCGAGGTGACCGAAAACGTGTCGGTCACGGGCCAGGTGGCGCGCCTCGAAACCGAGCAGGGGCGCGTCTCCGGCACGATTGAGCGCCGCCAGCTTACCGACCTGCCGATCAACGGCCGCAACCTCTACGGCCTCATCGCGCTCCAGCCGGGCGTCACGGGCAAGGGGCTGCGCTTTGGCGGTGGGCTCGACTCGAACGCGCCGATCGCCGGCGGGACGACGGTGCTGGCCAACGCCAACGGCCAGCGGACCGATTCCAACAACTTCACGGTCGATGACGCGAGCGTCAACTCCCCGGCCGACGGGGGGAGCGCGCGGCTGACCCCCAACGCCGAATCGGTGGATGAGGTGCGAGTGGTCACCAACAATTTCTCCGCCGTCGAGGGCCGCAACAGCGGCGCGCAGGTGCAGGTGATTACCAAGTCGGGCACGAACCAACTGCATGGCGCGGTGCTGGAGGATTTCACCAACAACACCTTGTCGACGCGCAACGTGTTCGAAGGGGCGTCGGTGCCGGTGTTCCGGAGAAATGAGTTCGGCTATAACATCGGCGGCCCGATCGTCAAGAACCGGACGTTCTTCTTCCACTCCTTCGAGGGCCTGCGCGGCTCGGGAGGGCGCGGGACGGTCGCGACCGTCGAGACCGCGGCGTTCCGCGACTTTATCCTGCGCACGCGCCCAAACTCGATCGCCGCCAAGCTGCTGGGGAATTCCCGTCCGCTGCTCTACCCGGACCAGAATCTCCGCGACCTGGGCAGCCCGGCGCCGGGGGTGAACGTCAGCGGTCCGAACGACGGCATTCTCGACATCGGGAACGTGCAGTACGTCCCCGACACGCGCCGCAACGGAGAACAATACTCGGCGCGCATCGATCACGAGCTGCGCCCCGGGAAAGATCGCCTGTACGGGAACTTCTACTACACGCCGTCGGTGAGCCTGAGCGGAGGGGTCCGTCCCGACTTCGACCGCCCGACCATTAATAAGACCTATTATATAGGTCCTTAATGAGACCCATATCTTCGATCCCAGTAAGATCAACGAGTTTCGGGCCGGCATGATGCGGATCAACGGGCTCTTCGCCATCCCCAAGCATCTGGAGATCCCGACCATCCAGGTTCCACCGCTGGCCGGTTTCGGGGATCCGGGGGCGCGCTATCCCGGAGGCTTCTTTCAGACCGAGTTTACTTATAAGGACATCTTCTCGTGGATCCGCTCGGCCAACGTCTGGAAGATGGGGTTTGAGGTCCGGCGGAACCGCACCAACTCGATCAACAGCGACCGGTTCATCCCGCTTTATACTTTCGCCAATCTGCTGGACTTCGCCGACGACGAAGCGCTGCAGATGACCCGCAAAGTGGACCCCCGCACCGGCGACCCGGCCACCAACAACATCGGCTTGCGGGCCTGGGAGTGGGCCCTGTTTTTCAACGACGACTGGAAGGTGACGCGGAACTTGACCATCAATTACGGGTTGCGGTACGAAACCTTCGATACCCCGACCGAGATCAACAACATCCTGCGGAACATCGTCTATCAGGGCGGGAACACCTTCTCGGACCTGCTGGCCAACGCCAAAGTCGACATTGTGCCGAAATTTTTCCCGGCGCATAAGAAACTTCACTACTGTCCGGCTAACGAGTAGGGCTCCGGCGGCAAGCCCTTGTGCTGCTGAGAGTTGAAGGTGCTTTTGGCTTGCCGCGATTTGAACGGCGGCCAAACGAAAAAGCCTTCCGCTT
>JBGPDC010000275.1:0-5779 GCA_041482115.1 Terriglobia bacterium | reverse complement strand
TAGCGCGCCTCCTCGGATCGGCGGATCTCATCCTGCAGGGCCAGGACTACCGTCGGAGCCTCTGCAATGGTTAGTGGTCTCATATAAAACATGAAACCACAATCTTGCTTTATGCGCAAATACTTATGACGCTCAGTTTAGATCGCGCCAGAACCGGAGAGTACTGATATTCTGTGAGTCCAGAGGGAGACCTTATGGCTCACGGAGATCGCTTGTTGTCGCGCCGGAGTATCGTGGCGGGCGCGGGGGTGGGGTTTGGTGCGGGGTTGCTGGGGTCGGCGGCGGCTGCTGCCACGGCGGGCGGCTCCAAAATCTGGAGCGGGGAATACTGGGCTCAGAAGGGCAGTGTCAAGCTCTACCTGTTCCGCAAGCGGGCCGGGGCGCCGAAGGCCGGCGAGAAGGCACGGCCGGTCCTGTTCCTGGTGCATGGGTCGTCGATGTCGTCGCGGTCGACCTTTGACCTGACGGTCCCGGGGAAGGGCGAGTACTCGCTGATGGACGCCTTTGTCCGGCGGGGGTTCGAGGTCTGGACCATGGACCACGAAAACTATGGGCGCTCGAGCCGCACCGAGGGGAACTCCGACATCAAGAGTGGTGTCGAGGACCTCAAGGCCGCCATGGAAGTGGTGGCGCGCGAGACGGGGCAGAAGAAGGCGCACCTGTTCGGGGAATCGTCGGGCGGGCTGCGGGCGGGGGCCTACGCGATGGTCGCCCCGGAGCGGGTGGACCGGCTGGTCCTGACGGCGTTCACCTATAAAGGGGAAGGTTCGCCGACCCTGGCCGAGCGGGGCAAGCAGCTCGAGTTTTTCCGGACGCACAACCGGCGGCCTCGCGACCGCAACATGATCCTCGGCATCTTCACGCGCGACAAGGCGGGGACGACCGACCCGGCGGTGGCGGAGGCGGTGGCGGACGCCGAGCTGAAGTTCGGCAATGAGGCGCCGACGGGCACGTATCTCGACATGACGGCGAATCTTCCGGTGGTCGATCCGGCGAAGGTGCAGGCGCCGGTGCTGCTGCTGCGCGGCGAGTATGACGGCATTGCCACCGTGGAGGACCTGACGGAGTTTTACAAGCGGCTGCCGAACGGCGACCGGCAGTTCGCGATTCTGCCGGCGGCGGCGCACTCGGTCTGCCTGGGCGTGAACCGGCGGCAGTTCTGGCACGTGATGCACGCCTTTCTCGCGATGCCGCCGCTGCAGGCGTAGGGAAGATATGCATTTCTTGAGCGATGAAGAAATGACGGAGTTGGTGGGGGCGGAGGCGGCGGCCTTTCCATCGCCGGTCCCCACGCAGATTGTATCGAGCGACGAATACCTGCCCTCGCCGCAGACGCCGCAACAAAAAGAGGTAGAGGCGCGGCTGACGGAGATGGCCGACCGCCTCGCGAAGAAGCAGGGCCTGTCGCGGCGGCGCTTCTTCCAGACCGCGGCCGGCATGGCGGCGTCGTTTGTGGCGATGAACGAGGTCTATGGGCTGCTGTTCGACGCGACGCCGGCGGAAGCGGCGACACCCGATGCGGCGAACGAGCGCGCCAAGGCGCTGGCGGGCCAGTTCATCATGGATACCCATACTCACTTCCTGCGCGACGACACCACGCTGATGAATTTCGTCCGCATGCGCGAGACGGTGGGGAAGGCCGGCTGGAACAAGCAAATCGGCGACAAGCCGCAGACCATCGACGACCTGAAATACAACAACTACTTCAAAGAGATGTATCTCGACAGCGACACCAAGGTGGCGCTGATCAGCAACGCGCCGTCCGACCGCCCGGAGGACTGGTTTCTCACCAACGAAATGGTATTCGAGACGCGCGCCAAGGTGAATAAGACCGCCGGGTCGAAGCGGCTGCTGGCCCACTACACCATCACGCCCGGCCAGCCGGGGTGGCTCGAGGGCATCGACCGGGCCATCACCGAGTTTCAGCCGGATTCGTGGAAGGGGTATACGGTCGGCGACAACACGCACAAGGACACCAGCCGGTATCCGTGGCGGGCGGATGACGAAAAGCTGATGTATCCGGCTTACGAGAAGTTCCTGAAAGCGGGCATCAAGAACGTCTGCATTCACAAGGGCCTCTTCGCCCCGGCGCTCGAGAAGCAATTCCCGCGGCTCACCGAGTACGCCGATGTGCGCGACATCGGCAAAGCGGCGAGGGACTGGCCGCAGCTCAACTTCATCATCTACCATGCCGCCTACCGGCACGTGGGCGGGGACCCGCACGTGGCGCTCGCGGAATGGAACGACACGGGGCGGATCTCGTGGGTCACCGAGCTGGCCGAGATCCCGTCCAAGTTCGGCGTCACCAACGTCTACGGCGACCTGGGACAGCTCTTCGCGTTTTCGACGGTCGTCGAGCCGCGTCTGGCGGCCGCGCTGATGGGCACGCTGGTGCGGGGTCTCGGCGCGGACCACGTCATCTGGGGCACCGACGCCGTGTGGACCGGCTCGCCGCAGTGGCAGATCGAAGGGCTGCGGCGGCTGGAGATCCCCGGCGACATGCGGAAGAAGCACGGCTTCAAGCCGCTCGGCCCGGCCGACGGCAAGGTGAAGACGGCGATCTTCGGAGGGAATGTCGCGCGGCTTTACAACTATCCGAAACAGGCTTTTCTCGAAAAGCCCGACCGCCTGGTGGCGATCAAGGCCGAGTACGAGCAGGAGGGGCCGGGCCGCAGCAATCTGCGGTACGGCTATGTGCGGAGGCCGGCCTGAGGTGCGGGGGACCAGGGCCAGCGGACGCGATATAATCACCGACTTACGGGAGGCGGGGGATGACGATTCGAAAAATGGTGTGGGGCGGTACGGCGTGTGCGGCTTTGATATGGGTAGGCTTGAGCGTGAGTAGCAGCGACGCGGCGCCGAAGCAGGACGGAAAAGCCGAGGTGTGGAAGTTTGACCGGCTGGATAAGATCGGCGGGCATAAGGTCGAGGTGCTGGGGAGCCCGAAGGTCATCAATACGCCGCTCGGGAAAGCGGTGGAGTTCAACGGCGTCAACGACGCTCTCTATATCGACAGCCATCCGCTGGCGGGGGCCACGGCTTTCACGTGGGAAGCGATTTTCCGGCCGGACGGCGGGGCCGTGGAGCAGCGCTGGTTCCACTTGAGCGAGCAGGATCCGGCGACGAAGGCGGACCGGGACAACCGCATGCTGTTCGAGCTGCGGGTGACGCCCGATAAGAAATGGTTCCTCGACAGCTACGTGCAGTCGGGAACCGCAAGCAAGGCGCTGATCAATCGCAAGGCGCTGCACGAGCTAGGGCAGTGGTATCACGTGGCGTCCGTTTACGACGGCAAGATGTTCCGCAACTTTGTCGATGGCAAGCAGGAGGGCGAGGCGGAGATCCATTTCGACCCGGAAGGCCCGGGGCATGCATCCGTGGGTGTGCGGATCAACAAGGTCAATTACTTCAAGGGCGCGGTGCACCTGGCGCGGTTCACGCGGCGGGCGCTGCCGGTGTCGGAGTTTTTGAAGATGCCGGCGAAGCACTGAAATGCCAGCGCGCCACGCGTTCACGGTTTCTTGACAAACTTTTGACGGCGGCTCCACCCTCCGCGACAGGGGGTGGCGGCACAATAGGGCCTTAATGCTGCGCATCCTTCTCATGGCCGGATGCTTCTTCATGGCGCTGACGGCAATCGTCACGGTAAGCTGAATAGGGTGTTTGCGTACTTCACTCACCAAGACTGACGAGGGCGCCAGGTCGTGATAACGAACGCCGATACCGCCAAGCATGTGAGCGAGTTGATGCTCGACATCACTGCCCAACTGAACCAATCCGTTTTCCTCGTGCAGGAGCGGGGTTCTGCTGAAGAATTCGCCTTGTATCGCCGTGCCGTTGGCGGGATCATGGCCGAGATTCTCCTCGAAGTGCTAAATCCGCTTTACCGAGAGCATCCCGGACTCAAGCCCGAGGGACTAAACTAGTTCGGCAGAGTGGCTGCGGTTGGTGAGTCACCCTGAAGAGGCTGGAACACGGCTGTTTTTCTTACCCGGTGGAGGCCTGGCATGAAAAGATTGGGTTACTTGCTCACGCTACTGCTGCTAGACGTGGCCGCGGCGCTCGCGGCGGCGACACCGTCTCCGGCGCTGCTGGTCCTGAATAAAGCTGACAACGCTTTGGCCATCGTCGATCCCGCGTCCGGGAAGGTCGTGGGACTGGTGCCGGTGGGGGAGAGTCCGCACGAGGTCAGCGTGTCGGCGGATGGCAAGCTGGCCTTTGTTTCGAATTACGGCTCGCGCAATCCGGGGAACACCATCTCGGTCATCGACCTTGCGGCGCAGAAGGAGATCCGGCGGCTCGACCTGGGGCCGCTCGGCCGCCCGCATGGGCTCGATGTGGCGGCGGGGAAGGTGTACTTCACCTCCGAAGCCAGCAAGCTCATCGCGAGCTACGATGTCGCCGAGAACAGAATCGACTGGATGATGGGGACCGGCCAAGACCGTACGCACATGGTGATCCTTACGAAAGACCACCGCCGGATCTTTACCTCGAATGGCGGCTCGAACACGATCACCGCGATGGAGCACCTAGAGGGTCCGGCAGGCTGGACCAACACGCAGATTCCCGTCGGCAAGGCGCCGGAAGCGATCGATATCTCGCCCGACGGCAAGGAAGTCTGGACGGCGCACCGGCTGGACGGCGGGTTTTCGATCATCGATGTCGCGGCTAAGAAAGTCGTGCAGACGGTGGACGTGCATACCAAGGGATCGAACCGGCTGAAGTTCACGCCGGATGGGAAGCTGGTGCTGATTTCCGACGATGCGGGGGGCGAGCTCGTGATCGTGGACGCCGCGACGCGGAAAGAGGTCAAGCGCATTAAGATAGGGCAGGGTCCGGAGGGCATTCAGATGGTTCCCGATGGGTCGCGCGCATACATCGCGTGCAGCCGCGATAACAAGGTGGCCATTCTGGATCTCCGGACGCTCGAGGTGACGGGCAGCCTGTCGACCGGGAAGAATCCCGACGGCATGGCGTGGGCGGAACGCAAGTGAAGCTGGAACGGAGGTAAAGACTATGAGAGTTGCCGTAAGTGTGCTGGTCCTGGTGGCAGCAGTAGCTCCGCGAGCGGCTGCCCAGGCGCGGCGGGAGCCCACCCCAAACGATACGCTCGTCTCTCCGGAGGTCCTGCCGGACAAACGGGTGAGTTTTCGGATCTACGCACCGAAGGCGTCCGAAGTGACGCTGCGCGGGGACTGGATGGCCGCGCCGGGGCCGGTGCCACTGTCGAAGGATGAGAGCGGCGTGTGGTCCATGACCACTGAGCCACTGCGTCCCGATTTTTACGGTTACAACTTCACGGTGGACGGGGTGCGGGTCACGGATCCGAAGAACCCGATGATCAAGCCGGGGATCGCCACTAACGACAGTATATTTTTCGTGCCGGGAGAAGAGGCGGCGTTTGAGGACAACCGGCTCGTTCCGCACGGCGAGATACGGCAGGTGTGGTATCAATCCTCGACGCTCGACATGCCGCGGCGCCTGCACATTTACACGCCGCCGGGCTATGACAACGGCAAGGAGCGTTACCCGGTGTTCTACCTGCTGCA
Organism: Terriglobia bacterium; assembly: GCA_041482115.1. Classification (GTDB taxonomy): domain Bacteria; phylum Acidobacteriota; class Terriglobia; order Bryobacterales; family JACQDG01; genus JBGPDC01. The sequence continues at coordinate 230 of JBGPDC010000275.1, read as the reverse complement.
CGGCGGCGGCGACGAGGACTCGGGCTGGAGCAGCATCGGGCGCGCGGGCTTTATCATGGACAACCTGCTCGCGGCGAAGAAGGCCAAGGCGATGATCGTGGTGATGCCCAACGGCAGCCTGCCGCGTCCCGCGACCTTGCCGTCGGTCACGCCCGGCGCGCCGCAGTCCCCCGAAGTGGTCGCGGCGAATGCGGCCCTGCAGGAGCGGTTCACGAGCGAGCTGCTGAAGG
>JBGPDC010000274.1:0-5833 GCA_041482115.1 Terriglobia bacterium | reverse complement strand
TCACTGACAGCATTACCTGAACGAAGTCGGCGGCGGCCTGGAGGTCTACCGGCTGGTTCACGTCATCGGAGGGGGCGTGGTAGCGCTCCTTCAGCCAGGCTTTTTGAAGCGCTTCCTGAGGGGAACCCTTCTCGTAGCCGAACTTGAAATAGAGCGCCGGCACGCCGCGCCGGATGAAGTTGTACTGGTCGCTGCGGATGAAGATGTTGCGGTCGGGCTCGGGGTCGCGCTGAAGCTGGAGGCCGAGCGGGCGCGCCACCTCCCGGATGCGGTCGCCGAGGTCGGACTCGTCGAGTCCGAGCACGGTGAGGATCTTGAGAGGGTGGAGCGGGAGAAACATGTCGAAATTGAAGTTGGCGACCATGCTCGCGGGCTGCACGGTGGGGTGGGCGGCGAAATACTTCGAGCCGAGCAACCCCTTTTCCTCGGCGGTGACGGCGACGAACAGGATCGAGCGGCGGGTGCGGATCTTCGACTCGCTCAGCAGCGTAGAGATTTCGAGCAGGGTGGCGATGCCGGAAGCGTCGTCCATGGCGCCGTTGTAGATGCGATCGCCCTGAATCGGCTCGCCGGCGCCGAGGTGGTCGAGGTGGGCGGAGAGCACGACGTATTCGTCGCGCAGCTTCGGGTCGGAGCCGCGCCATACGGCCGCGACGTTGGGCGAATCGACGGCGGCAGTTTCAAGAGCGACCTGCGCCGCGAGGCTGACCGCCAGGGGAAAGCGCGGCAAGGGCTGGCCCGCGTCGGAGAGCTGCAGTATTTCCTGGAAGGTGTGTCCCGAGCCGGTGAAGAAGCGCTCGGCGCGGGCCGGGTTGATCAGCAAGGTGAGCTTGCCGGCGGGGATCTCGGTGAGGGCGGACTCGGAGAGCGTCATGGCGGCTTGCAGGCGCGCGAGGGTGGAGCGCTCCCAGGGGAGGTCCATGTGGCTGGGGTTCTGGACGGCGATGGTGCCCACGACCCCGGCGCGCGCGAGGAATTGCCAGCGCTCGCCGGCGGACTGGTAGTGCGCCTTCAGCTCGCCGGGGAGGGAGGCGGGTCCGCCGCTGAGGTAGAGGACGATTTTGCCTTTGAGGTCGAGGCCGGCGAGATCGTCGTAGTGGTGCTCGGGCACCGTGAGGCCGTAGCCGACGAACACTACCGGCGCCGCGAGCGAGGCCGGGGGCTCGTTGCGCAGGCTGAGGGCGGCCTCGTCGCCCAGGGCCAGCGGCTCGCGGACGCCGTTACGGATTAGCGCCAGGCTCGAGCGCTCTTCCCGGATGCGGCGGGAACGGAACTCGACGGTCTGGAAGAAGCCGGAGTTGCCGGCGGGCTCGAGGCCGGCGCGCTTCCAGTGATCGGCGACGTAGGCGGCGGCCTGGCGGTATCCGGCGCTGCCGGTGTTGCGGCCTTCGAGCTTGTCGTCGGCCAGATACTGGACGTAGGACCACCAGCGCTTGCCGTCGGGTTGGGGGTCGGCGGCACGGAGGGAGGCCGGCGCGGCCAGCACGACGAGGAGGAGAAGCAGTCGGCGCATATGGGCATTAGTGTAGCGTGCCGGTAGCCTCGAAAACCGCTCCCTTACGGTCGCGGCTCAGCCGAAGGAGCGTTCGTTGATGGCAAGTAGTTCGTTAAGGAAAGGAAGTTCGTCAAGTTGTTCGTTAGGGAAAGCAGTGCGGGCACTACATTCGTGTAGCCCCTCCGCCGCCGGGTCGGCGAGAATAGACAGTTCATGGCGTGGAGCGGAGGGGAGTTCCCACAGGGCGGTCTGTACTGCACGGGCAGCATCGTGCTCGACGTGCTGACGCGGCCGGTCGAGCGGTTGCCGGCGTGGGGATCGACGCAGTGGGTCAACGCCATCGAGCAGCACCTGGGAGGCAACGGCGCGGCCGCGGCTTTCGCGCACGGCAAACTGGGGGGCCGGGTGAGGCTCGCCGGGGCGGTGGGGGACGATGCCTTCGGCCGCTACGCGCTCGACCGGCTGCGGGTGGCCGGCGTGGACGTCTCGCAGGTGCGGGTGGCGCCGGGAGTGCAGACGGCGGCGACCGCCGGACTTATCAACGAGGGCGGCGAGCGGCTCTTTTTTCATCACAAGGGCGCGGGCGACGTGGTCGATCTGGGCGACTTGCCGTTCGACCCGGGAAGCTTGGAGGGCCTCGCCTTCTTCCACCTGGCCAGCTTCTTCCAGATGGCACGGCTGCGAGCGCAGGGCGTGACGCTGCTGGAGCGCGCGCGCGCGGCGGGGCTTTTCACCTCGGCGGATACGGTGTGGGACCCGGCGGGGCGGTGGATGGACGATTTCGGGGCGGTGTGTCCGCTGCTGGACTGCCTGTTCGTGAATCACCTGGAGGCTCAACGGCTGACGGGCGCCGAGGATCCGCGGGAGGCGGCACAGGAATTTCTGCGCCGCGGGGTGGGGTGGGTGGTCCTGAAGCGGGGCGAAGATGGCTGCGCGGTGTTTGGCCCGGGAGGGGAGGTCTTTGTCCCCGCCTACGAGGTACGGGCGCTCGACACCACGGGGGCCGGCGATTCCTTTTGTGGGGCGTTTCTTTTCGCGCTCGGCCAAGGCTTGCCGCCGGATGAGGCTGCCCGCTTGGCGAACGCCGTCGCGGCCCACTGCATCCAGCAAATGGGCGGCACGACGGGGATCGTGGGGCTCGAGGCTACCCGGAAGTTCATGGAGACGGCCCGGCTGGTGGCGCCGCGCATACCGCGGCCGGTGACGATCCACGGGGAGACTCGCACCGACGATTACTTCTGGCTGCGGGAGAGGGCGAACCCGGAAGTGATCCGGTACCTCGAGGGAGAGACCCGCTACACCAACGCCCGGATGCAGCACACCGCGGAGCTGCAGGAGCGCCTCTACCAGGAAATGGTGGGACGCATTCAGGAAACCGACGTCTCGGCGCCGGAGAGGGTCGGAGAGTATTACTACTATACGAAGACCGAGGAGGGGCGGCAGTACCCGATTTACTGCCGTAAGCAGGGCCGCGTGGAAGCGGCTGAGGAGATATTGCTGGACGCGAACCTGCTGGCGGCCGGCCAGCCGTATTTCCGGATCGGGGCGTATGAGCCGAGTCCCGACCACCGGCTGCTGGCCTACTCGACCGACACGGCCGGCTCGGAGGTCTACACCCTGGTAGTGAAAGACCTCGCCACGGGGGAGCTGCGTCCAGACCAGATTCCTAATACCTACTACGGGGTCGAGTGGGGCAACGACAACCGGACGCTCTTCTACACGACGCTCGACGCTGCCAAGCGCCCGTACCGGCTGTTCCGGCACCGGCTGGGGGCGGAGGCGTCCGGCGAGCTGCTTTACGAGGAGACGGACGAGCGCTTCTTCTTGAAGGCATCGAAGACGCGCAGCCAGAAGTACATACTGCTGCGACTCGAGAGCAAGACGGCCTCGGAGGTGTGGTATCTCGACGCCGGCCGGCCCGAGGGAGCGTTCCGAGTGGTGCGGAGGCGGCAGCCCGAGGTGGAGTACGCGGTCGAGCACCACGGGGAACGGTTCTTCATCGTGACCAACGAGCAGGCGAAGAACTTCAAGGTGCTGGAAGCGCCGGTGGACGATCCGGCGGGACGGCCGTGGAAGGAGGTGCTGCCGCATCGTCCCGCGGTGAAGGTCGATGGGGTGGCGGCGTTTCGGGAGCATCTCGCGATCTACGAACGGGAGAACGGGATGCGGCAGATCCGGGTGCGGGACCTCGCGACGGGCGAGATGCATCTCGTCGAGTTTCCCGAGCCGGTGTATACGGTCAGCCCGAGCCGCAATCCGGAATTCGACACGAGCGTGCTGCGGTTCGAATACAACTCGCTCGTCACGCCGCGTTCCGTTTTCGACTACGACATGGGCACGCGCCAGCGGGTGCTGCAGAAGCGCTACGAGGTGCGGGGCGGCTATGACCCCTCGGGCTACGAAACGGAGCGGGTCTTCGCCACGGCGCCGGACGGGGCGCGGGTGCCGCTGTCGCTGGTGTACCGCCGGGGGACTCTCCGCGACGGGCGGAATCCGCTGATGTTGTATGGCTACGGGGCTTACGGGCTCAGCTCGGAGCCGGGCTTCTCCTCGGATCGCTTGAGCCTGCTCGACCGCGGCGTGATCTTCGCCATCGCGCACGTGCGGGGCGGGGGCGAGATGGGACGCGAGTGGTACGACCAGGGCAAGCTGCTGCAGAAGAAGAACACATTCACCGATTTCATTGCCGCCGCCGAGCACCTAATCGCGGAGCGGTATACGGGGCCGGAGCACTTGGCGATTTACGGGGCGAGCGCCGGAGGCCTGCTGGTGGGGGCCGTCACGAATGCGCGTCCCGAGCTGTTCCGGGTGGCGGTCGGGCGGGTGCCGTTCGTCGACGTGATCAACACGATGCTCGATCCCTCGATACCGCTGACGGTGACGGAGTACGAGGAGTGGGGGAATCCGAACGTCCAACAGTATTATGAGTACATGCGGTCGTATTCGCCTTATGACAATGTGGGGGAGCAGGAGTATCCGGACGTGCTCCTGACGGCGGGGTTGAACGATCCGCGGGTCGGCTACTGGGAGCCGGCCAAGTGGACGGCGCGGGTACGGCGGGCGAAGACGGGTCCGGGCCTGGTGCTGCTGCGGGTGAACATGGGGGCCGGGCATGGCGGGGCGTCCGGGCGCTATGACCGGCTGAAGGAGACGGCGTTCGAGTACGCGTTTATCCTGGACCGGCTGGAGGTGGGAGAGGAGGAGGGCCATGGAAGAGAAGGCGGTCAATAGCTGGCTCGACATCGCTCCGGCGTATCTGAATTTCGTGCTGAAGTTTTTTCGAAGCCCGCGCGAGGCGTTTGCCGGCGTGGCGCGGACCGCCCAAGTCTCGTCGGACATGACGTCGATCCTGCTCGGGGGGGTGGCGCTCTCCTACCTGATCGTGGCGCTGGCGGGCTCGCCGCAGTTGAGGGACGATCCGGGCACAGTGGCCGGGTGGTTGCGCAAGATGGACTATCATCTGCTGCCGGTGGTCGCGCTGCTAGGGGCGCTGGCCTTGGCGGTGGTCTGCCACATGGTCGGGAGGTATGGGTTGAGCGTTCAGAGGCTGGGTGGAACGGTGGAGGACTCTGTGAACGCCGCGCTGGGTTTCTCGGCTGTCTACTTGCCCGTGATAGTGACAGTGCTCTGTGGAATAACCTGGCTCCCGGGGAGAAACGGGGCGGCGGCCGTCACCGCTGGCTTTTTGCTGGCGGCGTTCGCTGTCTGGTATTTTGCTTGGTCCTTACTGGCTACGCATCGGAAGGCGGAGCCTTCCGAAACGTCTTAACAATGGGCGGCGTTGACGGCTGGGGGCTATACTGAAGAGAGATTCAACGAGATTTGTATGTCGACCGCCTCACAGGTTTGGCACAGCGATCCAGAGATTCTCGGAGGGACCCCCGTCTTCGTTGGGACGCGCGTGCCGGTCCGCTCGCTGTTTGACTACCTGGAGGGAGGCGAATCGCTCGATGAATTCCTCCGCCAGTTCCCGTCAGTGACGCGGGAACTGGCCATTGCGGCTCTCGACACGGCGCGCGATTCTTTGTTGGCCGGTGCGCATTCTACTTGACGAGAATATCCCGGTTGATTTGGCCGCGGACCTCGCCGGCCATGACGTTGACACGGTGGTGGGCCTCGGTTGGGCCGGCGTCGCCAACGGCAGGCTCCTGAGACGAGCTTCCGGGCGGTTTGACGCGTTCGTCACGATGGACCGGAACATCGAGTCTCAACAAAGGCCTCCCGTCCGAAAAGTGTGACGGGCGAAGAAGCTCCGTATATCCAATAGGTTAGAAGGCGAAGAGCACACCGGATTGGGGTACCGTATCGTGGTTCGGCCAAGAACTACGAAAGGAGCCC
>JBGPDC010000273.1:0-5848 GCA_041482115.1 Terriglobia bacterium | reverse complement strand
AGGCGGTCGAAGAAATCCTTCAGGCTGTGTCCGGCGGCCTCGCTTGCGAGGCGCTCGAGGGCGGCGGTTTCTTCGAAGGGCTTGCCGCGCTTGGCGTAGTCGGTGTTGAGGCGGCGCATCACGTCGTCGAGGCTGCGGAGGTTGCCGGAGTCGTGGCGAATGACGAGGTCGAGCAGGTAGCCGATCAGCTCGCCCTTGAGGTAATAGGAGACGCTACGCTCGGGCCGCAAGTAGGAGGGATAGCGCTCGAGCCACGCCGAGAGGCTCGACTCCTCGGCCGATTGCGTGAGGCGGGCGGGCAGGCGCTCGTATTGCGTGATCTGGTCCTGGAGATGCTCGAGGAAAGTATCGACGCTGTCGAGGCCGCTCTGAAGCAGCAGGTAGGAGCCATAGGTAGATGTCACGCCCTCGCTGAACCAGAGCGACGGGGTGAGGTTCTCGCGAGTGTAGTCCACCGGCTCGAGGGACTGCGGGCGGATGCGCCGGACGTTCCACAGGTGGAAGAACTCGTGGGCGGTGACGCTGGCCACGTTGCAGTCGCCGTGGCAAGGGGCGCGGGCGTCGATGGCGGTGGAGTTGGCGTGCTCCATGCCACCGCCGCCCCCGGCGCGGAAGTGATAGAAGAACGTATAGGACTCAAACGGGACGTCCTGCATGAGGGTCACGGCGGCGTTGCCGATGCGGCGGACCAGGTCCTGCACGACCTCGATGTCGTAATCCTCGGGGTCGGCGTCGACAACGATGCGGAGGCGCTTGCCGGCCACCTGGACCTGCCGCTCGGTGAAGGCGCCGATCTCGACGGGCGCGTCGGCCAATTCATTGTAATTGCGCGCGCGGAAGACGCCCTGCTGCTCGGGGAGCTCGATCGCGAGCCGCCATTTCGACGGCACGTTGTGGAAGGCGAGGCTCACCGGCTCGGCGATCTGGCCCACCGGGTACACCAGCAACTGGGCGGGATTCAGGAAGACATGCTGGCCGGTGGCGGAGGAGCCGAAGGGACCGGGCGCGTCGGCCAGATACTGATAGCGCAGCTTGACACGCTCGCCGGGGAGGGCGGTGACGCGCCACAGCGACGGATTCACGAGGCGCACGGGCAGCGCGGCGCCGCTTACGCGGTGCGCTTCGAAGTGGCTGACGTACTGCGAGAAGTCCCGAATGCGATAGAGCGCGTTCCACACCGGCATCTGGAAGTCGCACTCCGCCCGGGGGCACTCGGCCTCGACCGTGACGGCGAGCGAGTGGACGGAGGCGCGCCGCACGTCGATCTCGTAGCGGACCTCGGCGAAAGCGGGAGTGTACGCGCTCGAGAGGCACAGCAGCAGGATCGCGAGCCGCGGCATTCCCGCCACTATACTACGAGGCGGCGGCCGAGAGTCGGGCCCGGCTTCAGGGCTGAGCGGGCGGCTCTTGCTCGCCCACCGGCTCGCTGTCCGTCCCCACCGACCCCCACAACAGGTCGGTGTTGAACTTCACAAACACCGGCTTTTCGTTGCGAAGCGTGTCCAGCAAAGCGACCAGCTCGGCTTCGTGGAAATAGATGTTGAGGACTCCGTTCGCGTACCGCACATTGGCGGGCAGCGGAGCCGAGTCCCGGATGATACCGACGTATCCGATGTACTTGTTGGACTTGTCGTTGAAATAGACGAAGCCGACCTGGCTTCCGCCTCCACCGGTGTACCCGGAAATGAGGAGCACCTGGTACGTCCCAACTTCCTGCGTCACTACCATGGCAGGACCTCCGTGGCGATGAGTGTACTGCCGCGACAGTGAGAGGTCAATATGCGGATCGGCCTATGCCACTCGGCTTGGGCCCTGACTGTTGTTCGCACCACCATTTTGGTGCATACTGGTGCAATGCGTGCAACCGAAAGAATTGTCCGTCAGAGCGTCAGTCTCCCGGCGAACGTCGCCAAGCAGGTCCGCAGCCTGGCAAAGAGCCGCCGTTTAAGCGCGAATCGGATGCTGGTGGAACTCGTCGAGGAGGGGATCGAGGCGGAGAAGCGGAAACAACAGGAGTTTTTCGAACTGGCCGAACGGTTCCGGACCGCCACGGACCCGCGAGACGTGGAACGTCTCGGAAACGAATTGGGGCGCATGGTTTTCGGCCGCTGATGCCGAAGATCGAAACTTGGGACCGGTTACCGCGAGCAATCCGGCAGCATTTGATCGACCGCATGCGAGATCGAAGTATCGGCCTGGCGGATCTGAACCAGCTTCGGGTGTGGGTCGAATCGAATCCCTTGGTGCCGGAAGGGGAATGGTACAAAGACTTTGGCTCTTTCAAGATCTGCGGTGAAGGGCCGTACGCGAAAACTTTTCTTCTGCGAGGCCAGCCGGCGAGGGGGGAAGAAGTGTAACTATGGCTCCGGCCAGTAGAACTCGCCGCGGGCGGTGAGTTCGGCGGGGCCGCGGAGGCGGGCTTCTTCGCCGGGATGCCAGTCGATCTCCAGGTCGTCGGCCAGGGTCACGACGCGCACGGGGCTCTCGACGCGTCCGGAAAGAATGGCGGCGACGGCGGCGCCGGTCGCTCCGGTGCCGGAGCTGAGGGTCGCGCCGGCGCCGCGCTCGTAGAAGCGGGCTTCGATCGTATGGCGGTCGAGGGGGCGCACGAAGGACACGTTGGTGCGCTTGGGGAAACGCGGATGAGGCTCGATCGCGGCGCCGAGCTCCTGCCAGTTCTCGGGGAGGGCGTCGGCGACGAGGGCACACTGCGGGTTGCCGACGTTGACGAGCGTCACGGTGAGGAGGCCGTGCGAGGTCTCTAGTGAGCAGCCGATCTCGTCCGGCCGGTAGGAGGGTTTCCCCATGCCCATCTCGAGGCGAAAGAGGTTGCCACGGCGCTCGAGGAGGCGCAGCGGCTTCGGGCCGGCCTGGGTCTCGATAGTGACGGTGTCCACGGCGGCGCCTTCGTCGATCAGCAGGGCGGCGGCGCAGCGCGTCCCGTTGCCGGAAAGCTCGGCTTCGCTGCCATCGGAATTGAGGAGACGGATGCGGGCCGGGCCGGTGAAGACGATCAGGCCGTCGGCGCCGACGCCGTGGTGGCGGTCGCAGATGGCGCGCGCGAGGGCGGCGAGTTTGGCGTCCGGCAGGTTTTCGAGTCCGCGGGCCAGCAGGAAGTCGTTGCCCGCGCCTTGCGCCTTCACGAAACGGATAGTCATCGCAGGTTCCGATAAATTTCGATCACGGGCTCACGCCCGGCGCTGAACTCCGCCACTTTTTCGCAGCGCGAGGCGAACGGGCCGCTCAGACGGCGCGAGAGCGGGTCGCCCGACAGGGCCACGGCCCAGCGCGCGTTCCAAAACAGGTCGGGGCGCTGGACGGCCGGCCAGAACGGAAACTTGCTCCCATCATTCAGAGTTTCGCGCAACGGGAGGCCGGCGGCCTGGTAAATGGCGAGTACGTCGCCGCCTGCGGTGAGGATGCCGTCGCCGGGGCGGTAAGCCTGGCGGAAGAAGGCGGCGGCCTGGGCGGTCCAGGCGCGGCGCTGGAGGGAGTTCACTTGCGATTCCTTCCAGCAGACCCAGTTCTCGACGCTCGGCCGCAGCACCCAGCCGCCGAGGGCGAGGGCGAGGAGGACGGCGGCGGCGAGCGAGCGCAGCATGGGGCGCGGGAACAGCGCGACGGCGAGTCCGGCGGCCGCGGCGCAGGCGGGCAGCGCGGCGAGGGCGTAGCGGGTGTTGTAGTAAGAGTACGGAAAGAGCGAGGGGACGAAGAGCGGCGTCCCGCCGGAGTAGATGCTGGCGACATAGAAGGGCACTGGCAGGGCGAGCAGCAGCAGCGCGCGCGAGGGACGGCGAAACAGGGCCAGCGCCAGGCCGAGCGGGGCCAGCCAGACGACGGGGCGGCCGAGGACGGTTTCCATGGCCCGGCGATAGTAGGCGCAGGCGGTGAGCCAGTCGTGGTCGCCGGGGTGACGGGCGTAACCGCGAGCGAGGCCGCGGGCGTAAATGGCGAGCGCCGAGAATTCGCCGTGGTAGAACTCGAGCGGGTCGCTGTAGAAGTAATAATTGTGCACGAACCAATAGAGCGGGCCCAGGGCAGCCACGGCCAGGAAGAGCGCCGCGGTGCGGACCGAGCCTGCCAGCCAGAAGAACAGCGCAAAGAAAGGTAGCAGGAACCAGCCGTCGTAGCGCGTGAGCGTCGCGGCCAGGGCCGCGACGCCGGCGGCGAGCGCGTAGATCCCCCGGCGTGACTCCTCGAAGCGGACGCAGGCGTAGACCGCCGCCGCGAAGCAGCCGAAAAAGACCGGCTCGGTCATGGGCGTGGCTTGGAGATAGAGCAAGTTGGGATTGAGCCCAGCGAGCGCTGCGGTAGTGAGGGCGGCGGCCCGGCTTCCCGTTGCGCGCCGCACCGCGGCATAGAGGAACACCACGCCCACCGTGAAGAATGCCGCCGCCGGGAGGGCCCCCGCCAGTCCCGAGCGCCACAGCTCGTCGTAGCGGACAAGCGGCAGCATCAGCGCGTGGGGCAGGGGCAGCCACACCGTCCCGAACTGTTCGTAGCCGGGGGTCTGCGAGTCCACGATGCGGCGGGCGATGTTGAGGTGAGAGGCGGCGTCACCGTAATAGAGCGTGTAGCCGCGCGCGCAGCAAAACCACACGAACGCCGCGCTTACGGCCGCGGTGGCGGCCAGGCAGGCCAGGACTTCCTTCCAAAGGCGGCCCCGCACTTCAGAACTGCGTGAAGGCACGGAATTCCCGGTAGCGGGCGTCGATCTCGTCCCGGGTGAGGTCGAGCAACCGCCGCACCCCGAACTGTTCGCAGCAGAAGCTGCCCATCACCGAGCCGTAGATGACCGCCTGGCGCAGCACGAGGTGGTCGTCGGGGTCGGCGCCGCACCCGGCGAGATAACCCATGAAGCCGCCCGCGAAGGAGTCGCCCGCGCCGGTGGGATCAAACACGCTCTCGAGCAGAAAGCCGGGCGTGACAAAGTATCCGTCGCGGCGAAACAGCACCGCGCCATATTCGCCGCGCTTGATGATGAGGGTGCGGGGTCCCATAGCGAGGATCTTCTCGGCCGCGCGGCGCAAGTGATTTTCGCCCGAGAGCATGCGGGCCTCGCTGTCGTTGATGAGCAGGACGTCCCAACGGCGCAGGGTTTCGGCGAGTTCCTGCGAATTCTCGCGGATCCACAGGTTCATGGTGTCGCCGCCCACGAGGCGCGCCCCCGTCATCTGCTCGCGCACCTGCGACTGGAGCGTGGGCTGGATGTTACCGAGGAACAGGTAAGGCGAAGAGCGGTAGGCCGCGGGGAGCTTGGGACTGAACTCCGCGAAGACGTTCAGATCGGTGCGGAGGGTGGTGCGGTCGTTCAAATCGTCGGAGTAGACGCCGGACCAGTAGAAGGTCTTGCCCGCGGCGCGCTCCAGGCCTTCGAGATCGACGCCGCGGTCCTTTAGGAGCTGGACGTCTTCGGCGGCGAAGTCCTCGCCAACGACGGCGACGATTTTGACTGGACCGAAGAAGCGCGCGGCGAGGGAGATGTAGGTCGCCGAGCCGCCCAGCAACCGATCCTCTTTTCCGCGCGGGGTCTCGATGCCGTCATAGGCGACCGAACCCACTACGACCAAGGACATGAACGGATCATTGTAGCGCAGCGTACGCCAGGAAAGATTTACCGCCAGGAGGGCGCTCCTGCCTCCGCGGCGGCGTACTCCAGCGCACCACCAGCCCCGTAAGTCCCTCAATTTCGGGATGTCAGCGAGGCTTGGCAACACAGGTGCAACCTCCCCGGGGTGGGACTTTCGGACCTAAGAGCCTGTCAGGAAATAAATAAAACAACTTGGGCTAATTTTGTTTTATACTTGTGGCGTGGTAGACCACAAGAGCATCCAACGGCGATTTCGTT
>JBGPDC010000272.1:0-5910 GCA_041482115.1 Terriglobia bacterium | reverse complement strand
GCTGGAATGGTCTTGTCGCACCCGACGAGCACGATGAGACCGTCAAACCCGTTGCCGCGCGCCACGAGCTCGATGGAATCCGCGATCACCTCGCGGCTGACGAGCGACGCCTTCATGCCTTCGGTGCCCATGGTCACGCCGTCGCTGATGGCGATCGTGTTCAGTTCCATCGGCGTGCCGCCCGCGGCCCGGATGCCTTCCTTGACCTTGACGGCCAGGTCCCGCAGGTTGTAGTTGCAGGGCATGGTCTCGATCCAGGTGTTGGCCACGCCGATGATGGGCTTGCGGAGATCCTCGTCGGTGAACCCGATGGCTTTGAGCATGGCGCGGGCCGGCGCGCGGTCCCGGCCCTGAGTGATGGTGTAGCTGTGCAATTTCATAAGATTTCAGTATACTTGGGCACGCTGCCGGTGCGAAGGAGTCTCCATGCTGACCCGACGACAGGCTCTCCGGAGCTTTGCGCAATTCCTGGCGGCCTCCCCGCTCCTGCGGGCCGACCGCAAGTACAGCCAATCGCAAGACCCGCTGCTGCAGCCGGTGAACGTCCCCGACTTCGCTAAGCTCGCCGAGTCGAAGCTCGATCCCGTCGCCTGGGACTACCTGGCGGAAGGCTCCGAAGACGAAGTCGCGCTCGCCGACAACCGGCGCCGTTTCGACGACCTCCTGCTGCGCCCCCACTTCCTGCGGCACGACGTCAGCAAGATCGACATCTCGACGACCGTGCTGGGCAAGCGCTGGGACCATCCGATCTTCATCTGTCCGGCGGGCGGGAAGAACTGCTTCCTCAAAAACGGCGAGCAGGACGCCGCCCTGGGAGCGGCCGCCGCCAACACGATGATGATCACCAACGGCGGCATCAACGACTCCCTGGCGGCGGGGAAGGGGCCCAAGATCTGGTTCCACTTCACCACGGCCGCCGAATTTCTCGACAAAGGTCAGATGTCGGAGTGGGTCAAGAAACTCGAAGATCAGGGCGCGAGCGGCATCTCGGTCACCGTGGACATCTACCACGTGTCGCACCGCGAGCGGGGTGTGCGCCACAAGTTTGTCCGCAGTTGGTGCAATGGAGGCGGCATTCCCCGCGACGCCAACGGGCAACTCCTCTACCGGCCGGATGACGTGATCTGGTCCACGGGCGATTATCCCGACCCCAAGGCCTTCCCGACGCCGACCTGGGAAACGCTGCAGCAGCTCCGCGAGGCCTCGCCCCGCCTGCCGGTGATCGTGAAGGGCGTGATGACCTCCGAGGATACGGCGCTCGCGGTGCAGCACGGCATGTCCGGGGTGATCGTCTCGAACCACGGCGCGCGGCAGCTTGACCAGGTGGGCGCGACGATCGAAGCGCTGCCCGAGTGTGTGGAGGCGGCGGGCGGGAAGATGCCGGTCCTGGTCGACGGCGGATTCCGGCGCGGCACCGACATCGTCAAGGCCCTGGCCCTCGGCGCGACCGCCGTGGGAATTGCCCGGCCCTACCTGTGGGGGCTGGCGGCGTTTGGTCCGCGCGGCGTGGCCCGCGTGATGGAGCTGCTGCGCGCCGAGCTCGCGACCGACCTGGGGATGGTCGGGGTAGGGAACATCTCGCAGCTCGACCGGTCGTTTGTAAGAATACGGCGTTAGTCGTCACACACGCCTGGTCCCGGTACTCAACCCTCGATCTTTCCCGTATCGAGAATTCGAGCCCCATGGTGTACGGTCAGAACCTGGATATCCTCGTCACGAATGCGGTAGATGACGCGATAGCTGCCCACCACGACTTCCCGGAGGTTATCGATTCCTAACTCCGGGACAATTCTTCCCAAGCGTGCAAAGTGAGCCAGTTGATCGGTGGCGCGGAGTACGCGGTCAGCGAAGGCCGCCGCTACTTGGGGCGCGTCCCGGGCAATGAACAGGCAGATGGCCTCCAGATCATCCGCAGCCTGGGGCGTCCACCTTACTTCAGCCATTTCGCCATACGTTGGCGGATCTCTTCTTGACTGATTAGTTCACCTCGATCGGCCTGCTGCAGACCTCGTTCGACCTTGTAGAGCAGGTAGAGGCGATCCAGGGCATCCTCGACGCCCGCATCGTCCGGCAGATTCTCAATTGCCTTCAATATCTGTTGCTTTGTCTCCACCCCTCGCATCTTAGCACCCCCATCCGGCATCCGAAGCCTCCCCCGATATGCTATAATCTCCATCTAGAATGGGGTGATTGCCCCACCAGAGGAGCACCGCATGGCCACCCTGGCTCTCCACGAGACCACGGACCGCTGGAGCCACCTCCCGCCCGAAATTAAGCAGGAGTTGGACGTCTTCGAAACCGAATTGCGCCGGGTCCAGCAGGGCCTGATGCCCGAGAAGGTATTCCTCGAATTCCGCCTTCGCCACGGCGTCTACGGCCAGCGCCAGACCGGCGTCCAGATGCAGCGCATCAAGATCCCTCTGGGTATGTTGAACACCCGGCAGATGGACGCTCTGGCCAATCTCGCTGAGGAATACGCCGACGGCGTATCCCACATCACCACGCGCCAGGATATCCAGCTTCACTTCGTGGACATCAACGACACGCCGAACCTCATGCGGCGTCTCGCCGAGGTGGGCATCACGACGCGCGAGGCCTGCGGCAACGTGGTGCGCAACGTCTGCGCCTGCCCCATCTCCGGCGTATGCGGCGACGAGGTGTTCGACACCACCCCCTACGCCCGGGCCATGGCCTATTTCCTGCTCCGCCACCCCGACGGCCAGAATTTCGGACGCAAGTTCAAGATCGCGTTTTCCGGCTGCGAGGACCACGCCTGCGGTCTCGCCATCATGCACGACATCGGCGCCATCGCCAAGCTCCGTGACCACGGCGGGAAGCCCGATCGCGGCTTCAAGGTTTACCTCGGCGGCGGCCTCGGGCCCCTGCCGCACCAGGCGAAGCTGTACCGCGAGTTTGTCCCGGCCGGCGAAATGCTACCGCTGGCCCAGGCCATCGCCCGCGTCTTCGCCCGCCTCGGCGAGAAGAAGAACCGCGCCCGGGCCCGCATGAAGTTCCTCGTCGCCCAGCTCGGAATGGAGGAATTCACGCGCCTGGTCGAGGAAGAGCGCGAGAAGCTTCCCGACGATCCCCGCTGGACCGCTTACCTCTCCGAAGCCGAGGCCTTCCGCGAGGAGCCGCTCCTGCCCGGCTCGGAGCTGGATCCCGACGGCGCCGGTCCCGAATTCCAGCGTTGGGTACGGATCAATACCCAGCGGCAGAAACAGCCCGGCTACTCGGCCGTGACGGTTTTCCTGCCGCTCGGGGACATTTCCTCCGACCAACTGCACGGCCTCGCCGCCCTCTGCCGCCGGTTCGTCAAGGACACGGTCCGCACCACGGTCGAGCAGAATATCGTGGTCCGCTGGGTCCCGAACGGCGAGCTGCCCGCCTTCTACGACGGCCTGCGCGAGCTCGACCTGGCCGAAACCGGCAGCGGAAGACTGGCCGACGTCACCGCCTGCCCCGGCACCGATTCCTGCAAACTCGGAATCACGTCCTCACGCGGCCTCGCTGCTCTCCTGAACGAGAAATTCCACAACGGACTCGGCGAGATCGCCGACCGCGACGACCTGAAGATCAAGATCAGCGGCTGCTTCAATTCCTGCGGCCAGCACCACATCGCCGACATCGGCTTCTTCGGCTCCGTGCAGCGCAAAGGACAGCACGTCGCGCCGGTGTTCCAGATCCTGCTCGGCGGCGCGACCCAGGGCAACGCCTCGGCCTATGGACTGGCCGTCGCCAAAGTCCCGGCCCAGAACGCCCCCGCCGTGGTGAAAAAGCTCACCGACATCTACACCCGCGAGCGCACCGGGGCCGAGACCTTCACCGCGTTCGTCCGGCGCCTCGGCAAAGTCCGCATCAAGGAAGAGCTGGACGAGCTGTGCACGCTCCCCACCTACGAGCAGAATCCGGCCTTCTACCAGGACAACCGCCAGCCCTGGGACTTCCACATGTCCACCGGCGTCGGCGAGTGCGCCGGCGAAGTCGTCGACCAGTCGGAGTTCATGCTGGAGGACGCCGACCGTCTGGTTTTCGAGGCCACCCTCGACTACGACGAAGGCCGCTTCGATGCCGCCGCGTCCAAGTCCTTCGCCGCGCTCCTTAAGGCCGCCGACGCCCTGCTGTTCCTCAAGGGACTCCTGCTCTCCGACCGCTACAACACGGTCGAGAAGTTCCGCGAGCGCTACTACGACACGGGCGAATTCCTGGCCCAGTTCGCCGAGAACTTCTTCCGTGCCGCCCAGGAAGGCAACGAAGGACTCGGCGATGAGCGCACCCGCCGGCGTCTCGAAGAGACCACGCTCTTCATCGAGCAAGCCCAGACCGTGTATTCCCGCACCGGCGGCGTTAAGGCATGACGTCTGAGCTCGACCTGCAGCGCGTCTGCCTGAAGATTCTCACCGACGCCCCAGTCACCCAGAAGCTGGACCCGTTCCTCTCCATCTTTGGACGCTGGCGCGCGGACGCCGCCGATCCCGCCCAGTGGGTGGACCTGGCCGATTACGCCCACATGGCCCGGGGCCCCGGTATCGTCCTCATCGGGCACCGCTGTAATTTCAGTTTCGACCTGGGCACGGCGGCCCCGGGCGTCCTCTATTGCTCGAAGCAGGGGCTCGAAGGGAATCTCGAGGTGCGGCTGGCGGCGGTCTTCCGCCACAGCTTCGCTCTCGCCGGACGCCTCCTCGCCGAGCCGGAATTTCCCTCCGGCGTCCATCTCCGGACCGGCGCGCTCGAGCTGGTGTTCAACGACCGCCTGGAGACGCCCAACAACGGGGCCGTGAGCGCCGTCCTGCGCCCCGCGGTCGTCGCGGTGCTCGACAAACTGTTCGGCCCGGGCGCTTACCGCCTCACACCCGACGCCGCTCCGGGCCGCCGGCTGGGCTTCGCCGTCGAGTCCCCGGAGGCGGCTACCCTCGAAGTCCTATCCGGACGCCTGCCCGGCTGAACCGGTTGTCTCAGTACCTAGGTACTTTCGCTCCCCCGCCCAAATTGAACCTTCGGCGCTATAGGTTATTAGGGTCTTTCCCCGTATGCTTGGGCTGGAAATCGGAATGATCGAACCCACATCGGAGCGAGGCGTTTACAGGCTGGCGGCGGCCGTGCTGGTCCAGGCGATTCAGGATGCCACCAGCATGTCCATGGGACGCCGGGCGGGCGCCATCCGCTGGATCAGCAGCAACCAGGAAGGCGGCTATAGCTTCATCTTCGTCTGCCGCGCGCTGAACCGCGACCCCGCGGTCGTGCGCCTCTTTTGCCAGCGCGAGATCGCCAAGCGCCGGCTGCCCGAGGTTCGCTGGTACGATCTGCCCGAAGCCCCGCCGATTGCCTCTTCTGGCCCTTACGCTTCCTCGGCATAACCGCCCCCCGCGCCATGCTGCGCTAAGATGGGGCTATGGGAGCCTCCGCCTTCGACGTCGAATGTCCCTGCTGCAAGTCCACCCTCAAAGTAGACCCGCAGACCCGGGCCGTGCTTTCCCACCAGGTTCCTGAAAAACCCCCGGTCATCGAGGATCTGCACGAGGCGGTCCAGAAGCTCCGGGGCCAGGAGGAGAAGCGGGACGAGGTGTTCCGCAAGCAGGTCCAGGCCGAGAAGATGCACGGCCAGGTTCTCAACCGGAAGTTCGAAGAGCTGCTGAAGCAGGCCAAAGACGCCCCGCCCACCAAGCCCGGCCTGCGGGATATCGACCTCGACTAAGGCGGTGGTGCCGTTCCGTCCTGCTTGCGACGCGCGCCGCCAGTCACTGCTTCCGACCAACGAATGATGTTACAGAGATGGAATGAGAAGGCCGGTCTCCGGCGGGATGCGTTAAGCTCCCAATGGTTACGCACTCGAAGTGCAAAAGGAGACCGGCCATGAAGAAGAATAGCACTGGTCCACAGATTCCGAAGCGGGCAGCCAAGGCTCGTAGG
>JBGPDC010000271.1:0-5989 GCA_041482115.1 Terriglobia bacterium | reverse complement strand
GGCAGCGAGAAGTCGCTGATCCGCTTCGACATGTCCGAGTTCATGGAGAAGCATTCGGTTTCGAAGCTGATCGGCTCGCCTCCGGGCTATGTGGGCTACGAAGAGGGCGGCCAGCTCACCGAGCGGGTCAAGCGCGCTCCCTATTCGATCATCCTGCTCGACGAGATCGAGAAGGCGCACCCGGACGTGTTCAACATCCTGTTGCAAGTGTTTGAGGACGGCCAGTTGACCGACGGGCTCGGCAACACGGTCGACTTCAAGAACACCATCGTCATCATGACCTCCAACATCGGGGCGCGGTTCCTCGAGAAGCGCTCGTCGATGGGCTTCCAGTCGTCCTCGCTCGAGGCCACGCAGACCAAGATGGAAGACCTCGTCAAGACGGAGCTCAAGCGGGTGTTCAACCCCGAGTTCCTGAACCGGCTGGACGAGGTAATCCTGTTCCAGTCGCTGACCGACGAGGACCTGATCAAGATCATGGGCCTGCTCGTCGAACAGATCAACGGGAACCTCAAGGGCAAGCAGATCCGCGTGCACTTGAACGACGACGCCGCGCGGTACATCCTGGAGAAGACCTGCGGCGACCGCGGGTATGGCGCCCGGCCGCTGCGGCGGGCCCTGCAGAAGTACATCGAGGACCCGCTCTCCGAGGCGCTCATCCAGGGCATTCTCCCGCGCCCGGCCGACCTCGAAATTTACCTCGGCGACAACGGCCTGTACTACCGGCTGAACAAGGAAGGCGAGCCGGTGGTGGCCACCGGCGAGGGTGAGCCTGTGGCGATCGTCGAGGGCGTGCCGCTGTTCATGTTTTAAGACCGCGCGGCGGGCCTATAATCTCCACCGCGCGGCCCCTAGCAGACGGCTGGCCGGTATCACCTGTACTCGCGGTAAGGGCGTATACTCCGTCTCCCCCTGGTTCACCACCCACGCGCGCGCGGGCCGGAGATCGTCCATGGCAATCTTGAGCCGCTTCCAGTCCGACGGATCGAGCCGGGTGCCCGCCTTGATCTCGACCGCGATGAGTTCGTCGCCCCGCTCCACCAGCAGGTCGACCTCTACGCCGGTCGCCGTTCTCCAGAAGTAGAACCGGCTCGACGGATGGACGAGCTTCTCGCAGCGGGTGATCTGCTCGATCACGAACCCTTCCCAGCTCATCCCGCGCTGCGGACTCACGTCCAGTTGCCGGGCCGTCTCGATTCCCAGGAAGGCGTGCAGCAGGCCGGAATCGGTCAGGTAGACCTTGGGGCTGCGGACCAGGCGTTTGCCCAGGTTGACGAAGTAGGGCGGCAGACGCCGCAGCAGAAACCCCTGCTCCAGGAGGTCGGCGTAGCGGTTCACCGTGTGATACGAGAGTCCCAGGGCGCGTCCGAACTCGGAGGCGTTCCAGATCGAGCCGTGCGCGTAAGCCAGCATGTGCCACAGCCGCCGGATCTGCGCGGCTGACACGTCGACCGCGAGACCCCCCAGGTCCCTTTCGATAAAGGTTCGGATGTAGCCGTCCATCCAATCGCGGCGCAGCCGCGGGTTGGGATGCAGGCACGCGTCGGGATAGCCGCCCCGCAGCCAAAGCTCGGGGAGGGAGAGGCCGTGGCCGGCCACCTCCGGATAGCTGAAGGGATGGAGGTCCAGAAATCCGACGCGTCCCGCCAGCGACTCGGAGATATCGCGCGCCAGGCTGAAGTGCGCCGAACCCAGCAGCAGGAAGCGGCCGCGGGCGTCGCGCCGCTCGTCGATGAGGGCCCGCAAGATGGGGAAGAGCGCCGGCATGCGATGCGCCTCGTCGAGCACCACCGGGGACGGCAGGTGGCGCAGCACGTACTCGGGGTCGGCCTCCAGGTGAGCCACGTCCGACGGGCGCTCCAGGTCGAACATTTCCGCTTTCGGAAACAACTGGCGCACCAGGGCAGTCTTGCCGCACTGCCGCGGTCCCAGCACGGCGACGGCTGGGAACTCGCGCAGCAGCAGACGGAGGCGGCTCGCGGAGAGCCGGGGAACCCACATGCTCGCATTATAGAAGTATAATTTCTAATTTGCAATGCTATAGTAATTTAGAAGCAAGCCTTCTAAATTACAAGGATAGCGCTAGCGTCCGCGCGAGCGGGGCGGCGGCCTTCGGATCACCGGCAGTTCACACCCCGATACCAAACTCAAATTGGGAAATAGCACCGGCGTCGGCTGGCCAGTATCCGGCGGCACGGAGCGCAGCAGGCGCACATCCAGTTGCTGGAGCCCGAGCTGCCCGGGCGCGAGGCCAAAGAACAGCGGCTCAAAGACGCCGGGGCCGTAGAGTTCCGGCGGGGACGCCACCGCGACCAGGTGATCCACCGGGTTGGGGACCCCGTCCGGCACCGGCTCGACACCGGCGAGGCCCGTGAGATAGACGTGGACCACCTCACCGAGCCGGGCCGGGGAATCCGGCGAAACTGCACCGTTGAAGTCTTGATGCAGCGTGCCCAAGCAGGTCACCACACGGTCCACCACCTGCGCATTCACTTGAAACGCCAGCGGATGTTGGGGATGAAAGACTGTGAAGGGGACCAGGCCCCCGGTCGCAAGACTGCTGCTCACTTGAAACCAGGCAGCCTCCGGCGAGAGCGGCTGCAAGGGCAGCTCGCTCTCGCCGATGCGGACTCGCCAGCCGGTCTGATCGAGGTAGTGGCCGCGCAGCACCAGCAGCGCGCCGTGCCCGAGCTGCACCAGCGGCTCCTGCGGCGTGTAGCACACCAAAGGGCAAGCGGTAGGATCCTTGTCGAGAACGGTCGAGGCGTCCCGGATCTCGGGAAAGGGCTCGAGCCAGGTTTGCGATTGTCCGGTGGCCGCGTCGATCCGCAGCAAACGGTTAGAGGCGGTAACGGCAAATGCGAACCTGCCATCGCCGGAGAGAACGAACTCTTGCAGAGCTTCTCCGTTCCCGTCCAAGCGCTGCATCGTGCGGGTGGCTCGCTGATAGGCGAAGAGGCGTCCTTCCGGAGAAAAAAACGCTAGCAGGCGGCCGTCGTTACTCAAAGCGGGGGCCGACCCCGTGACGGGCGCTGCCGCCAGATCCTCATCGGTCTGGCGGGCGACGTCAATCCAGCGCAGGCGGCCCACGGGGGCATCGACGTAGACGACGGCGCTTCCCTGCCCGTTGATGACCGCCTCGGCCGCCGCGAGCTGCTGGCGCAGCGGGCGCGCTCCGGTTTCATCCAAAATCTCAAGCTGAATCTTGGGATCGCCGCTGAGCAGCAGGACCTGACCCTGGGCCGTCAGGATGCGCCGGCCGGAGCGCGTGCTGGCCACCGTGGCCCCTTGCGGTGGGGCGCGCAACTGCAAGCCCGGCAGCTCGTAGAGGCCCTGAAACTGCGGCGGTGACGGAAAACCGAAACCCCGGCACTCGCCGGACTGCTCGATCCAGGCTCGCCCGGCCGCGGGACCGAGCCGGATCAGGGTGCGGCGGCCAAAGCGGTCGATTCTGCCAGCCGGTCCGTCGACCGTGAAGCCCGCCGAACACGGCGCCGCCAGAAAGCAGGTGCTGCCAGCCACCCCGCAGGTGCGGTCCCCGTAAAAGCTGAAGGCCAGGGTGGCGCCATCGTCGCTCGCGTCCGCGAGAGGCTGGGCTAACTCTTGCAGCACGGGCCGGCCGCCCTCCAGGTGCAAGCGGTACCAGCGGAGGTTGCGAAGGCCGCTTTCTACCTGAAAAAAGACCGTTGTACCATCCGCGGTCGAGATCAGATTGGAGTAGCGTGCCGATAGCGCTGCTTCGGTCAGTAGCAAGGAGGACACAAGCAGGAAGGCGCGCCACCGAGCCACATTATCCTCCTATTCCCATGATACGCTGGCCCTAGCATGGAGTCTGTCATCTTACTCACCGGCGCCACCGGCGGCCTCGGGCGCACCGTGACGGACCGGCTGCTCCACGCCGGGGCGCGCGTGTGCGCCACCTACCACCGCGAGGCGCCTCCGGCCGCCGAGCGCCTGGAGGCTATCCAGGCCGACGTCACCGACGCGGCAAGCGTGGCCCGGGCCGTCGAGACCGCGGTGGCGCGGGCCGGCCGGATCGACGCGCTGGTGAACCTGGTCGGTGGATGGTCCGGAGGGCCGCTGGTCCACGAGACCGATGACGCCACCTGGCGTCGCATGCTCGATCTGAACCTGAACTCGGCGTTTCTGCTCTCGCGGGCGGTGCTGCCTCACTTGCTGCGGCAGGGCGCGGGACGCCTGGTCCATGTTGGCTCCCGCGCCGCGGCTGACCCCTTCCCCGGCGGCGCCGCTTACATCGTGGCCAAGGCCGGCGTAGTGGCCCTGACGCGTGCGATCGCGACCGAAGTCGCCGGCCGCGGGATCACTGCCAATGTCATCCTGCCGGGGACGATCGATACGCCGGCCAACCGGGCCGCGAATCCCACGGCCGACTACCGCCCGTGGGTCCGGCCGGAGGCCCTGGCCGAGACCATCCTGTTTCTGTTGTCCGATGCGGCGCGCGAAATCAACGGCGCGGTTATTCCGGTCTATGGCTCCTGAGGGTCGCGTTTGCTCGCGTCGGCGGGGCTGTGCTAGCATCAAAAAACCCTTCTAAATGGGCCCGTAGCTCAGTTGGTTAGAGCGCTACCTTGACACGGTAGAGGTCACAGATTCGAGTTCTGTCGGGCCCACCATTGGTTCCAAGCACTTACAGGCTCCCCTTCCGTGTCCAAAACCTCGATGTCCACACGGATGTCCACATGGAAGCCATTTAGGTGGCAGGAGTCCACCTAGGGCGAGGGTCGCTGGCAGGCCCAGCAGAGCGCTCACTCCTCGTGCATCCCAAGCCCCACTACTCCCCTCGCAAGCCTCGCCCCGCATTAGCCCACGTCAACCCCCGACAAGAGCGACAGCACTAGCCGCAACGCCCACCGTCGCCTGCTGAGCCTGCCCCTCGGCATCTGGCAGCCTGCTTCCGCCTGCGAGAGGCCCCTGCCTATCCCATTTCGCCGAGCGGCGCTCGCCCAGAAAGAGGGTGGGGGAGGTGAACCTAGTGCAGGAGTCTCACGCTGCCCAGCGGGCGGGCTAGCTAGGCTCCCACCGCTGCGTTCATCGGCGCAAATCAAAGCAGAATTTTTTTTAGAAAAGAAATTCCCGGATTCGGGGTGAATGGGAAGGGGGAGATTGTAACTGGTTTACTTCGGCACGCCAGCCTGCCGGTTTCGTTCGTGGTCGTTGGTTTTGTCGTTTTTGTACTTCCCACCCTTGTGGCTGGACCCTTTGCCACCAGCGTACTTCCCGTCTCTGCTTCCTCGGACAGAAGATTTCTTAGAAGAGGAAGAGCGACTCTTGGAAGACCCAGAGCGAGGCGATGACGAGCGGCCCTTGGCTTCTATGATCTGCCCCGACGAGAGGAGACAGAAACAGATGGTCAAAGTGAGTAGTAGGCGTCTCATGGTGACGCTATCATACCATGGTTAGCTGCGGATCAAGCCCGCCATGGCTGCGAGGATTACAGATCGGGTGTGGGCATGGAGGAGTTGATTGGAGCATAACGCCACATCGCCTCCGGCCCAAGAGCCGAACCCGAAACCCGACAATTCCGGCTGTCTGGATCTTCTCGTCTGGATACTTCTCTCGCTCCTCCCCATCCCCTGGCTCCCTCCGTGGTACGTCTGGGTGGCGGCTATGTTTGTGTTGCTGGGCCTACTCGTATACTGGGCGTGGCGGCAATCATCTCCACGCTAAGACCTCGCTACAGGGAGTCGGTGTGCGCCTCTGTGCTACACTTCCCGCCATGCCTGACGGTGGGAGAATCAAAAGGCGGCGGCCCGGCAACCCTGGCTCAGCGCTTACGGTTCGCTGCGAGTCACGCCCGCCACATGGCTGCGGGGATCGAGGATTAGCTATGGACGGTTGATGAGAAGATTGGAGATTCAATGCCATGTTGACTGGGGCACAACAAACACCCCATCGTGAGGAACTGCATTCGCGGATACAAAAGGCGATCTTGGACTACGAAGGCGTCACTGGCTGGAAGGTTGCTGGG
>JBGPDC010000270.1:0-6182 GCA_041482115.1 Terriglobia bacterium | reverse complement strand
GACCTTCGTTGGCACGAAACCGGAAGTCAGTCCCGGACGGTCCAGGCTCCAGTCGACGAGGCCGACCGTCAGCAGATGTCGCTTGTCTTTTTCGCGGATAGCGCTCGTCAGGCGCTTCACCCAATGTCGAGCAACTTCCGGGCGGGCAGCGGCCCCCGGTCGGTCCACTTGCGCAGCGGCTCGCCTTCGATGAGCTCGGTGACCAGGAAGGAACGCCCCTGTTCGTTGCCGTTGCCCACGTCGTAAACCGTCACGATGTTGGGATGGTTGAGCGCGCTCGCGGCCCGGGCCTCACGCTCCAACCGTTGCGCCCAAAGCGGTCCTCGGGAAGGATCGGACGCTACTTCCGCGGGGAGCACCTTGATCGCCACGTCGCGCCCGAGCCGGGTGTCGCGGGCGCGATACACCTCGCCCATGCCGCCCGCGCCGAGGGGGCTACGACCTCATAGGGACCGAGCCGCGTGCCTGCTGCGAGCGTCATCGCTTCAACCCTGCCTGCCAGTTAGTCACCACCGTCAGCGGGGCGGACGCCGCGACGTCTGCCGACGTGACGACGAAGAAGCGTTGGCCGTCGGAAGTCACATCGTACCGGGGGGCGTTGCCAGCCGCGCGCGTCTGAAACAGCGGCCGGGGAACACCCGCCTGAAAAGTGTCACCGGCCGTCTTGATCTCCACCGCCGTCAGCTTGAGATCGGGGGACAGATAGAAAAGCTCTCTCCCGTCGCCCCGCCATCCTGGCTCGGTGCCGCCAGCCGTGGAGATCTGCCATTTACTTCCCGCTCCAGAAGGCGCCCCGCCGGCCATTCCCGAGAAGGGCTGCACATAAACCTCAAATCTCCCGGACTCGTTCGACTGGTAAGCGATCCACCGGCCGTCGGGAGAAAACTTGCCATCCGATTCCTGAAATTCGGTGCGGAGAAACGGAACCGGCTTCCGCTCTCCTTCGAGCGGGAGAATCCACAAGTCTGGCCCGTTCTTGGAGTCATTCTCGTGGTACAGCAGGAACCGCCCATCCCGGGACCAACTCTCGGCAACCTTGTTCACGCTCGATCGCAGCAGCAATTCTGAGCCGCCGGCGCCGCTCGAAAGCTTTTGATAAAGGTTCCAGGAACCATCGTGGGTGAACGAGAAGACAATGTGGCTCCCGTCCGCTGACCAGATTGGGAATATCTCGCCGTTCGGTTCGAACGTGAACCGTGAGGGGATGCCGCCGGCGAGTTCAAACAGCCAGACGTCGTATTCGTGGGTGTTCGGATCCACGCGGCTGGTCACCAACCTGTTGCCGTCGGGTGCGAGACTTACCACGCTGTACATGGCCGGCGGTCCCACCACGCCTAGCCGCTTGCCCATCCGATCCAACCATGTCAGCTCGGTGACTACGCCGAAGCCGCCCGAGTCATATACCAGCACTCCGCTTTCCGAGACAGCAAACTGCCCGCGCAGCGAACCGCGGACGATTCCCACGGGTTCAGCGACGGGAACGGCCTCGCCCACAGATTGCAGGCGATCGACGTCGAACGGCTGGGCCATCAAGGTCTGTCCCCGGATGAAAACCAGGTAGCCGGAGCCGGGTGAGCCCACGGGAGGTCCCGCGTAAGCCGCGCTCGAATCGGCCGCCACCAACCGGCGGCTCTCTTTCGAGTCCACCGATCCTAGGTAAACTCCCCGGGCTTCGGTCTGAGAGGTAAAAACAGAATGGATGAAATGTCGGCCGTCGGGCAGGAAGTGAGGCCAACGATGGGAACTTTCCTTGCGGGAGGCGTCGATTAGTGTTACAGCCTCAGGTTTCCCGCCAGCTTCGGAGACCTGATACAAAGGGCTGAAAGTGTTGGCGAAGACAATTACGCCGCTCCGGCCCCAGGCACCGCCGCGCGGGCTGGCGGAAGCGTCGCACAGTGTTTGAGCAGGCCCTCCGGAAGCGTTGATCTTCTTGAGCTTGGCGTTGGCAAAAAATCCAACAAAGCGGCTGTCTGGAGACCAGAACGGCTGGTCTGCACCTTCCGTGCCGGCCAGCGGCTGGGCGGCCAGTGAGTCTAGTGGCCGCACCCAAAGTTGTGTCTTGCCGGAGGCATCCGTGGCAACGAACGCTAACTGGCGGCCGTCGGGCGAGACCGCGAAGTCGCGGAAGGTTGTTTTCTCCGGTGGCAGCAGCGAGAGCGTCGTGACCCGCGGCTCGGGCGGCGCCTCGTGCCAATGCCTCCAAGCGACCGCCGCCGCCGCGAGCGTCACGATGGCCAGCGCCGCGACGAGCACCCAGGAAACAGTCCGGTTCTGCCGCGTCTCCGCCGGCGCCGCCGTGTTCGCTTCCTGCACCCACCGCAATTCGTGCATCAGGTCGCGCGCGGATTGCCAGCGGTCCTCCGGGTCTTTCGCGAGACATCTTTTCAGAACCCGGTCGAGTGCCGCCGGCGCCGCGACCGGCGGGGGATCGTGCTCCAAAATCGCGGCCATCAGGCTCGCCTGCGTCTTCCCCTCAAAAGCCCTCCGCCCGGTCAGCATCTCGTAGAGCACCGCCCCGAAGGCAAAGATGTCGCTGCGGGCATCGGCGTCTTTGCCTTCCAGTTGCTCCGGCGCCATGTACGGCAGCGTCCCCAGGATCGTCCCTTGCCCGGTCAAAGCCTCCGACATCGTGGCCTGTTCGGCGCCCGGCGCCACCTCCGCGCGCGCCAGTTTCGCGAGGCCGAAGTCCAGCAGCTTCGCCCCGGTCTTGGTCAGCATGATGTTCCCCGGCTTCAGGTCGCGGTGAAAAACGCCCCGCTTGTGGGCCTCCGCCAGAGCCATCGTGATCTGGACTCCGTATTCAAGCGCCTGCGCCAACGGCAGCGGACCCTTGCGGAGCCGCGCCGCCAGCGTCTCGCCCTCCAGGTACTCCATCACCAGGAAGTCGATTCCATCCTGCTGCCCTATGTCGTGGAGCACGCAGATATTCGGATGATTCAGGCTCGAGACCAACCGCGCCTCCCGCTCGAACCGCTGCCGCGCTTCGGGCTGGTCCGCCACAT
This sequence comes from Terriglobia bacterium, assembly GCA_041482115.1. Taxonomy (GTDB): domain Bacteria; phylum Acidobacteriota; class Terriglobia; order Bryobacterales; family JACQDG01; genus JBGPDC01. The sequence continues at coordinate 3,180 of JBGPDC010000270.1, read as the reverse complement.
GGGCCGGGAGCACCTTGATCGCCACGTCGCGGCCGAGCCGGGTGTCGCGAGCCCGGTACACCTCCCCCATGCCGCCCGCACCAAGCGGCTCCACGATTTCGTAAGGGCCGAGGCGCGTCGATGGAGAAAGTGGCATGCGTGCGACGATGCTCGACGCGCTCCCTGCTTAGTTCTGGTGGCCGTTGGTTCGGGACCGCAGGTAGCGCTCCAGCGTTTCGGTCAGTTTCTGAAGCGCGGCGTCGGTTTGCGCAATTTGGGCGTCGGTCCGGGACATCCGTTCGTTCTGCTCGACGGCGCGGCGCTCCGCAGCAGCTTGCAAGGCAGCCGTGACCGCCTGATTCTGGGCCACCACGGCGAGCGCTTGCTCGACCGCGGCGAGCCGGTCCTCGGCGGCGTCCTGGCGTTCCGTCATCCGGGCCAGCGCGGCGGTGACCCGGTCGAGATTACTGTCGATGGAGCGCAACCACTCCTCGTGTGTACGAACCTGCCCTTCGAGGGACATAACTCTTCCACGAGGAGTCTACCGCAGGCCCGCCGCGGGCGGCAAGGCATCCCGTCCCAACACCCCCTCGGGAAGCCGGTCACAAGCTTTTCGCATCTTTATCTCCCATCGGCTCAACGTCCGCCCTTCCGGACCGGGCCTTTTCGCTTGACCTCACCTTTAAGCTGGTAATAGAGGGGTAGGGAGACATGGCACGCAACAAAATGCAACAGAATGCGACACTTTCAACAGAATTATCGCCGCCGCAGCTCCGCGTCCTTGCGGAACTGATTGGTGGCGCCTCGATGGTGGAGGCCGCCGAGGCTGGCGGCGTCGACCGCTCCACGATCTACCGCTGGAAACAGGACGTCCCGGCATTTGCCGAGGAGCTCTGCCGCGCCCGCAACGAAATTCGGGACCGGCTGCAGGATGCCTACCGGACCCTGGGACCGCAGGCGATCGAGACCGTCGCCGATCTCTTGCGAGCTGGCGGAGCCCCGGCGGGCGTGCGGTTGAAGGCTGCGTTCGAGATCCTGCGCCGGGTCGAAGTGAAAGCGGTCTAGTAGCGGTAAAGGTCTCGCGCCTTTGCCACCACGTCGCGCGCCTGCGGCAGGAACGCTTCCTCGAGGGGCGGGCTGAACGGCACCGGCGTGTCCGGGGCCGTGATGCGAACGATCGGTCCGTCGAGGTGGTCGAAGACCGTCTCGCTGATGCGCGCGGCGAGCTCCCCGGCGAGGCCGCCGGTGCGGGTGTCCTCGTGGAGCAGAATCACCTTGCCAGTCTTGCGGACCGTGTCGAAAACCGCCTCTTCATCGAGCGGGACCAGCGACCGCAGGTCAAGCACTTCGAGTTCGATGCCCTCCCGGGCCAGGACCTCCGCCGCCTCGAGCGCCGTCCACACCATCGCGCCGTAAGTCACGACGCTGATGTCGCGCCCCTCGCGCCGGATCACCGCCTTACCTAGTGGCACTATATAGTCTTCCGCCGGCAGGTCTTCTTTGATGCGGCGATAGAGCAGCTTGTGCTCGAAGAAGAGCACCGGATCGTTGTCGCGGATGGCGGCCTTAAGCAAACCCTTCGCGTCATAGGGAGTCGCCGGCGCCACGACCTTCAGCCCCGGCGTGTGGACAAACGACATCTCGGGGTTCTGCGAGTGGAACGGCCCGCCATGGATGCCTCCGCCCGAGGGTCCGCGGATCACCATCGGCACCGCCGCGCCCCACCGGTACCGGGTCTTGGCGGCGAAATTGACGATCTGGTCGTAGGCGCACGAGATGAAGTCGGCGAACTGCATCTCGACGATGGGACGCAACCCGGTCAGGGCCGCCCCGATGCCGGCCCCGACAATGGCGGCCTCGGAAAGCGGGGCGTCCACCACCCGGTTCTCGCCGAAGCGCTCGAACAGGCCGGTCGTGGCTTTGAAGGCCCCGCCATAAATGCCGACATCCTCGCCGATGATGAAGACGGACTCGTCCCGCTCCATCTCCTCGGCCATCGCCTGACGAATAGCCTCAATGTAAGTCGTTTGTCCTGTTATAGTTGAAGACTTACTCATAGACGCCATCCGTGAGCGTCGCGGGGTCTGGAGGGGGGGAGTTCAGGGCCCACTCCGCGGCCTCCTCCACCTCGCCCAGGATCCGGGCGTGGAGGCGCTTGAAATCGACCTCGGTCGCCCAGCCTTTCTCGACCATGTGCTTTTGTAACCTGAGGATAGGGTCCTTTTTGGACCATTCCTCGACCAGCGCCCGGGGCACATAATCGGCGGCGTCGTGCGCCGAGTGACCTGTCATCCGGAAGCTCTTGCACTCGATCATGTAAGGACCCCGCCCGGCCCGGGCGTGCGCCAGGGCCCGCTTGGTGGCTTCGTAGACGGCGATAACATCATTACCATCAATGATTTCCGCCGGGATGCCGTAACCCACCGCCCGGTCCGCGATGTCCTTGATCGCCATCTGCTTCTCGATGGGCGTCGAGTAGGCGTATTGGTTGTTGTTACACAGATACACGACCGGCAGCTTCTGGACGGCGGCGAAGTTCACGCCCTCGTGCCAGTCCCCCCGGCTGGTGGCCCCGTCCCCAAAGTAGGAGAAGCACACGTTCCGGGTGCCCCGGTATTTGAGGGCGAGGGCGACCCCGGAGGCGACCGGAACACTGGCTCCTATACTGCTAATGATAGGGACCAGGTGGAGCGCCAGGTCCCCCATGTGCATGTTGCCGTCGCGGCCCCGGGTCGGCCCGGCCTCGCGGCCGAGGTACTGCGCGAAGATGCGCCGCGGCTCCATGCCCCGCACCAGGTACGCGCCCATGTCGCGGTGCGTGGGGCAGAGCCAGTCCTCTTTTTCGGCCAAAATCGCGCTTCCGACGGGGATCGCCTCCTGCCCGCGGCCCGTGTAGCAGCCGCCCAGGATCTTCCCTTGCCGGTAGAGCTTCAGTTCGATGCGGTCTTCGATCTCCCGCATCAGTTCGAGGTAGTAGAGCAGACGCTCACACAATTCCTGCGTTATGGCGGGTAAAACAGGTGTTGGAGCTGTCATGGCGGACGTGAAGAATGTAGCGCAGCCCGGACCCGTTGGCAAGCAAAAACGGCTCTTAGCCAACCAGTCCCAGGACGAAGGTTTAGAGGAAAAGCATCCGGTGAGGAGTGTATCATTGCAAAAGGGGTTGCCTTGTCCACCCAGCCCAAGACCTTCCTAACCGAG
>JBGPDC010000269.1:0-6191 GCA_041482115.1 Terriglobia bacterium | reverse complement strand
TGCTGTCCGGCGACCAGGCCCAGGGGATGATGTAGTGCAGGTCCGGAATCTGCACGACGATCCGCGGCTCGGTTTTCTCACCGGCATCCGTCGGGACGAGGCGCAATTGGTGGCCGTAGCCTTCGGTCGACCAGGAGTACGCTACCTGCTTGCCGTCCGCCGACATCTTCGGCCACTCGGCGTATTCGGCTGAATCTGTCCAGGAGCCCTTGTGCGTCAGCCGCCGGTTTTCCCCGGTCCGCAGATCCCGGACAGCCAGGTCGCCGGTCTCCCAGTCGATGAAGGTCAGCAGGCGGCCATCGGGCGAGGGGGTGCCGGAGTTGTCGGGCGCGTTCGCCCAGACCCGCCGGAGCACCAATCCTGACGAAGGGGCTGGCGCCGTACCAAGGGCTGCCAGGCGCCGGCGGGCTTCGCCGAGGACCTCCGCCCGGTCGGGAAACTCCCGGAGCAGCCGTTCGTAGGCTGCGCGGGCACGCTCGTTCCCGAGTTTCTCCCTGCATTCGCCCAGGTAGAGCAGGGCGCGGGCGGCGAGCTGGCGGTCGGGGTCGCGGCTGAGCTTCTCGAATATCGGAGCCGCCGCCGCGGGGTCGTTCTTGGTCTGCAGGAGCTCGAGTGCCTGCTGAAACTGCTGGCTGGAGGGGTTGGCGGCCGGGCGAACCGCGGGGAGCAACGCGAGCGCCACAATGGCTAACGCGATCCGGGCCGTTTTCATCCCCACCTCAAAAAAGAAAGGGCGGGCGCCCTGTGCGGGTACCCGCCCCTTAGACTACCAGACTGCCGGTTTAGAACGAGATCTTCACAGCGAACCGGAACAGGCGGTTCCCCTGGTCCTGGGCAAAACGGCTGCCGTAGGAGCTGCTGATGACCATGAAGGTTGAGTTGCTAACGTTGCCGTCCGGCGCATTGAAGTGCGGCGTGTTCGTGAGGTTGAAGGTCTCGGCCCGTAGCTGCGCCTTGAAGCGCTCGGTGAGCCGAATGTCCTTGAACAAGCCGGCGTCGAGATTGACAATGCCCGGCGCGGTTAGTACGCGCTGGTTCAGGTTGCCCTCATCCGCGGCCGTGCCCGTTGTGCGGCGCACCACAGCGAAGGAAGACTTGTCATACCACTGCTCCGGAATCCCGAGCTTCACGACGTTGGTGTTGACCAGGTCCCCCGTGAAGGTTCCGACGTAGCCAGGGCAGTTGCAGGCCGTGCTGGACGACGTGATATCAAACGGCCGCCCCGAGTAGGCAGCGAAAATGCCGTTGAATTGCCAGTTGCCTAGCACTCTGGCGGCTAACCCGGTCGTGGCGAACTTCTTTCCGGTGCCGAACGGGAAGTCGTAGATGAACCCCATCTGGAAGGTGTGCCGCACGTCGTTCAGAGCGTTGGTGTAGTTGCGGCGGATCTGCGAGGGATCCACGAAGTTGATGGCGCCACCGACTTCGCTGAACATGCCCAAGCTATGGCCCCAGGTGTAGGCGCCCTTCAGCGTCAGGCCGTTGGCCGCGCGCTTGTTCAGCGCGATCTGCAGCGCATGGTAGTTGGAGCTGGTGAAGCCATCCGAGAAGGACCGGGCCGCCGTGTACGGCCCGCCGGGCCCGGCGCCATACATCGGGCCGGCCGGATTTAAGTTGAAGAACCGGCCAGCCGCACCGGTTCCGGGAAGCGCATAGTTCGTCTCGACGCTGGTGCGGAGGTGGGTCTGCTCCGTGCCGACATAGCCAATCGACGAAACGATGTCGCCGGGCAGTCGCCCTTCCACGCTGAAGTTCCACGACTGAATGTAGGTACGCCGCACCGTGTCACCCGGGAAGAACGTGACGTTGGCGCGGGGATCCGATTTCGCGAAGGCAGTTCCCGCCGGCGGGGCCAGGATCGGCGGAATGCCCGTCTGCCAGGTCCCGAAGTACCCGAAGGTAGTGGGAGGGTCGAATTGGCCGGTAATCGAGGCGGGCCATTGCGCATTGCTGAATCCGAGGAACGCCGTGGGTACGATATTGATGCCGTAGCCCGTGCGCACCACAACGTTGTTCTTGACGCGGTACGCGATGCCGAGCCGCGGCGTGAAGAGCTTGTTGCTGGTGCTGATGCCGAGGCCGCTGGGGTTGTTGCCGTTGCCGCCCATAGCCACCAGGTCGGTCTTGGGATCCCAGTTCTCGATGCCGGGGTGATGCGCCCCAAGCCGGTGCATCATCGGATACTTTTCCCAGCGCAGTCCGTAAGAGACGGTCAGCTTGGGGCTAACCTGCCAGCGGTCGCGGATGAAGAGGCCGAACTGCCAGTCAACCGCATACTTCTCCTCCCACTGCAAGCCCTTCGTCCAACTGCTCACGTCTCCCAGCAGGTACGCTGCCCAGTTGTTGAACTGGGTGGCTGGCGAGTCGGCGCTGCCGGAACTGCCCTTCAGCCGAGTTTCGCCATCCTGGAAGAAGGCGTTGCCCTGCGTGGCCGGGCCGGGCTGGAAGTGAATCAGCCGGTTGTGGATACCTTCGAAACCGAACCGGATGTTGTGGGAACCTTTGATCCAGCTAAAGTTGTGCACCATGTTGTAGACCTGCTCATGGCGCTCGGCCGGCATCCAGTTGTCGAAGTTACCCAGCCCCGAGTAGCCGCCGTTGATATCGATGCGGATGTGGCCGCTCTGGTTGATGGCGTCGCCGTTGGTGCCGGGGATTCCCAGCACGTCCCGGGCGTAGTTCACGCCACGCAGCGTCTGGGCGACGGTCTGGCCCTCACGGCTCCAGCCAACGGCCATGTCATAGACGAAGTTCGGGGTGAAGGTCTTGGTCTGGCCGAAGGTGGAGGTATTGATCTTGGTGATGCCCGCGCCGTCGCCGGTCGCGCCGCCGGTGCAGAGGCACTGGCCCTGGGCCGCACCGAGACCGCCGATGCCGCGGATGTTGAAGCTGCCAAAGCCCCACTTCAGGAACATCATGTGCGTGGGACTGCGGGCGTAGTTGACCTTGGAATCGATTTGATAGTCGTTGGTGATGTCGGTATCGGAATTGAAGAAGTTGTTGATGATGCCCGACTGGTTGGGTGCCGGGATCAGGTCCTGGAACTTGGTCGAGATCGTATTGAGGCGGTTCCCCGGGATGATGTTATTCAGGAACGGAGTGCGTCCAGTACCATCCGGATTGCCAGTGCCTGGATCATAGAGAGCTACAGTCGTACCCCCCTGATTGACGCGCGCACCGCTCACGTTCTGATAAGCGCTGAAATCGCCCTTACGCTGATCGGCCGTCGGCAGCGTGTAGAGCAAGCCGAAGTTGGTCCGCTCGCGCTTGGCCTCGTAGCCGGCAAAGAAGAACAGCTTATCCTTCTTGATCGGTCCGCCGACGGTGCCGCCGAAAATGTTAGTGATGTTCTTCGGCGCGCGGTCGCCCTTGAAGAAGTAGTCGCGGGCGGCGAAGAGGTTGCTCGTATTGTGCTCGAAGCCCGAGCCGTGGATCTGGTTGGTGCCCGACTTGGTCTGCACGGTGATGGCGGAGCCGCCCGAGAGTCCTTGCTCGGCGTCGGCGGCGTCGGTGGTGACGTTCACGACCTCGATGGTCTCCGACCCCGGCAGGTACATGGCGTGCCGAAGCTGGAGCTGCATCGTGACGGTACCGTCAATACGCGTGGTGTTGGCTTCGCGCGTGGTGCCGTTCACGTTGGTCGCGAGCGACCGCTGGGGGGAGTCGGTGTTGGCGTTCTGGAACCGGGCCGGGGTCGCGCCAGGGACCAGGTTGACCAGACTCTGAAAGTTGCGGTAGCGCGGGAGGGGCAGCTCGGTGATGACCCCGGTCGGGATCTCCGCGCTGACGTCGGCCTTGTCGGTCTGCAGGGAGACAGCCGAAGCCTCTACGTTGACCGTCTCGGCTACCTGGCCTACCTGCAAGGTCACGTCGTGACGCTGCACGGTGTTGACGTTGAGGGTCAACCCCTGCGAGGTATAGGTGCTGAAACCACTCTGGGTGACCGTCAGATCGTACGTTCCGGCTGCCACGTTCGAGAACGTGTAACTGCCGGCTTCGCTGGTGGTCCCCTCGTTGGTGACGCCGGTACCCTTATTTATGATCCGGACGGCAGCGCCGGCGACAGCGCCCCCGCTCGCGTCGGTCACGTTACCGACAAAGGACCCGTAAAGGACCTGCGCGTGCGCAGATGAAATTAAGGAAAAAGCACAGAGAACCGCGACGACAAGTGCGGCTCCCGCCAGCGCCAAGCGCGCCAATGGCGATCTATTCATTGACCCCTCCCGAATGCTAATAAGCCCAACCCTCTGAAAAATGGACCCTGCTTAAGACCAGCCCCTTGTAACCCTCAATGAAAAAACACCCTGAGGGACCGATACTACGGCCCTTCGCCCGTACAGTCTATAACAAAAGAGCTTTTTTCTCTAGTAAAAATATCATGTTCCCCAAGATTTACACGCGCAGCCCGCCGGCCCAGGGACCACCGCCCACGGCGTTCGGCGGAACGCCCGGCACCCCGATCCTCCCGCTGCGCTGCCGCCGGAACTCCCGCGGCGTCATGTGCCGGAGCCTTCGGAACAGGGCGCCGAAGTAGCTTTGATCGCAGAACCCGACCTCCTGGCTCACCTGTGAAATGGTCCGATTGGTAGAGGCGAGCAGCACCTCGGCCTTGCTGATCCGCAACTGGTTCAGGTAGGAGATGAGGGGCTCGCCGGTAGCGCGCCGGAAAAACCGCATGAAGTGGGACCGGCTCATGTGCAGCATGGCGGCGGCCTGCTCCACGGTGAGCGGACGGCGGTAGTTTTGCGCCAGGAAGTCGAGCAACGGCTGCAAGCGCTCGAGGTCGCGGTCGCGAGACCGGCGAGTCTGGTGCGCCGCGAGGTAGGGCTCGTAGTAATTTCCCAGCAGCACCAGGATCATCTTGAGATAGGTCTTCACCGCCAGCCGCTGCCGCGCCGACCGCGCCGGCAGCTCCCGCTGCAGGCGCTCCAGGAGATCCGCCACCTGCGCCGGCAGGCCGCTCGCGGCGGGGACTACGTGGGGAAACTTCTCGTCCTGGTCGAGAAACGGCGCCAGGTACTCGAGGGTCTCCGCCCCCGCCTCGCCGTACTGCAGCAGCTCGGGCAGGAAAGAGAGGCTCGTCACCTTCACGGCCGGCCGGGCGCTCCGGCTGATCCGATGGGCAACGCCGCGGCCGATCACCAGCAGGTCGCCGGACCGCACCGGCGTCGTGCCCTGCGCCACGTGCCAGGTGGCGTCGCCCTCGTTCACAAATAGCAGTTGGCAGCCCTCGTTGCGGCGCCAGCCGGCCCGCGGGTGCCGCCGGAACGACCAACTACGGACGTCGACCGGATAGGCTTGGTCGGGCCGCTCCGGCTGGTTATTCTTGGTTTCAATCGAAAGTGGCGGAGCAAACCCGGTATCCGCCCAAAGGCCTTCCTGTTTTGTGTTCACGGCGACGCCCCCCAGCAGCCGCTGCTCTTCCCCACCGGCACCCCAGGCCGGCCACGGCGGTATTGTACACCAAGTCGGCGGAATGCAAGCGGGGAAAAGCTGGAGCCGGGTGGGGGGAGGTTCGCTCAGGCGCCCTTCGTTACGAGCGGCTTCAGATGGCGGTAACTGAGCGCCGCGGCCTCTTCCGGCGTGGCGAAGGAGCTGAAGGCGGCAAACGCCGTCACATAACCGCGGTAGCCGACGCTGTGCAGATGCTCGAAGACCTTGGGATAGTCCACCCCGCCGGACTCCCACGACCCGATCAGGTCCACCGGGACCGACCCCCGCGTCCAGGTCGCCACCTTGGATTTGCCGTTCGGCGTCAGCCGGTAGTTCTGAATGTAAACGTTCATCAGCCACGGCCGGACCTTCTTGATGGTCTCGAGGCCGTAGTCCTGCCCGGCGACCATCCAGTTGCCCGCCTCGTAGATGAGCCCGAAGTTGGGCCGGTTCACCCGCTTCAGCACGTCGAGCGAGCCGGCGACGGTCTCGAACATCGTCCCCTGGTGCGATTCGTGCGCCAGCCGAATCTTCCGCTCCCGCGCCTGGTCACAGGCCCGCTGGGTGGCGGCGATGTCCTCTTCCTTCTTGATCCCCACGCGAATCATATCGGAGCCCAGGATCTCGGCCAGGTCGAGGTAGGGCTTGATGTTGCGCAGTCCTTTGGGGGCGTTATCGTTATTGGAAGGCACGTCGAAATCGCCCGTCACGCAGGAAACTTTGATGCCGGCCCGGTCGAGGATCTGGCGCATCTCGCG
>JBGPDC010000268.1:0-6313 GCA_041482115.1 Terriglobia bacterium | reverse complement strand
TGGGCGAGAAGGGCAAGCCGACCACGTCGCCGGCGTGAGTTAGCGGCCAGCCGGCCCGAACGTCAGCCGCGCGCCCCCGCCAGCCGGCGAATACGGCAGTGGAAAGCTGCGTCCTTCGTAGTACGCCGGCCATTGATCCTCATAGTGGGAAGAGAACGGCTGGCCGGATTCCCCCGTCGTCAGGTTGTGGAGCGACCGGTTGAAGTCCGCGAGGTCCACGACCAGTCGCATCGAAGGACCCATCTGCGGAGTCGTTTGCCGGACGGTCGTCCGCGTACCCGCCTGCGGGAAGGGACCCAGGTCGAAGAAGCGTCTCAGCACGGGCAAGCGGTGGCCGACGGGGTGGGCAAACGTGACCTGGTTGTAGCGTCCCCAGGTGGCCGTCGCCTCCGGACGCTGGCGGATCTCGCGTAGCGCCAGCCGCAGGCAGCGGACGAGCAGTTCGTCGAAGTCGAAGCGCCACTCCGGGGCCCGCGTGGTCAGCACCTGCTCGACGAACCCGGAGTCTACGCGATTGGGATTGCGGGGGGCTGCAGGCGCTTCTTGCAGGAACCGCCGGACGTAGTTGTAGGCCACGGTAGCGAGCACCGGCGTGACCTCCTCGGCGCGGAACTGGCCGTCCCACCCGCGCAGGTCGTCGCGGGCGCGGGCGAGTTCGGGTTCGAGCGAAGTCTGGCGGTCGAGCGCCTGTACGAGGGCCCGGGCGAAGAAGTGTCCGAAGAGCGAATCGACGTCGGTCTGGATGCGAACGAAATCGGCCGGCTCGAAATGATCTTTCTCGGTGAGCAATTGCTCGATGCGGCGCGACCGGGAAACGGGCGCGAAATCGCCATTCACCGGGTAGGGGAAATCGGGCGGGAACGGATTCTGGTTGGCGGAAACCAGCCGGCCCGAAGTCGGATTGTATGAACGCGGGAGCGCCTCAAAGGGAATGTACCCCTGCCACTCTAACCGCGGCTCAGCGGCGACTGGGAGGTTGCCGTCAAACCCGCGGCGGATAGGTAGTTTGCCGGTAGCCTGGTAGCCGATGTTGCCGTCGACGTCGGCATAGAGGAAGTTCTGCGCCGGACCGGCCACCCGGGAAGCGGCGGTCCGGAACTCCTCCCAGTTGCGGGCGCGGTCGAGGTCCAGAACCAGCGCCGGAAACGGTTCGAGCGAAGGATCGAGGGCGGTCCAGCGGAGCGAAGCCAGGCGGCCTCCGACGGCCCCGACCACCGGCCCGGTGCGGGTGCGGGAGACCGTCCAATGGTCGTCCGGCCGGCCGCGCACGTGGATGATCTCAGGCGACGTAGATTCGGCCCTATCGGAGAGATACAAATCCTGTACATCGAAATGCAGATTCGTCATGCCCCACGCGATGCGGTCGTTGTGACCGATGATGACTCCGGGAACGCCCGGCAGCGTGACGCCGATGACGTTGAGTCCCGGGGCCTGCAGGTGCGCGGTGTACCAGATGCACGGAATGGAGTAGTCGAGGTGGGGGTCGTTCGCCAGCAGCGGTTTGCCCGAGGCCGTGTGGACTCCCGAGACGGCCCAAGCGTTCGAGCCAAAGGCGGCATCGGAATCGAGAGAGGGCAGCAGGCCCCGTAGCCGCTCGGGCGCGGCGCTCGGGGCGGGGCCGTTCGCGGCGGCCAGCTCGTCCCGCCACGTCTCACTGAGAATGCGGAACATGTGCAGCGAGATCAGGAGCGTGTCGGCGGGCTCCCACGGGCGGGGCTGGTAACGCAGCGCCTGAAACTCGAACGGCAAGTCGCCCGCCTGCGACGCGATGAAAGCGTTGACGCCGCGGGCGTAGGCGGCAAGGTGGGCGAGGTCGGCCGCAGGCAGGCGCTGGGCGGACTCGCGGGCGAAGCGGCCCAGACCGAGCGTGCGGTGACGCCGGTCGGTCTCGAGGAGGTTAAAGCCGAGAATCTCCGCCAGTTCGCCGGCCGGAATGCGGCGGAGCAGGTCCATTTGCCAGAGGCGGTCCTGGGCCGTGACGTAGCCCTGCACCCACAGGGCGTCGTCGATCGATGCAGCTTCCACGTGGGGCACGCCGAGCTGGTCGCGGCTGGCCGTAGCGGTCGGAGCACCGGGCAGGCGAACCGCGCCCGAGATGACCGCGAGGGGACGCAGCAACAGCCAGTAAAAAGTCCCGGCGCCCGCGAGCAGGATCAGCAGGAACACCGCCAGGGCGAAGCGAAGGATGGTGCGCCGCACTCAGCGCATTGTAGCAAGGAGGAAAACTCTGGCCGGGCGGCCCGCGCCAGCCGGAGCTACATAGAAGCAGTACCGATACCCGCGCACCACGGCGTCGTAAAATTCGGCGCGGCGCAAGTCCGGCTCGGCCCACACGCCCGATTCGAGCGCGGCGCGCAGCCGCGCGAGGTGCTCGCGAGGAGCCTGGCGGCTAAGATCGATCACACGAGCCTCGGGGAGCCGCATCCACACCTGGCCGTTTCCGAACGCTTCCCGGGGAAGAGCCGCGGTCATTGGAGTATCACCTCCTGGCCCTCGTGCAGGCCTTCGAGAATCTCCGTGCGGGCGCCGTTGCTGATACCGGTCTTGATCGCCACGCGGCGCTTCCCGGTTTTCTGGGAGGGGTCCGGAACTTCGGCCGCCGTGCTGCGGTCGCGGGCGTAGATCACAGCCGCTTCCGGAATGGTCAGCACGTTCTTGTGCTCTTCGAGAATGATCTCGGCGTTGGCGGTCATCATGGCGCGCAGGTCGCGCGGCTCGAGGATGGAAACCCGGACTTCAAACGTCGTAACGTTGTCCTTCTCCTCGCCCATCGGCGAGAGCCGGGTAACCTGGCCGCGGTACTTGCGATCTTTGAACGACTCGACGCTCAAGCGGGCCGGCTGGCCGACGTAGATCTTGCCTATATCGCTCTCGTCCACCTTGCCTTTGAGATACAGTTCCCGCATATCGCCTAGCGTCATCACGAGGGTGGCTGCGGATCCCATCACCAGAATTGACGAGACCGCATCACCGAGCTCGACGTTGCGGGAGAGGACGATGCCCTTCAGGGGCGAGCGGACCGTGGCGTACAGGAGATCCTCGCGGGCCTGCTCGAGGGACGCGCGGGCCTCTTTCACGTGGGCCTCGGCCTGGCCGACCTGCGCTCTGGCGACTCCCACGCTGGCCTCCGCCTGCTCCTGCTTGTTGATGGCCATCTCGTATTGCTTGCCGATGTCGTCGAGCGCCTGGGCGGGAATCAGACCGTCCTTGAAGAGGCCTTGGCTGCGCTCGAACTGCCGCTTGAGAAACGGGAGATCGATGCCCTTGGCGTCGCTGACCGTTTTGTCGTAGGTGGCCTGGCTGGCGGTGACGTTCGCCTCGGCGGCGGCCAAAGTGGCGTCCAACTGGCGGACGCGAGCCTGGAGCTGCACGCGGTCGAGCTCTGCCAAAATCTGGTCCTCCTGGACGACATCTCCGACGTTTACGAGCAAATTCTCGATAATTCCGCTCGCTTTGGACTTAATTTCGACCTTCGTGATGGGCTCGATCTTGCCCGTGGCCACGACGCTCCGCGCCAGGTCGCCGCGTTCCACGCGCGCAATCTTAGAGGCTTCGATGCGGGCGCCGTTTTTGCTGAAGGCGGTGAATACCAGGATGCCGCCACCGGCCAGCACCGCGAGCACGATCAGGATCCACCAGCGGCTCTTCCGGCCCTTGCTATTCACTGGCGTGGCTCCCTTTCCATTGGATTCATCTTAACAGTACGAAGAGTGGGACGCTCCGGTTCCGGGAAAGTTAGCACCGGCGGATAAGGCCGGAACCGCGTGCTAGGATAGTCGAAAATGGAAGAAAGCTCCCTGCTGCTGCGCCTGCTGGTGCTGCCTCTGCTGCTGGGGATTAACGGCTTCTTCGCCGCCGCCGAGGTGGCGCTGGTGTCGGTGCGTCAAACCCGGATGCGGCAATTGGCCGAGGCGGGCGAGGCGCGGGCCCGGGCGGTTCTGGCGTTGCAGGAGAACCCCGACCGCCTGCTTTCGGCCCTCCAATTAGGCGTGACGCTAGCCAGCCTGGGGCTCGGCTGGTCCGGCGAGGATACCGTCTATCGCCTGCTGATGCTCGTCCTGCCGCCGCTCGCGGTTCCGTCTGCCCAGCACCTCCTGCACCTGGCCGCCTTCGCCCTGGCCTTCGGCGTCATTACCTTCCTGCACATGGTGGTAGGCGAAGTGGTGCCGAAAAATCTGGCGCTCGAGCGCACCGAGCGGTTGGCCCTCGCGGTCGCGCCCACGCTGCAGTTTTTCACCCGCGCGACGCGGTTTTTCGTGCGCGTGGTGGAGCGCGCCAGTGCCGGGCTCTCGCACCTCCTGGGGATGCGGAGCGTCGGCAGCGGTGGGGCGCACACGGCCGAGGAGCTCAAGCTGATCGTGACCGCGAGCCGGCGGCAGGGAAAACTGCTCGGCCCGCAGGAGGAGATGCTCCACGAGGTCGTGGACTTCTTCGACCTGACCGTGCGGCAGGTGATGGTGCCGCGCAACGATATGGTGGCGGTCGACGCCAGTGCCTCCTTCGACGAAGTGCTTCGGACGATGATCGAATCCCGGCATTCCCGGCTGCCGGTGTACGAGGGCTCACCGGAGCACGTCATCGGCATCCTGCACGTGAAGGACCTGTGGCCGCAGTGGCAGCGCCAGCGGCGCGCGTCCCGGCAGGGACGGCCGCTGCGCGACCTGTCCATCCGCTCGTTTCTGCACCTTCATCGGGTCGTCCCCGAGACGAAGCACCTCTATCAGATGCTGGCGGAATTCCAGAGAGAGCGTTACCACCTGGCCATGGTCGTGGACGAGTTCGGCACCATCGTGGGGCTGGTGACCGTGGAGGATCTGCTGGAGCAAATCGTCGGGGAGATCCGCGACGAGCACGAGACGCCGGAGCCCAGCCTGGACGCGGCGGAGGATGAGGTCATCGAGGTGGACGGCATTACCAACATCCGCGACCTGGAGAATCTCTACGGCCTTCAACTCCCCTACGATGCCGGGTTCGAGACGCTGGCCGGTTTCCTGCTGGAGCGGCTGGGAGTGATCCCCGAGGGTGGCGAGCAAATCGAGCATGACGGCCGCCGGTACACGGTGGCGGCGATGGAAGGCCACCGCATCGCCCGCGTGCGGATCGAGCGCCTGCCCGTGGAAGCCACCAGTGAACCGTGACATATGAAAATGAAGACGACATTGGTCATCGACGATCAAGTGATACGCCGGCTCAAGCAGGAAGCGGCCCGCCAGGGAACGACGATGTCGGCGCTGGCAGAGGCGGCGCTGCGCCTGTGGCTCGAGAACGCGAGAAAAGGGCGCCGGAAGCCAAAGCCCCTGCCGGCGTTTCATGCTGGGCGCCTTTTGGTGGACATCGCGGACCGGGAGGCACTCTACAACGCGATGGAAGGCCGCAGCATTCGTAGTTGACTCGAACGTCCTGGTCTACACGGCCAGCCCGCTTTGCCGCGAACTGGTAGAGCGGTGGCGCAGCGAGGGCTCACCTTGGTTTATTACGTGGGGCATCCTCTACGAGTTCCTCCGGGTTATTCCACACCGCAGCGTGGCGAGCGAGCCCTGGACGGCAGACGAGGCCTGGCACTTTGTCACAGCATTAGTGGCGTCACCCGGCCTGACCGTCCTGACGGAAACCGAGCGGCATACGGACGTGGCCGCGCAGGTGGTAGGAGAGGACCCGGCCTTGCGGGGCAACCTGATGCATGACGCCCACACGGCGATCCTGATGCGCGAACACGGCCTCCGGCGAATCTACACCCGAGACATGGACTTTCACCGTTTCCCCTTCCTCGAAGTCATCGACCCGCTGGCCTACGAGTGGCCGAAGACCTGAGCGGCTGCGTTACAATCCAAGGTTCATGTTGGATTTTCAGGCGGCGTCATACGGGCCGCGGCTCGCCGCGCTGCTCGCCACGGCAGGGGACCGGCTCCCACCGCTGGTGATCGGGCCCTGTGTCTCCGAGCCGGCCCGGCAGGAGCTCGGGCGCCTGAGCCCCGAGGAACTCTTCGCGGGCCGGAAGATCGCGCGCCAGGACTTCGCCGCCGCCACGCGCGGCGGCCTGTTCCTCTACCTTTCTTGCTTCGACGAGGCGCACCAGATTGCGCAGGACATTGCCTCGACCACCGGCAGCTACTGGCACGGCATCCTCCACCGCCAGGAGCCGGACTATTCGAACGCGCGCTATTGGTTTCACCGCGTAGGCGAGCACGCGATCTTTCCGGCCCTGCGCCCGAGCCCGTCCTGGGACCCATTTTGGTTCATCGACGCTTGCGAGCAAGCGAGCCGGAGCAAGGACGCCGAGATGACGCACAGGCTGCAGGTACTCCAGCGTGTA
>JBGPDC010000267.1:0-6338 GCA_041482115.1 Terriglobia bacterium | reverse complement strand
GAGGATCAATGGCCGGCGTACTACGAAGGACGCAGCTTTCCACTGCCGTATTCGCCGGCTGGCGGGGGCGCGCGGCTGACGTTCGGGCCGGCTGGCCGCTAACTCACGCCGGCGACGTGGTCGGCTTGCCCTTCTCGCCCACGACTACCGCGAGAATCCGCGCCGGACTTGTGGCGCTCGCGGCACCCGAAACGGCATGGATCGCGCCCAGCGGCTCGTGGAACACCTGGCCGGTCTGGAGGACTATCTCCTGTCCCCCGTCTACCTGGAACCGGTAGGGTCCTGCCAATACATACCCCAGCACGAAGCCGGAGTGTTTGTGCCGGGCCGAGGTCACCCCGGGCGGATAGGACACCTCCGCAGTGGTCACCACCCAGCCCTGAAACGGACCGGTCAGGTCCTGCTCAAAGAGGGGCCTTACAGTACTGCTGTTCTGCCCCGGAAGGGGTCGGCGTCCTGCCACCAACCCGGCGAGCATCGCTCGCAACAACCCTCGCAACAAAGCACGACGCGGGGTCATGGTCACCTCCTAAGTGGAATCACCTCTGGCTGGCGTCATATCCCGTTTCACCCGTAAGCCTAGGCTCTTTCCCCGAGGCCCAGAAGTACCTTGTCCAGCCCTAAAATGGGACAATTGTACTCTATCTAAAGTCACTTGTGATATGGTACTGTAAGTACTAGGACAAAGCCGATGAGACAGCAAGCAACTAGGGTTTTCTACATGCCGCCCCCGGGGAGTATCGAGCCCACGCTGCCGCCCGGTGCAGAGCCTTTGCCCGCCAGCATGAGCATACCAGCGCCTGCCGTTCTACGGGCTCTGAGCGAAATGCCGGCCCCGGCGGCGGCCGAGGCCGCCCCGCCCTCTCCACTGGCTGTCAACCCCGCACCACTGCCGGAACCGCCCGTGCAAGAGACGGCGCACACCGACGCCATTCTTTCCCGACCCCAGATTCCGGTGGAAGATTGGTCTCCTCCGGAGCCGGCGGCGGCTTCCTCGCTGGACGAAGACCTGGTGAGGGTAGTGGCGATGAGCGCCGCCCAAAGGAAGGGGCAGTCGTCGCGCCGTTTTTCGTTCTTCCGGTAAGGCGCCGTCCCTAGCCGCATCGCACTGCTGTACACTACTCTGCGATGCGGTTCCCCGCTGCGCTTCTAGCCATGGTACTGGCCGCTTGCTCGCGGCCGGGGCCGCCCTACAGTCCCCGGGAGGCCCTGAAGACCCTGCAGGCCGAGCCCGGCTTCCATGCCGAGCTTTTCGCGGCCGAGCCCGACATCGTGAGCCCCGTGGCCATGGAGTTCGATGAAAACGGCCGCCTCTACGTGGTCGAAGACCCGGGCTACCCGCTCAACGTCGCGGGCAAGGTGGGGCGGATCAAGCTCCTCGAGGACACCAACGGCGACGGCCGCCCGGACCGCGTGACCATTTTCGCCGACCAGCTCGTGATGCCCACGGGCGTGATGCGGTGGAAGAAAGGCATACTGGTCACCGACGCTCCCAACGTCTGGTACTTCGAAGACACGGACGGCGACGGTAGGGCGGACGTGCGGCGCGTGGTGCTCACCGGCTTTGCGTTCAGCAACCCGCAGCACACCGTCAACAACCCGGTCTACGGACTCGACAACTGGATCTACCTGGCCCACGAGGGTCCGGCGACGGCGGTGATCTTCCCTAAGGAGTTCGGCGACCCGGGCAGCGATCTCCGCTTCCCGGACCGTCCCGAGCTGCCGGGGCTCAAGCAGGAGCGCCGCGCCGTGCGGTTCCGCCCTGATACCTATCAGTTGGAGTATCTGGCCGGGCGCACGCAGTTCGGACACTCCTTCGACGAGTGGGGCCGGTACTTCACGGTCAGCAACGAGGACCACCTGCGCCAGGAGGTGATCGCCGCCCGTTACCTGCGGCGGAATCCCGACCTGCTGGTCTCGTCGGCCATGCAGAGCATATCCGACCACGGCGCGGCGGCTGACGTCTACCCCATCACGCGCGGGGCCCGCTTCGAGATGCTGAGCGGCGTCGGCTCTTTCACCGCCGCCTGCGCGCCACTCTTCTATGCCGGGGGGGCGTGGCCGGCGTCGTTCGGACGCTTCTTCCTGGTGGCCGAGTCCGCGCACAACCTGGCGCATCGCGACATCGTATCTCCGGCCGGCGCCACCTTCACGGCCCGCCGCAGCCGCGAGGGCGCCGAGTTCCTGGCCTCTACCGACAGTTGGTTTCGCCCGGTGAACTTTTACACGGGGCCCGACGGCGCGATCTACGTCGTCGACTACTACCACCTGGTCATTGAGCACCCCGAGTGGATGGCCACCCACACGCACCACTCGCCGGATTTGTTCAAGGGCGCCGACCGGGGGCGCATTTACAGGATCACGCCGGAGGCCGGGCTGCCGCTCGCGAAAGGCCTGCGGCTGGGGGAGGCGTCGGAGGAGCAGTTGGTCACCGAGCTGGCCAATCCCAACTTGTGGTGGCGGCGGACGGCACAGCGGCTTCTGGTGGATCGCCGCAGCCCGGACACGGCGGCACGGCTGGTCCGGATGTTCGAGACGTCGCCCTCGCCGTACGGCCGCCTGCACGCGCTGTGGACGCTCGATGGTCTGGGGCGCCTGGAAGTCCCGCTGATCGAGAAGGCCCTGGGAGACCCCGAGCCGGGCGTCCGCGAAAACGCCGTGGTGCTCGCGGAAGCGCGGTTGAGCACCTCGCCCGCCCTGGCCGAGCGGCTGCTGCGGCTCGAGAGCGACCCCGATCCGCGGGTCCAGTTTCAGCTTCTCGCGACGCTCGGCGCGGTCGACACTCCGGCCTCGCGCGCGGTGCAGAACCGCCTGCTGGCTTCCCACATCGACGATCCCTGGATGCAGGTGGCCGCCCTCAGCGCCGCCTCGAGCCGCGCGCCCGAACTCTTCCAGCACGCCGCCGCCTTCGCGGCCCAGCAAACGGAACCTCGCGCGGCGTTCTTTCGGCAAGTGGCGGCCATCATTGGCGCGCGGAGGAAGCCCGCCGAGATCCGGCGCTTGCTCGAGACTCTCACCCGCGACGCTACCTGGTGGCGAGCAGCGAGTCTCGAGGGCCTCGCGATGGGACTCCGTGGCCGGGCCGCGGGATTCACCAGCCAGGATCTGCTCCTGAAGCTCTTCGCCGACCGCGACGACGCCGTGCGCCACGGGTCCCTGGGCGTGCTCGCCGTCACCGGCTTGTCGCCAGGGGCGGCGCCGGCGCTTCAGAAAGCTGCCACGACCGCGGAGGACGCCGGGGCGGCGGCGGCCCTGCTCCGCGCGGACTCCTTGAGCCTGCTCGCGCTCTCGGACCCGGGCGCCCACGAGGATCTATTCAAGAAGTTGATCGACCCAAAGCAGCCCGAACCGGTGCAGGCGGCCGCCGTTCGCGCCCTCGGCCGGGTGAAGGGCGACGGCGCCGGACAGTTTCTTCTCGAGCGGTGGCGCGCTATGACGCCGGCGGTCCGCACCGAGGCGGCGGACGCCATGTTCGTCGAGCCAGGCCGCGCCCGCCTGCTGGTCGCCGCGATCCGGAGCGAGACGGTGCAGCCCTGGACGCTGGCTTTCCGTCACAAGCGGCAGCTCATCATGAACCGCGACCCGGCCATCCGCGACAGCGCGCGACCGCTGCTCGAGGAGAAGGCCGGCGACCGCGAAAAGGTTGTCGAGCGTTACCAGGCGGCACTGACCCGGACGGGCGATCCCTCGCGCGGCCGCCAGGTCTTCGAGCGCGTGTGCGCCAAGTGCCACCGGCTCGGCTCGCTCGGCCACGAGGTCGGGCCGGATCTCGCGACGATCCGCAACCGCGCGCCGCAGATCCTGCTGCCGGATATCCTGATCCCCAGCCGGTCGATTGCCCAGGGCTACGAGGCTTACGTGGTGGAGACGAAGTCCGGCCCGATCATCGAAGGCGTGATAGGGCCGCAGACCCCTACGACGATCACGATCCGGCACGAAGAGGGCAAGCAGGACGTGATCCGCCGCGAGGACATCAAGGACATGCACGCGACGAATCTTTCGGCGATGCCGGAGGATCTGGACAAGCAGGTGAGCGTCGACCAGATGGCCGATTTGTTGAGTTATCTGAAGGCGGCGTGGTGACGTGTGCCACTATGAAGTGGTATGAGGCTGAAAATCGACAGCACCGGACGCATCGTGATGCCCAAGTCCGATCGGGACCGGCTCGGCCTTCGGGCCGGCGCGGACCTGGAGGTCATAGAGACTGCTGACGGTGTGGTCCTCAAGCCGGTCTCGCGCGGCCCGTCGCTCGTGCGTGCGGGACACTTCTTGGTGCATACTGGCAAACTGGCTGCCGGCTCCGAGGTCCGCGACGCCCTCACCGAGGACCGCGAGGAACGCCTTCGGAAACTGGCCGGACTTTGAATTCGGGACCGCTCCCTCACGGTCGCGGCTCTGTAAAGAGTTGCGCGCGTATGGCGGGTGAATGCGTGGTGACGAAGTGCGCGAGACAGGCCGCTAATCCGTAATCGCCTGCGTCACGGCGTTCTGAAACTCGGGGCGGAGGTTCACGTGGGAGTAGGGACTCAACTGGATCATGAGGATTCCGAACATCTGCTCTTTGGGATCGACCCAGAAGTAGGTGCCGTAGGCGCCGCCCCAGCCGTACTCTCCGACCGAGCCGAGCGTCTGCGACTCGCCCAGGCGCTCGCGCACGCGGAAGCCGAGTCCAAAGCCGTAGCCGCGGTATGTGTCCTGCCATAGCGGCAGGCCGCCGATGTGGTTCGCCGTCATGGCTTCGATGGTCTTGCGGCTCACGAGGCGCGTGCCGTCAAGCTGTCCGCCGTTGAGCAGCATCTGGCAGAAACGGGAATAGTCCTCGGCCGTCCCGGCGAGGCCGCCGGCGCCGCTAAAGAACCGCCCGTTGCGGGCGTCCACGCCGGGCGCGGTCAGCTTGACGAGCTTGCCATCCTGTTTCTTATAAGCCGTGGCGAGGCGCGGCAGCCGGTCGTCGGGCAAATAGAACCAGGTGTCGCTCATTGCGAGCGGTCCGAGAATGCGCTGGCGGAAGAACTGATCGAGAGGCTGGCCGGATACCACTTCCACGAGGCGCCCCAGCACGTCGGTCGCGGGACCGTATTCCCACGCCGAACCGGGCTGGAAATTCAGGGGCAGCTCGGCCAACCGCCGGATGTGATCTGCCAGAAGTGTCTGGGGACCGTGGGAGGCCGTGAGCTTCTTCGCCGCCTCCACGGTCGGTCCCGCGGTGCCGCTCGCCAGGCCGGCGGAGTGGGTCAGGAGATGGCGAATCGTGATCTCACGCTCGGCCGGGACGAGGCGGTAGCCACCCTCGGCGCGCTCGTGGGGCGCGTTGGCAACGGCCACCTTAGGATTCTTGAACTCCGGCAGGAACTTCGAGACGGGATCGTCGAGCAGGAAGCGTCCCTCTTCGTGGAGCATCATGACGGCCAGGCTGGTCAGCGGCTTGGTCATCGACGCCAGGCGGAAGATCGCGTCGGGCCGCATCGGCTGGCGGGACTCGAGGTCAATCACGCCCTGCGACTCAAAGTGGGCCACGCGTCCGCGCCGCGCCACAAGCGAAACGGCGCCTGCGATCTCGCCCTGATCGATATACCGCTGGAGGAGGGCATGGACGCGCTTCAGGCGTTCGGTGGAAAGACCGAGGTCCTCGGGGCTCGACTTCGGAAGCGTCGCCGCGAACAAGCTCGAAACGGCCAGCGCGAGAACCGCGCCGCGCAGCATGCCAAAGAGGATTCTCATCTTCCCCTCCTGGGTGTCGATAGGATAGCGCCACGGTGCTACCATGAGCCGCAGGAAAGCTATGCAACGACGCGAATTTCTACGCTCCCTCGGCGCCTTCGCCATGGTCCCGCCGCCCCGCACCGAGCCGGACCTGGTCCTCTATAACGCCAACATTTTCACGGTGGACGCTGCACAGCCGCGGGCCCAGGCCGTAGCCATTGCCGGGGGCCGCTTCCTGGCGGTCGGCAGGAACGACCAGGTTCGCCCGCTCGCCACCTCGCGCACGCGGTCCATCAGCCTGGCCGGCCAGACGGTAGTGCCAGGGTTCATCGACGCGCACACGCACCCGGCCGACTCTGGACGCCGCCACCTGCGCGAGGTCGATTGCGACCTGCGGTCCATTCAGGCGATCCTGACCGCGATCCGGGAGCGCGCCGCGCGGACGCCCAGGGGTCAGTGGGTGCTCGGCTTCAAGTACGACGACACCAAGACCGAAGAAGGCCGCCGGCTGACACGCCAGGATCTCGACGGCGCCGCGCCCGATCATCCTGTTTACATCTCCCATCGCGGGGGCCATACGGGCTACGTCAATTCCAGCGCTATGCACCTCGCGGGCGTGGACGAGATGACGCCCG
>JBGPDC010000266.1:0-6377 GCA_041482115.1 Terriglobia bacterium | reverse complement strand
GGCGCGGGCGAAGTAACGGTGCGGATGCGCGCAGTGGGGATCTGCGGCTCCGATATGCACTACTACCTGGAGGGTGGCTGTGCGGGCTACGAGGCGCTGTATCCGAGCGTCCTCGGACACGAACCGGCAGGCGAGGTAATCGCGGTGGGACCGGGGGTCGGCGGCCTGAAGCCGGGGGCGCGGGTCGCAGTCGAGCCGGCGCTCACCTGTGGCGCGTGTGAATTCTGCCGGGCGGGCCGGCACAACCTGTGTGAGACCGTCCAGTTTATGGGTGGACGGCAGTTGCCGGGCCTGATGCGCGAGTTTGCCACCATTCCGGCGGGAAACGTCACACCGCTTCCGGACGGGATGAGCTTCGCGGAGGCGACTGTCGTTGAGCCACTGGCGGTCATCCTGCACGTGCTGGAGTTGACGCGCCTGGAAGCCGGAGAAACGGTCGTGGTGATGGGCGCCGGTCCGATCGGGCTGCTGGCGACGGCAGTCGCGCACCTGCGTGGAGCGGGCCGCGTCATCACGGCGGACAAGGTGCCGCACCGGCTGGCCCTGGCACGCGAACTCGGGGCCGATAACGTGGTGGACATAACGCGCGAGTCGGTCGTCGAGGCCGTGCTGGACCTGACGGGGGGGCGCGGGGCGCACCTCGTCCTGGATGCGGCCGGGAAGTCCGAGTCGCTGAATTTCGGGTTCCGTGCGGCGCGGGCCGGTGGGCGCGTCGCGCTGATCGGCATTCCGAGCGAGTCGCCGGTGCCGACGGACCTTTACGCTGCGCTTGACAAGGAACTTACCCTGCACACCATCAAGCGCTCGAACCACAACGACCACGAGGCGATTCAACTCATCGAGTCGGGGAAGATTCCGGCGGCGAAGCTTGTGACGCACACGTTTCCGCTGGAATGTTCCGATCGGGCGTTTGATACCGTCGGGGCTTACGCCGACGGTGTGGCCAAGGCCGTGGTGACCCTATAAGCGAGACCGCCGCGGGCAAATTTGCCCGCGGGTTGACTTTGGGTGAAGGGGAGCAAATCTGCTCACCTCTAAGCCCTTGAATTTACGGGTTCGGGGCACCGAGAGCCTGCTCCAGGTCCTCGATGATATCCTCGGGAGCCTCGATGCCCACCGAGACCCGCAGGAAGTTATCGCTGATGCCGAGGCGCTGGCGGTGCTTGGGGGCCAGGTCCCGGTGCGAGCTCATCGGGGGATAGAGGACCATCGTGTGAACGTCGCCGAGGCTGGTGGCGGGGACGATCATCTTCAGCGCATCGAGAATCCGGAAGATTTCTTCGCGGCCGGCGTCTTTCACTTCGAAGCTCACCATGGCGCCGAAGAGTCCCGGAGGGAACAGGCGCCGGGACACGGCGGCGTCGGGGTGATTCGGGTCGCCGGGGAAATTCACGCGCTCGATGCGCGGGTGCGTGGCGAGCCAGCTCGCCACCCGGCAGGCGTTGGCGCATTGCCGCGCCATGCGCAGCGCGAAGGTCTTGATACCGCGCATGGCAAGATACGCCTCGAAAGGACTGAGCACGCCGCCGATGGTGCGCGAGATGGTCTCCATGATGGGGCGGAATTCCTCGCGGGTGACCACTACTCCGGCCAGGATGTCGCCGTGACCGCCCAGGTACTTAGTGAGGCTGTGGACCACCAGGTCGGCGCCTAGCTCGAGAGGGCGCACGAGCAGGGGCGTTGCGAAAGTGGAATCCACCACGACGAGCGCGCCGTGGCGGTGGGCGCTCGCGACGACCGTGTCGAGCGGGGTCACGCGCAGTACCGGGTTGGTGATCGTCTCGACCAGCACACAGCCCGGCTTGTGTTCCGCGACGGCGGTTTCCCACAGCTTCGGGTCGTTCGGGTCCGCGAAATACACCTCCACGCCGAACGGCTCGAAGAAGTCCATCAGCAGGCGGATCGAGGCGCCGTAAAGCACGGGGCCGGCCACGATACACCGGCGGCGGTCGGTGAGGGCCGTCAGGAGCGCGAGGTGCAGGGCGGCCATCCCGGAGCTGGCCGCGAGCGCCCACTGGCCGCCTTCGAGCGCCGCGACCTGCTCTTCGAGGGCGTTGGTCGTGGGGTTGTTGTAGCGGGTGTAGGTCTGTCCGGGGACCTCCTTGCCGAAGACGCGGTCGAGCATCTCGGCGGACGGGTAGTAGAAACTCGAGGCGGCGTAAATGGGCGTTGTCACCGGCACAAACGAGTCGCCGTTGCGCTTGCGGTCACCGGCATGCACAGCTAAAGATTCCAGTTTCATGGGCGGACCTGCTTATTCGCTGATTATATCAGGGGCGCTGCGCTGCGACGGGCCGCGGGCAGTGACGTGACCTACCAGGCGAGCAAGCGTTCCATGGCCTGCTCGAGATCGGCGACCTGGGGCAGGATCTCGTCTTCGAGCTGCGGGTGGTAGGCGATCCAGGTGTCCTGGGCGGCGACGCGGGCTACCGGGGCGTCGAGGTCGGAGAACAGCTCGCCGGCGATGCGGGCGGCGATTTCGGCGCCGAAGCCCCAGGAGAGGCAGTCCTCGTGGGCCACGAGCACGCGCGAGGTCTTGCGCACGGAGGCGGCGATGGCGTCCCAGTCGTAGGGGCTGAGCGTGCGCAGATCGAGGATCTCGATAGAGGGGCCGCGGGTTTTCTCGACGCGGGCCGCCGCCTGGAGAGACCGTTGCACCAGCGCGCCATAAGTGACCACCGTCAGATGGTCGCCGGGCTTCACCAGGTGCGCCCGGCCGAAGGGAATCGTGTAGTCGGGGCCTGGGTAGCGCGAGCGGTTGTAGGGCTCGCGGTAGAGGCGCTTGTGCTCGAGGAACATGACCGGGTCGTCGCACCGGATAGCGGTCCGCAGCAGGCCACAGGCGTCGAGCGCGTTCGACGGGAACACCACACGCAGACCGGGGAGGTGAGTGAAGATCACCTCGCCCGACTGGCTGTGGTACACCCCACCGCCTCCGAGGTATCCGCCGATGGGCACCCGCACGACGACCGGGCAGGAGAAGGCGTTATTCGAGCGCCAGCGCAGGGTAGGCAGCTCGTTGCGGAGCTGCATCATGGCCGGCCAAATGTAGTCGAAGAATTGGATCTCCACCACCGGCTTGAGGCCCCGGGTGGCGGCGCCGATGGCGCGTCCGATGATGGCGGCTTCGGCCAGCGGCGTGTTGAAGCAGCGGCTGCCGCCGAACTCGCGCTGCAGCCCCGCGGTCACTTTGAAGACGCCGCCCTTACCCTTGACCTGGCCCAGGTTTTCGGCGCGGCTGCAATCGGCGACGTCCTCGCCGAAAACTACGAGGCGAGGGTCACGCCGCATTTCGTCATGGAGGCAGGCGTTGAGCAGATCGACCACCGTCTTCGATTCGCCGGAGTAATGCGGCTCGGTGGCGAAGGCGTCGGAGGCGGGGTCGACTTGAGGCGAGTAGAGATACAGGCGCGAGGAGCCCTTGGCGGGGGGCGGCGCTTTTTGGGCGCGGTCGAGGGCCTGCCGGAGGTCCTCTTCGGCGTCTTGCTGGAGGATCGAGAGCGCATGGTGGTCGAGGACTCCTTCGGCGACCAGCCACTCGCCAAACTTTTCGACCGGGTCGCGCTCGGTCTCTGCGTCGCGCTCCGCATCGGTCTTGTAGAGCCGCTCATCATCGGAGAGCGAATGGGAATAGGGCCGCGTGACGTGGGCATGCACCAGGGCCGGTCCCTCACCGGCGCGGCAGTGGGCCGCGGCGGCGGCGACCGCCCGGTAGGACGCCAGGAAGTCGGTGCCGTCCACTTCGGCAACGCGCAGAGCAGGAAAGCTGCTCACCAGGCGCGAGATGCTGCCGCCCGCGGTCTGGACCTCGACCGGAACAGAAATGGCATAACCGTTGTCCTCGATGAGGAAGAGGACGGGCAGGCGTCCCAGGCAGGCGGCGTTGAGCGCTTCCCAGAATTCGCCTTCGCTAGTGTGGCCCTCGCCGCCGGCTACGAGGACGATCTCGTCGCCTCCCAGCAGGCGCGAGGCCTCGGCGCAGCCGACGGCTTGGAGGAACTGGGTGCCCGTGGGACTCGAGGCCGAGACGATCCGCCACGGGCGGTTCCCCCAGTGGGAGGGCATCTGCCGGCCGCCGGAGGCCGGGTCGCTCGCCGCGCCGAAAGCCTGCAAGAGCATCTCTTCGGGGGTGACACCCAGGCCCAGGCAGAGAGCGCGGTCGCGATAGTAGGGGTAGACCCAGTCGAGACCTGGCCGCAGGGCGAGGGCCGCGGCGGCTCCGATAGCTTCATGGCCGGCCCCGCTGATCTGGAAGAAGATCTTGTTCTGGCGCTTGAGAATGATCTCGCGGTCGTCGAGGCGCCGGGAGGTGTAGACGATGCGATACGAATGGATCAGAGTGTCGGCGCGGAGGCCTTCGAACAGCGCGCCAGGGATGCGTACGCCGCTTTCGGCCGCCATTGTTTTCAGTGTAAACCGGCCGCGCATTGGCAAGTGCGAGAATTCGCAGGCTTGCGGTCCTTAACCCAACCTACCCGGACCCGGATAGTCTAACGTCTTCAGACTATTGGGCTTAAGGTATGGCCAGCGGCGTGCAGCGGACCAACTGGAGTTGGGAGGTGCGCTTATGGAGATCGACCAGAGGACGGTCGCCGATCTCGCGAACCGGATCATGCAGAAGATTTGCGCGGTCTGCCCGGATCGCAACGTCGACGCCACCTGCGACCGGCAGGCGGAGGGCGCCTGCACCCTGATGGCAAAGATCAGCCCGGCGGCGCAGGCCATTCTCAAAGTGGACAGCCCCTACATGGAGCCTTACATCCAGGCCCTGCGGGACGAAGTGTGCGCCAATTGCGACCTGCGGTATGCGGATGGCAGTTGCGCCCCGCGCGATACCGACAACTGCATGCTCAACGGATATCTACCGCTGGTCGTCGAGGTCATCGAGGAGCACTTCGGGAAGAAGACCGAATTGGTAGCGTTGTAAGGCGCCTCGCTCAGGAGGCGCCCCGGGCCTGCCGGACCATCTCGACCAAGACTGCTCGGGTGTCTTCCGAGGTCCGCACCTCGCGCAAGAAGTTGACGCGGCCGCCGAAGACGCGATCTCCCTGCTGCAGGCGCAGGTGGAAACCCAGCCGGTCGACGGCAGTCATCTTGGCTTGCCCGGCAGCGAGACCGCCGAAGTGGCGCGCGATCAGCACCAGCGCGTCAGCGTGGTCGGCGTTCATGTGGCTAAGGATGCCGGGCCCGGCCTCGGCCAGGGGATCCGGCTCGGCCTCGGAGTAGGAGAGTGCGTCCACCCAGCCCATGACGCCAAAGCCACCGACAAAGTAAACATCGACAATCTCCATCCGGTAGAAAGCGAAGTCGTCGAAATCCACCCAGTGGCGGGCGTTCTCGTGGCGCTCGAGATAGAGCCGGCGGCACTCGGCCAGATCGGCTGCGGGGACTAGCCCCACCTTCCCCAGGAGGGTCACGCGTCCGGCTCCCAGTGGATCGCCGCCGGCGTCCTGCGTGATCAGCAGGCTGGCGCGCGGTTCTGAAGCCAGGTTTTGCGTGTGCATGGCCATGGTGCTGATGAGAAACAGCGGGCGGCCGCGCGAGTCGAGCGCATAGGGCATGACCGAGCCGAACGGGAAGCCGGCCTGCTTGCGCGAAAGCGTGGACAGGCTGCCGGTACGGCCGAGGTAAGCGAGGGTACGGGCGCGCTCGGCGTAGCTCGGCTCGGGGACCGGGGGCCGGCCGTCGTCGTGGCCTCCCCCGGCGTGCTGTCCAGCGGACAAATGTGGCCCCTCTCCTACTGAATCGACAGCAGCGTATCCTGGCTCGCTACTCCGTCCGCGACTACGGAGAGCTTAGCGTTTCCGGAGCGCACGTTCTGGCCGACCACAAAGTTGATCTGGTAGGCCGTATAGAGGCCCGGCGCATAGAAACTTCCGAGCACCTGCATGCCGTCGTTGTTCAGGCCGACGACCGGCGACGTGATGGTTCGCGCGGGGGGCACGGGTCCGGCGACGTTGGTCGCGATCGCCGGGTTGGCCGCGCCGAGGCCGGTGAGGAACAGCAGGATGATCTCCCCGCGGCGGGCGGGATTGGACGGTGTTACCAGGGCGAAATCCACAGAGTGTAGTGCTGCTGCATAGAGCGTTCCGCCGAGTCCAAACTCGAAGACACCAGGCTGCACGGCGAGGATCGTCACGTTGGTGAACGTCGCCCGGGAACCGTTGTTGAAAATGTCCACAGTGACGGTTCCGGGCGCGGGGACATTGACCGGCACCTGAATGTTGATCTGTTCCACTCCGTTGATGTTGGCGATGGAAATGATCGGGGCATCAGTCCCGTTGACTGAGACCCGCACTCCGCGCAGGGTGGTGGGGAAGGGGGCGACACTCGACTGCACGATGCCGGTAACCCCTTCCATAAGACCGCTGCCGAAG
>JBGPDC010000265.1:0-6409 GCA_041482115.1 Terriglobia bacterium | reverse complement strand
TCTGTGGACCAGTGCTATTCTTCTTCATGGCCGGTCTCCTTTTGCACTTCGAGTGCGTAACCATTGGGAGCTTAACGCATCCCGCCGGAGACCGGCCTTCTCATTCCATCTCTGTAACAGCGATCGTTGGTTGGGAAGCAGTTACGGAGATTGAAAAGCAGTTACTGATTGGAAACACTTGCTGAGCGGCGCGCGTCAGTCAGAGCGCGGCCGCCTAGACGCGGAGCTTCAGGACCTCTTCGATATATTTCTTTGTGATGGCGCAACTCTGCCGCGCCGTGCTGGTGGTGCGGTCGAGCTCCACGGTGCCCCATCCCTTCCAGTTGTTGCGGTTGAGAATCGCCAGGATGCCCGGGAAATCGACGCCGCCCTTGCCGAGTTCATAGAAAACCACATTTTCGGGCGTCGTGTTGTAGGCGCCGGGCTTCAGGTGGGGTCCCTTGTAGCCGCCGCGGTTCTCGGGCGCGGTGTCCTTCAGGTGGTACTCGATGATGCGCGAGACGTAGGTGCGGGTGAGCTCGACCGGGTCCATGCCGGCCATGGTGATGTGGCCGGTGTCGAGCACGAACCAGACGTGGCGCGGATCGGTTTGTTCGAGCACGGCGTCGACGTCGCGGCGGTTCTCGAGCTTGCTGTCGAGATGAGCGTGGATCGCGAACTTCATGCCGAGGTCGGTCATGCGGCGGCCGATTTCGTTGAAGGTGAGGGACATCTCGCGGTAAACCGCCGGGGTGTTGCCGGCGCGTTCCGGACGTCCGCAGTTGATCTTGAGGTGGTCGCAGCCGAACTGCTGGATGAAACGGACCAGACGCATATGGTCCTCGACGACCGCGGCGCGCTGGGCAGGGTCCTGGAAGTTGGTGTTCATGCGGCCGCCGTTGGAGACGGTCTCAAGCTTTAGATTCAGTGAGGCGAGCAAATCCTTGAGCTCTTGCGGGTTCTTGTCGTAGCGCTCGACGTAGTTTATGAAAGTCTCGACCCAGTGGTAGCCGGCGGCCGAGGCTTCGCGGATGGAGCGCACGAAGTTGTCGGCGCCGTTCCAGTCCGGCCGGGTATCGACGGTGATGCCGATGGTGATCTGGGCGCCGGCGGCGGAAGCGAGGCGCGGGGCGGCGAGCGCGGCGGCTCCGGCGGCGAGGAATTGACGGCGTGTAAGGGCGGTGAGCATGGGATTGTTGTAGCGCTGGCGAGACGCTATGTCAATGGCTGGTCCGGAGCGACTACTCGCGCGGACAGGCGAAGCGGAGGGAAATCTTTCGGATTCAGGGTTACGATGAAGTCCGCTCCACCTGCTTCAGCGCAGTCGCAGAACGGGTCGTCACCGGGGTCCGGCGATAGACCGCCTCGTCGCGCCGCCTCCACGAATTCCGGCTTCTTCACGAAGCAAATTGACGATCCAGCCGGTCAAGTTCCGTCGCACACCCAGCCGCGCGAGAACCCGTTTATACTCGTCCAGGATTTCTTCCGAGATCAGCCACGTGAAGGTGTGGCGTCGAGCCCAGTTCAGCAAGAGCTGGGCACTCGGCGTGAGGTCACGCTTACGTGTGGATCGAAACCCCGCGATCCCGGCCACCAGCACCGACGTGTCAACGACGCCGCGCGGCCGTTTTCTTCGCCTGTTCACCCCGGATGCTGACCTCCGGCACCGCCTTCCTTCGGCCGCGCTCTACCCGGACCGCCCGGATAATCTCTGTATGGGAGGTGTTCTTCAAGTCCCTGCCCGCCGCGGATACCGTCTCGAGGAACTCTTCGGCCCAGCCGGCCCGCTTCCGTCCTCGCGGCAGATCCGGACTGCTGCCCGCGAGAGGCCATCGTTTATCGATCTCCTGGGCCAGGGCCTTCAGTGGCACTCGAATCTGCACGGGTTCGTCGCCAGCCCGGGGCCGTGACAGCAACGTCACGCTGGTGCGCTGGGGGCGAACCCCACGGTGGTCAAAGAGGGCCGCCGTGAATCTGGTCAGTACCCGAGTCGACGCCCCCAGCGACTCCTTGAGATAGAGGGCCACTTTGGCGCGCAGGAGACCTTCCTTGCTAAACCAGAAGACCTGGCGGCGGAGACGCGGCTGGAGGACGCCAAACTGCACCAGGTTTTGAAGATCCTTAGGCGCCACGCCTAGCACCCGGCTGGCTTGCTTCAATTTCAGTTCGAGTTCCGGCATGGTGAATTACCATCTATAGTTTAGATTGTAATTGCAGGCGTGTCAACAGCGCGCGCCCGCCACGATGGCACGGCCCGGGCCTCCCGCCAAGTTTGTTAGGATCTTAGGGGCTACATCCATGACAGAAACCAGATCTCCCGCCACGTTGTTGGAGGTATTGCAGGGGCCGCCGGGGAACCGCGTCGCGCTGATCGTTCCAGAGTCCGGGATCCAGGTGACGTACGACTCGCTTCGGAGCCAGGTGCTGGAGATGGCCGGGGCGCTCACTGCAGCCGGGATTGGCCGCGGCGATCGCGTGGCCAGCAGTCTCCCCAACGGCTTGCCGGCGATCGTCACGTTTCTCGCCGCCTCCGTCGCCGGGACTTCCGCCCCGCTGAATCCCGGCTACCGGACCGACGAGGTGGCGTTCTACCTCGAAGATACGGCCGCCAAACTGCTCATCGTTCCGCCCGAGGGCGCCGACGACGCGCGCCGCGCGGCGGAAGGCAAGGTCCCGGTCCGCACGGTCGAGATGGACTCTACCGGATACGTGCGCCTCGCGGGCGCGAGCCCCGGCACCGGCCGCAACCCGGTTCCCTCCCCGGAGGATATAGCGCTCGTGCTGCACACCAGCGGCAGCACTGGGCGGCCGAAGCGGGTCCCACTCGGGCATTACAACCTCGCCGTCTCGACCGATAACATCGTCCGCACCTACCAGCTCACGCCGGACGATGTGGCGCTGTGCGTGATGCCGCTTTTTCACGTGCATGGCCTGGTGGCCTCGACGCTCGCGACGCTGCGGTCGGGGGGCACGATCGTCATCCCGGCGAAGTTCAACCCGCTTTCTTTCTGGCGGACGGTGCGGGACCAGCGGGTGACGTGGTATTCGGCCGTGCCCACCATTCACCAGTTGATCCTGGCGCGGCTGGGCGGGACCTCGGAGCGGCCGGCCGGCGCGGAGGGCCTGCGGTTCATCCGCTCGTGCAGCGCGCCGCTGGCGGTCGAGGTGGCCGAGCGAATGGAGTCCCTGCTGGGCGCGCCGGTGCTGGAAGCCTACGGCATGACGGAGGCCTCGCACCAGATGGCGTCGAACCCGCTGCCTCCTCAAGCACGCAAATTCGGCACCGTGGGACCGGGCACGGGCGTGAAGATCTCGATTATGGACGCGGGGCGGCACCTCCCGGCCGGACAACTCGGCGAGGTTGTAATTCAGGGGCCGAACGTGGTCGCGGGTTACGAAAACAATCCCGAGGCCAACGCGACCTCTTACGTGGAAGGCTGGTTCCGCACCGGCGATCAGGGCGTGCTGGACGCGGAAGGCTACCTGCGGCTGACGGGCCGTCTCAAGGAATTGATCAACCGGGGCGGGGAAAAGATTTCGCCGCGCGAGATTGACGACGTGCTGCTGGCGCATCCTTCAATCGCCGAGGCGGTGTGTTTCGGCACGCCGCATGCCACGTGGGGCGAGGAAGTGGCCGCTGCGGTGGTGTTGCGCGAGCCCACGGCCGAGGCGGACCTGCTGGCCTACTGCCGCGAGCGCCTGGCGGATTACAAGCGCCCCAAGAAGATTCACATCGTGGAATCGAGTCCGCGCACCGCCACCGGCAAGATCCAGCGCCGCAACGTGGCGGCGGCCTTTGCCGGGGACAAAGGATGAAGTTTGCCATTCTCGGCGCCGGCGCCATCGGAGCCTACCTGGGCGCCCGCATGGCGCGCGCCGGTCAGGACGTGACGCTCTTCGCCCGCGGTCCGCACCTGCGCGCCATGCAGGAGCACGGGGTGCGGGTGACCAGTCCGGAGGGCGACTTTGAGGCGCGTCCGACAGTGGCCGCGGACCTCGAGTCCATCGGACCGGTGGATGTCGTGGTGCTGGCCGTCAAGGCGCACGGCTTGCCGGATCTCGCCCCGCGGCTCGCGCCGCTGCTGAAGCCCGACACCACGGTGGTCAGCACCCAGAACGGTATTCCGTGGTGGTATTTCCAGAACTGCGGCGGGCCCCACGAAGGGCTGGTGCTCGAGCGCGTCGATCCGGGAGGCGTGATCGCGCAGGCGATCGAGGCGCGCCGGGTGGTAGGCTCCATCGTCTATTTCTCGACGGAGATCACGGCACCGGGTGTGGTCCGGCACCTGGAGGGCAATCGCATTTCGCTCGGAGAGCCGGATGGCTCGCGCTCCGAGCGCCTGCGCCAGATTGCCGAGACCTGGATCGCCGCCGGACTGCGCTGTCCGGTATCGGCCCGCCTGCGGACGGAGATCTGGGTGAAGATCCTGGGGAACCTGTCGTTCAATCCCATCAGCGCGCTCACCGGCGCGACGCTGGTCCAGATGGTGCGCGACCCGGAGGTCGGGTGTCTCGTTCGCCATATGATGGCGGAAGCGGAGGCGGTCGCCGGCCAGCTCGGCATCGAGCTGCCGGTCACGATCGACCAGCGGATGGCCGGGGCTGAAAAAGTCGGCGAACATAAGACTTCGATGCTGCAAGACCTTGAAGCGGGCCGCCCGCTGGAGATTGAGGCGCTGGTCGGGGCGGTCGTCGAGTTGGGCGAGCGGCTGGGCGTTCCCATGCCCCATACGCGCGCCGTCTACGCCTGCACCAAGTTGCTCGCCCGCGTCCGAGGCTCGCAGGCTAAACCACGCGGAGTTAACACGCCATGAAGAATCGCTGGATTCAGCTTTTCGGCTCGCTCATCGCGATGATCATGATCGCCAACCTGCAATATGGCTGGACCTTGTTTGTCCAGCCCCTGCAGCAGGCCCACGGCTGGAAGCTTTCGGGCATCCAACTGGGCTTCACCCTGTTCATCCTGTTTCAGACCTGGGTGATGCCGCTGGAGGGCTGGCTCATCGATCGGATGGGGCCGCGTTTCTTCGTCAGCATCGCGGGCGTGCTGTGCGGCTTTGGCTGGGTGTCGCTGGCCTACGTGAAGACCCTCACGGCGCTATACGTCTTCTACTCGATCGCCGGCGTGGGCGCCGCCTTTGTGTATAGCGGGTCGATCGCCGCGGCGGTCAAGTGGTTCCCCGACCGGCGCGGGCTCGCCTCGGGCATCATCGCCGGCGGTTACGGCTGTGGCGCCGCGCTCTTCATCCCGGTGATCGCCTACTTGATCCGGCAATATGACTACCGCGTGGCGTTTCAGTACTCGGGCATCTTCCAAGGGTCGGTGATCCTGCTGGTCGCGCAGATTCTGCGTAACCCCGATCCGGATTTCCGCAAGGCGCACGCTGCGGCCGCGGCGCCGAAGGTCCAGGCGCGCCGTAATACCGAAACCTTCAACACCGGCGACATGTTGCGCACGCCGCACTTCTATTTCCTCTACGCGATGTTCGTCATGATGGCCTACGGCGGGCTGCTGGTGACCGCGCAGGCCGGCCCGGTGTCGCGCGCCTGGCACATCAGCCCGGCCGCCCTCACCCTCGCCCTGACCCTGAATCCGATCGCCAACGGCGCCAGCCGTGTTTTCTGGGGAGCGGTCTCCGACCGGATCGGTCGCGAGACGACGATGTCCATCGCCTTCTTCCTGCAGGCGTGCTGCCTGCTGGGGATCGTGAGGCTCGGCCAGTATTCCGAGATCTTCTTTACCGTGACGCTGGTACTGACCTACTTCACGTGGGGAGAGGTCTTCTCGTTGTTCCCGCCGACCACGGCGGATTATTTTGGCGTCCGCCACGCGGCCTCCAACTACAGCTTCATGTATACCGCCAAGGGGGCGGCTTCGATCGTCGCGGGATACCTCAGCGCGCAATCGTTCGAGCACTTCGGGAACTGGTCGCTGCCTTTTTATTGCAGCGCGGGACTGGCGCTGCTCTCCGCCGTGATGGCGTTTGGACTGCGCTACGCTCCGCTGCCGCGCAAGGCAGTCCCGCAGGCGGCGGTGGGGGGCGTGCCGGTGACGGCGGGGGCGGGCGAATCCGACTGAGCTAACGCGGCAGGATCTTCGTGGGCTTGGGGGAGTGGCGCAGCAGCTTGCGAACCAAGTCCGATTCGAACTTCCGCTTGCGGCCGCGGGGCGCTTTATCGAGCGTCATGCGCTCGAGCACGACGATCGCATCGTTGATCCGCTTCAGCTCCTCGTGCAGTTCCGTGATGAATCCCCTTAGAACGTTAGCGTCCATGGTTGGTATGTAATTTCACTACCACTAAGAGACCTGTCTCGGACTGTACCACACGCTTGTTCTAAATCAGCAGATGGAGTCTTCTCTCATGCAAGATGAGCCTGAAGGAGGCGGTTGATTCTCACACAAGATGAGCCTAAAGGATGGGGTGTTGT
>JBGPDC010000264.1:0-6420 GCA_041482115.1 Terriglobia bacterium | reverse complement strand
GGCGAGGACTTGCGGCCAAGGGCACGGCGCCGGCCCGAGTTCGAATTGTCTAGAGGGTAGCTAAGACTTGTCTACGACGTGGACACCGAAGCGCCCTAGCTCGTTCGCTCGATCTTAACCTGCTTGACCACTACCGGCTTGACGGGCCGGTCCTGCGAGCCGGTGGGGACCTTGGAGATCTTCTCCACGACGTCGTAACCCGAGGTGACCTCGCCGAAGACCGAGTGGCGGTTATCCAGGTGGGGCGTCGGGGCCACGGTGATGAAAAACTGGCTGCCGTTGGTGCCGGGACCCGCGTTGGCCATCGAGAGAATTCCCGGCTTGTTGTGGCGCAACTTAGGATTGAACTCGTCGGCGAATTTGTAGCCGGGGCCGCCGGTTCCCGATCCCTGCGGGCAGCCGCCCTGGATCATGAAACCCGGGATCACGCGGTGGAAAACCAGCCCATCGTAAAACGGCTTGCCCGCGGGACCTTTCCGGCCTTCGGCCAGATCGACGAAGTTCTCGACCGTCTTGGGAACGAGATCGGCAAAGAGGCGGATGGTGAAATCCCCTTCGCTCGTGGAAAAGTGTGCGTAGACTCCGGGTTCCGGCATGGCTGGTGGTCTCCTCCAGTTCAGGTTAGCATCCGGGACTACACCCGTAGC
Source organism: Terriglobia bacterium (assembly GCA_041482115.1). Taxonomy (GTDB): domain Bacteria; phylum Acidobacteriota; class Terriglobia; order Bryobacterales; family JACQDG01; genus JBGPDC01. The sequence goes on along the minus strand of JBGPDC010000264.1, from coordinate 5,773 downwards.
TCTGCTAGAATGGCCGCTTCCTCATGGCCGCCGAAGACCCCTCTTCCGCCGCGAAGCGAACGGTCTACCTGAAGCTCTTGCTTTTGGTCGGGATCTACTTCGCCGTGCAGTGGTTCCTGCCGCGTCCGGAGAGCGTAAAGCCGGAAGGCTGGCGGCTGCTCGGGATTTTCCTCGCGACGGTGGCGGGGCTGATGTTGCGTCCGATCCCGGGGGGCGCGTTGGTGCTGATCGGCGTGACCACCGTGGCGCTCACCAAGACCCTGACCATGGCCCAGGCGCTGGGCGGCTATGCCAACCCCACCGTATGGCTGGTGCTGGCGGCCTTTTTCATTTCGCGCGGCCTTATCAAGACCGGCCTCGCGCGCCGCATCGCGCTGCTATTCGTCCGCGCCTTCGGCAAAAGCTCGCTGGGCGTCTCCTATTCACTGATCTTGAGCGACGTCACTCTGGCTGCCACGATCCCTTCCAACTCGGCGCGAGCCGGCGGCGTCATCCTGCCGATCCTCCGAAGCCTGTGCGAACTTTATGGCTCGACCCCGGGCGAGAGCGCCGCGCTGCTCGGCACCTTTCTGTTCGCCGCCGTTTACCAGGGCGAATGCATTGCCGCAGCCATGTTCCTCACCGGGCAGGCGAGCAACCCGCTGGCGGCGAACTTCGCCAAGCAGGCTTCCGGCCTGGACGTGACCTGGGCCAGTTGGCTCGTGGCTGGCAGCGTTCCCGGGGCGCTCAGTCTGCTGGTGGTGCCCTGGCTCATCTCGCGGCTGCTGCCGCCCAAGATCCGTCACACGCCGGAGGCCGCCAATTTCGCGCGCCGGGAGCTGGAAGCCATGGGTCCCATGGGCCGCGGCGAGCGCATCGTCACGGTGGTATTCGCGATGACCTGCGGGCTGTGGCTAACCACCCCGTGGCACCGCCTCGGCATCACAGAGGTCGCCTTGCTCGGGGCCTGTACGCTCTTCCTCAGCGGCGTCCTCACCTGGGAGGACGCCATCACCGAGAGGGCCGCTTGGGACGTCTTCATCTGGTATGGCGGCCTCGTGCGCCTGGGCGAAGCCCTCAACGAATTCGGGGTGACGACGGCCTTCGCCCGCCAGGTCGGCGGCCACTTCGCCGGGCTAGGCTGGCCGACGCTGCTGGCCGTCACGCTGCTCATCTACTTTTACGTCCACTACGCCTTCGCTTCTATCACGGCGCACATGGTGTCGATGTTTCCGCCGTTCATGGCCCTGCTGCTGGCCCGGGGCGCTCCGGCCGGACTGGTGATCTTCGCCTTCGCCTGCCTCAGCAACCTGTCGGCCGGATTGACGCACTACGGCACCACGCCGAGCCCCATGTTCTATGCCCACGGCTACGTGAGCTTCCGGGACTGGTGGAAGATAGGCTTCCTGATCTCGGTCGTCAACCTGGCCATCTGGTGCTCGGCCGGGTTTCTGTGGTGGAAGATTATCGGGCTGTGGTGACGGGGGGCGCAGGCGGCGTGGGCGCGGCGCCCTTGCGTACTTTGGCGTACTTCCGCTCAAACCGCTCGATGCGCCCGGCGGTATCCATCAGCTTCTGCTTGCCGGTGAAGAACGGGTGGCAGTTGGAACAGATTTCCACGCGGATGTCGCCTTTGTGCGTGGACCGGGTGCGGAACGTATGCCCGCAGGCACAGTTAACGTTCACTTCCGCGTAGGCGGGATGAATTCCGGCTTTCATTTTTGGGAACCCTCGCTCCAGAAAACTTCAATACTAAGTGTAGCATAGCCTGGCGGAAACGCCCGGCCGCGCCCTCGCGTCCTTTCTTACATACACCTATGCGGCTTCAAGCGGCAGTGAGCTCCTTGATCTTTCTTCTGGCGGCCGGTATCGGCTCAGCCCAGCGGCGTGAACCGGCTACTTACGCCATCTGGCTCAGCGAAGACTCGGTAGGTTCGCGGCTCGCCCCGCCGGCCCGGTCCCGCACAAACGGCCTCCGCCTGGAGCGTCCGGTGGTGACGCAAGCCCTGGTCGATACGGTGGTGGCGACCCAGGCCCCCATCCGGCGGGCGGCCGCAACTCTGGGCCTGCCGATCGTCGGCTCCACCCACACGCTGGTGAACGCCGTCTTCGTGAAGGCCACCCCCGCGCAGGCGGCGCAGCTTCGCGGACTGCCGGGCGTGCGCGGCGTGGTCCGGATGCGGCGCTTCAAGATGAAGCTCGATACCGCCGCCGCGCTGGTCAGCGCTCCCGACGCCTGGCAGGTGGTGGGTGGCATCTCGAATGCCGGGGCCGGCTTCGCGATCGGCATCCTCGACAGTGGTATTGACAATACGCATCCAGCCTTTCAGGACCCCAGCCTGACGCCTCCCACCGGCTTCCCGAAGGCCCTCCCGCAGAACCTTCCCTACACGAACAGCAAGATCATCGTGGCGCGCAGCTACGTGGGACCGGCGCTTCCCATCGACCCCACCGCCACCCGTCCGGACGACGTCACCCCGCGCGACCGCGCCGGGCACGGCACCATGGTCGCGATGATCGCCGCGGGGCGCTCCGTGACCGATCCGGGCGGCCGCACCCTTACCGGCATCGCACCCAAGGCGTACCTGGGCAATTACAAGATTACCGGCTCCGCCGACATCCAGGATTTCATCCAGGAAGAGGTGATCTTCCTGGCCCTGCAAGATGCCATCTCCGACGGCATGGATATCGTTAACCTGAGCCTCGGCTCGCCCGCGGTGTTCGGTCCGGATGATTCCGGCGCGGCCTGCGGCGCGGGCTTCAACCAGCCTTGCGACCTGCTGGCCTCCGCCATCACGACCGCCACCGAAAACTTCGGCGTCCTGGTGGTGGTCGCGGCCGGCAACGAAGGCGATGCCGGGAGCACGGCCCCGACCCCCAACACCATCTCTTCGCCCGCCACGGCCTATGACGCTATCGCGGTCGGCGCGACCACCAACTCCAAGCAACTGTTTTCGACTCTGCGCGCGGCGCCCGGAGCGCCCCCGGCCCTACAGCCGGCGCTGGCGCTGCTGGGCAACGGACCGCGGCCGGCGGGCCCTCTCACGCTGTCCCTGCGCACGGCCGAATCCACCGGCAACGACGGCCTAGCCTGCGATCCGCTGCCGGCCGGCTCGCTTACCGGCCGCGCTGTACTGGTCCTGCGGGGCAACTGTGAATTCGAACAGAAGGTCATTAACGCCGCCGCCGCGGGCGCCGCGGCCGTGGTGGTCTACAACCGCGACGGTCAGGACGTACCTATCAGCATGACCGGCCTGGTCAGCGCCACCATTCCAGCGGCGATGATCGGTAACAGCGCGGGCGTAGCCCTGCGCAGTTTCGCGTCTGCGACCCCCTCGGCCACCGTCACCCTCGATCCCAAGCTGGTGGAGAACCCCACGACGGCCGACCAGGTGACGATCTTCAGCTCGCGCGGCCCCAACATCGACGACCAGCTCAAGCCCGATCTGGTCGCGCCGGGATCGTTTATTTATTCCGCCACGCAGAGCCTTGACGCCAACGGCGGGGAATACGACGCCTCGCGCTTCGCCTCGTTCGAAGGCACCAGCTTCTCGGCGCCCATCGTAGCCGGCGCGGCGGCGCTCGTCATGCAACAGAACCCGGGCCTCGACCCGATTTTGATCAAGTCGGCGCTCGTCAACACGGCCTCCACCAACGTCCAGGACCGCGGCCAGCCGGCCCGCGTCACCGCCGTGGGCGGAGGCAAGCTGAACGCGAAGGCCGCCGTGAGTCCCGGGGCCGTCGTGGACTCACCCACCATCAGCTTCGGCACCCTCGATAGCACCGTCCGCTTCCCCTTCTCCGGCACGCTGCAGGTGGGGAACGTCGGTACTAACAGCGATACCTTCCGCGTGGAGGTCCAGCAGCGCGACCCCGATTCCAACCTCCGCCTCACCGTCAACGGGGGCACGTCGGCCAACGTGACCATCCCCGGACGACAGTTCGGGCAAGTCACGGTGGCTGCCAACGGGCGGCTTCCGGCGACGGGTTTCTATGAGGGCGTCCTCAAGATCACGAACAACGCCGGGTCGACGAACCTTCACGTCCCCTACCAATATATGGTGGCGCGCGGCCAGGCGAGCGCCATCTTCCCACTCATGGGGGACGGGGCGGCGGGCACCGCCGGCCAGCCCTCGCCCGAGCTGCTCGCCTTCAAGGTCGTCGATGACGTGGGACTGCCGGTGGCGGGACTCCCCGTGCAGTTCCGCGTCGTCGACGGCGGCGGCCAGATTGTTTCCGCCGATACCAAGACCGACCTCTACGGCATCGCGGCGGCCGACCCCGACCTCGGCCCCACCGTCGGCCCGCAGACCTTCAGCGGCACGGCCGGTTCGCTGACGGTGAACTTCGTGACCACGGCGCGCGCCGCCCCGGCGATCGCGGATAGCGGCGTCGTGAATGGCGCGAGCTTTGCTTCCGGCCAGAAGGTGGCGCCCGGGTCCATCATTTCGATTTTCGGCTCGAACTTATCGGAGCTTATCCGGGGCGCGATTCGCCTGCCGCTGCCGCTGGCCTTAGGCCACGTGAGCATCAGCTTCGACCAGGTGGACGCCGGCCTGAGCATCCCCGGCCGTTTCTTCTTTGTCAGCCCCGGACAGCTCAACGTGCAGGTGCCGTGGGAGCTTACCGGCCAGAGCACCGTGAAAATGAAGGTGCGCATCGATGACAGCATTAGCAATGTCTATGACCTGCAGTTGAGCGATTCCGCGCCGGGGATCTTCGAATACGCTGCCGGAAACCAGAAATTCGGTGTCATCACCCATGCCAACGGCAGCCTCGTGACGACCGCCAGTCCGGCCCAAGGGGGGGAGACGGTCATCGTTTACGCCACTGGCGTCGGTCCGGTGGACCAGCCGCAGGCGACGGGCGAAGCCGCCCTGGGCGACCCGCTGGCACGCACCAAGCAGACCCCGCAGGTCACCGTGGCCGCCCGCGACGCCGCGGTATTCTTCTCGGGTCTGGCGCCGAACTTCGTGGGCCTCAACCAGCTCAACGTGACCATCGCCGCCGGAACTCCCGCCGGCGTGCAGCCGCTCGTTATCACCAGCAACAGCGTCGCCAGCAACACGGTGAACATCCCGATCCGGTAATGTTACGATAGGAAAGGATTCTGGAGTTCCTGGAAGCCGAGGACATATCACATGAAGCGATTCGCTCTAACGGTGCTGCTGGCCGCCTTCGCCGCCGGCGGCCTGCCCGCGCAGCAGAAACTCAAAGTCGGCGACAAAGCGCCCGACTTTACCCTCCCCGACACAGCCAACAAGCCCGTGCACCTCTCCGATTTCCTGGGAAAGAAAAACGTCGTGCTCGCCTTCTTTCCCGCCGCCTTCACCGGTGGTTGAACGGCCGAGCTAACTGCCTACCAGTCTGGTATCGGCAAATTCTCGGAAGCAGAAACGCAGGTTCTCGCCATCAGCACGGACTTTACCGCGACGCTCAACCACTGGTCCAAAGAACTGGGGGCGACCTTCCCCATGCTCTCCGACCACATGCGCGAGGTGTCCAAGACGTATGGCGTATTGAACGAGAAGGTGGGCATCGCCAACCGCACGACGTTTGTTCTCGATATGGAAGGCAAGATCGTCAACATCACCGAGAACAAAGAGGCGATCGATGTGACCGGCGCACTCACCGCGTGCAGCCGGCTGAAGCACTAAGAGCCTGTCAGGAAATAAATAAAACAACTTGGGCTAATTTTGTTTTATACTTGTGGCGTGGTAGACCACAAGAGCATCCAACGGCGATTTCGTTCGTTGTCAGCCTTTCTGGACGAGCGGATGCGGCGCCTGGTGGC
>JBGPDC010000263.1:0-6457 GCA_041482115.1 Terriglobia bacterium | reverse complement strand
GCCAAGGTAAGCTCGACGATCGCTTGGCGGACCGGCTCCGCGTGCGCGAGCTCGGCGCTGCGGATCAGCTCGACTTTGCCGCGGAGCGCGAGCACGCCCGGGTCCGCCATCCGCTTGGCGTCGTGCGAGGCGGCAAACGAGACCGTGCGGATCCGGCCGAGTACGTCTTTATCGTAGACGTGGCCGTAAAAGTCCCAGCGCACGCCCAGGTTGACGGTGAGGCGGGAAGTGACCTTGAAGTCGTCGAGCCCATAGATCGCGAACTTGTCCTGGCGGCTGATCAACGGGGGCTGGCCCTCGGCGCTCCGGGAGGAAGCCTGATAGCCGAGCAGGAAAGCGGCGAAACCGTCGGGGATGCCGACGATGTCGCGGGTGAAATCGAGCTGGCCTCGCGGAATGTTCGCCCGGGCGCTGCCCCCAATGTTGTAGCGGTATCCGCCGCCGACTTTGAAGTTGTGCTTGCCGCGGCTCACGCTCAGGCTGTCGGCGATCTCGTGGACGTAGACGTCATCGAGCTGGCCCGGCTCGCGCACGTAATTGATGCCGGTAAAACCGGTGACATTGATGATCGGCAGTCCCTCTTCATTGGTCTTGAGGGTCCGGTTGTTGTCGCCCACCACCCGGAAGTCCAGCCCCAGGGCGCGCATGTCAAAACCGACACCGGTCAGCGGGCCTAGAAAATCGGTGTGGGTCTTGTTGTAGCCATACCGCAAATCGTTGAGCACGGTGGGGGTAATGATCTTGTTCCAGCCGATGGCCAGGTTCATGGAGCGGTTCTTAAAAATGGTCTGGGGCAGGCGCACCATGGGGTTCTGATCCGCCAGCGCGTTCACGATGACATATCGCGCGAAGATACGGTCGTTGTCGCCGAAGCGGTGGTCCACGCGGCCCAGGTATTGATCGCTGTCGATATTCAGCAGATCCGTGCCCGCTAGATTCATGGTGCTGCCGTTGGCGCGAGCCTGCGCGTCGATATTGGGGTAGGGGATAAAGCCGCCCTCCGGGAAGGGACTCTTTTCCTTCCACGTGAGCAGGTTACGAGAAACGGTGTTGATCAGGCTGGCCGGAACGACGTTGTTCGTGAAAGGTGTCGCGTCGCCCGGCAAGCGAATGGTGCGGGTGGCCGTGGGGTTGGCGTCGCCCGGGTACCAGCGGTTGCGGGGTGCGAGGAACTCCGAAAAATCGCCGCCGCGCATGGCCACGGTGGGCACCGCCGCTAAGGCCGGCGTGCCCCGGCGCTCGCGGCGGGCGTCCCAGTTGAAGAGCCAGAAGGTCTTGTCGTGGATGATAGGGCCGGAAACGACCACCCCGTACTGATTGCGGCGGAGATTGTTCTTGGACTGGCTGGGCGCCAGGAAGAAGCCGCGGGCGTCGAACTTGTCGTTCCGGAGGAACTCGAACAGGGTGCCGTGCAAGGCGTTGGTGCCGGACTTGATGGCCACGTTGATCTGGGCGCCCGAATTAAATCCGTACTCCGCCGAATAGACGGCGCTCTGCACCTTGAACTCCTCGATCGCCTCAATCGAAGGCGTGAAGCTCATCGTATTGATCCGAGGCTCGGTAGCCACCACGCCGTCCATAGTCACGTTCTGCTGGATATCCCGCTGGCCGTTGGCGGCGACCTGCACGGTTTGGCCGGGAATGGGCGTGCCGCCCTGGCCATTGTTGCCGATACGGCTGGTTCCGAGGGTCACCCCGGGCATCAGCGTGGCGAGCTGGCTGAAGTTACGCCCGTTGAGCGGCAGCTCCACGACCCGTTTGGACTCGATCACCGACCCGAGCGTGGCGTCCTCGGTGCGCAGCAGGGGAGGCGCGCCAGTGATCTCGATGGTCTCCACCTGGGCGCCGACCTGCATCTCGAAGTCGAGGCGGGCCTTCTGCTGGAGCTGCAACTCGATGCCGCGCCGCACCTCGGTCTTGAAACCTGTGGCCGAACAGGTGATCTCGTATTCGCCGATGTCCAGCAGCGGGAAGACATAGTTCCCGGTGGCATTGGTAGTGGCGGTCCGGACGTCGCCGGTCGCCACGCGGCGGGCGGTTACGGTGGCGCCCGTAATGACAGCGCCGGTGGGATCGGTAACCAGGCCGAGGATTTCGGTAGAAACGGTCTGGCAGAGCAGAACGGAACAGGCAGCTAACGCGAGAAGCAGAGTCGAACGCAGTGGCATGACCCTTCCTCAATCGGGATTTCCGTTTTGAGTTCCCCGGATCTGCATAGCATACCTCTACTCGCCCCTGGCCGGACAAAATCTTTGCCGTCCTGCCCTTCCTTCCCAAGCAGTGCCCAGCGGGATCTGCCCAGTTGCAGGTATTTCTCAGACACCTCTGGGTCCCAGCTCCTTTCTTCGCCAAGTCTTCGCCCTGCGTGGCCGGACTCGAACAGCTCCTGGTCCACGCCGAAAGGTTTACTAATCGCGGGTCCCCTTTTGTTCCCCCTAGCCCAGATTTGGTGGACCAAATCGCCCGCATGAGGGATTACTCTTATCGGGCCTGACCGCTACCTTACTGGAGGTCTCGGTAAACGGCTGCCGGGCGGTTACTGATTGGCGAGCACGAGGCACCGTTGGTAGGCCCGGCTTAGCCAACCTCGCCGGAGAGGAGGTCTTTCCCGAGCATGAGGTTCCGATACCTGGCAGCCGTTGTCCTTGTGCTTGCCGCCGTCGCCGCCTTCGTCGGCAAACGCCTTCTCTACCCCGGGGTCTCCATTCACGCCGCCCCGGTTACGGTTGCGCCCGGTCAGTCGTATCTGGTCATTCTCGGCGTGGGGGACACGGCGCCCGCCAACTGGGATGGCTCCCTTACCGTAACGGGAGCGAACGTCCAGATCCTCCGCGGCTGGCGATTCGCCGGAAACGACTCCATCTCGGGTACGACGAGCTGGAAGTTGAATACCCGCACGACGCCCACTCTGAACCCGCCCGGGCCCGTACAGGAAAACGGCCTCATCGTCAAAATCTCCGACGCGGCTGGTCCGGTCACATTCAATGTGACGACGACGCAAGGCAATTTCAGCTTTTCTGCGCAAGATCTCCCGTTCGGCGTCAGCCGGCCGTTCCTGAACGGCCGCGCGCTCGTGGCCCAAACGGGCGCTCAATTCCAATTGACGTCCTCGACCGAGGAAGAGGATTTCCCTTCGATGGCGCAGTCGGGCGATGACGTGTACCTCGCCTATACGGAGTTCGTTCACGGCGACCGCACCCTGGCCCAGTCCACCGGGACGACCAAGACCATCACCGATTTCGCATTCCTGGCGCGCCCGGCCGGCGGGGACCAGGTTTTCCTGATGCACTATTCCGTATCCCAACGCGTCTGGACCGGGCCGTTTCCCGTTACCAACCCAGGTGAGGACGTCATGCGCACCGCCGTGGCCGTCGATGGCCAGGGACGGGCCTGGATCTTCTATTCGGCGCAGCGCTCCGGCAACTTCGATCTCTACGCCCGCAACGCGCGCGCCGATGGCGCCCTCTCCGCGGAGATCCGCCTCACCACCGACCCCGGCCCGGACCTCTTTCCCGTCGCCGCCACCGACGCCTCCGGCCGCGTTTGGGTGGCCTGGCAGGGATTCCGGAACGACAATCTCGAGGTCCTCACCACCGCTCAGACCGGCGACACCTTTGCGCCGGAGGCGGTGGTATCGGTATCGCCGGCCAGCGACTGGGACCCGGCCATCGCCGCCGCGCCCAACGGTGAGGTCGCCATTTCCTGGGACACCTATGACAAGGGCGATTACGACGTCTACCTCCGCCGCGTGCGATTTACCGACCAGATCGGCCTGGAGGACCCAATCCCGGTGGCCGCGACGGTCAACTTCGAGGCGCGCAGCTCCTTGGCCTACGATTTCCAGAACCGCCTATGGATCGCCTATGAGGTGGCCGGCTCGAGATGGGGCAAGGACTTCGGGGCGTACGACACCACCGGCCTTCCACTGTATAGCGGCCATACGATTCAGGTCCGGTGTCTGATCGGAAACGATCTTTATGCCACCACCGACGACGTCGCCCGAGTCCTGCCGGGTGCGCCTGCGAATCGCCTGTTTCTGCCGACGGGACGGGGACCCTTCTCCAATCAACCCGATCCCACCCTCGCTCAAAAGCGTCAGCCTGATAACGGTGTGGGTCCTGCCCCGGGGCCCCGGAACAGCTTCCCCCGCCTGGCCACCGATCCGGAGGGAACCGTGTATCTCGCTTTCCGCGAGGTGGCCGGCTCCGGGCTGTCCTCCAGCCGCGCCACGGGTGGCGTTAGCGTAGGGTCGATCTGGGTCGGCGCGATGGTCTATTTCGATGGAGCCCAGTGGCACGGGCCAGGGGTGCTGGGTTTTACGGACGCGGTGGGCGACAATCGTCCGGCCCTGGTGGGCCTCGAGCCGGGACGTTTGTTGATCGCCCATTCGTCCGACCACCGCCTCAACCCGCTGCCTGGCAACACGCCGCAGACCGATGGGGTCAGCTCGGATATTTTCCAGTCCGAACTGGCGGTTACCCGGACGCAGCAGTCGCCCCAGTTGCAAAAGGTCGGCCCCGTCCTGCCCGACGCTCCGGACGCGGCGGCGGCAGCCGAAGCCGCGGCCGCCCGGCTCTCGCAAAGCTACCGGCCTACCGTGAACGGGCAGGCGTTCCAGTTAGTGCGCGGCGACTTCCACCGTCACACCGAGCTCTCCTTCGACGGCCGCAACGACGGCCCCCTGATCGATGCCTACCGCTACTACATTGATGCGGCCTCCCTCGGCTGGGCGGGTTGCTGCGATCACGACAACGGCGACGCCCGGGAATATACCTGGTGGCTGATCCAGAAGTTCACCGATGCCTACCTGCTCGGCTCCCGGTTTGTCCCCATGTTTTACTACGAGCGCAGCGTCAGTTACCCCGAGGGACACCGCAACGTGGTCTTCGCCCAACGAGGAGTTCGTCCCCTGCCCCGCCTTCCGGTCACCTCGCCCGAGTCCCCTGCGGCCCCCGCTCCCGACACGACCATGCTCTACGCCTATCTGCGCTTCTTTGGCGGCCTCTCCGCCCCGCACACCAGCGCTACCGATCAGGGCACGGACTGGCGCAACAACGACCCGCTGGCGGAACCCTTCGTCGAAATCTATCAGGGCGACCGCCAGGACTACGAGATGCCCGGCGCGCCCCGGGCCAACACCGCCGCGGATTCCATCTCGGGATTCGAAGCCGCCGGTTATGTTTCCAATGCCTTGGGCAAGGGGTACCAGCTCGGGTTCGAGGCCTCCAGCGACCATATCTCCACGCACATTTCGTTCACCAACATCTGGGTGACGGCCCCGACCCGCGCGGGCATTCTCGAAGCGCTGCAAAAACGCCGCATGTACGGCTCCACCGATAACATCGTGGCCGACTTCCGCAGCGGGACGCACTTCATGGGAGAAGCCTTTACCACCAGCAGCGCGCCGGTGTTCACGGTCCGCCTGTTTGGCACCGCGCCGTTCCAGACCGTGGTCGTGGTCAAGGACAACAATATCGTCTACTCCACCAGCGGGGATCGCGTCGTGTCCTTCACCTGGCAGGACCAGGCGGCGGCGAAGGGCAAGACCAGCTACTACTACGTGCGCGGCCTTCAGACCGACGGCCAGATCGTGTGGGTGAGCCCGATGTGGGTGACGATGCAATGACGCTCACGCGGGCGCTTCTCCCGGCCCTTCTTCTCGGGACCTTCCTGCAGGCCCAGACGCCCTCGTTTCGCCCGCTACACGTCTCGCCGGCCGGCTTCATCCTCGATGACGCGGGCAAGCCGGTCCTGCTGCGCGGCCTCAATCGCAGCGGCACGGGATCGGGCAACGCCGACGCCAGCGCGACCGACACTGATTACGCCGCGCAAAACCGGCTGCTTTCGATGAACCTGGTGCGGATTTTCGTCAACGCCGCTTGGTGGAACTCGAATGTGCCGGTCCCGATCGCCAACCAGAAATACCAGGACTATATCGACGCTTTGATTCAGCGCGCCAAGAAGTACGGCAACTATGTGCTCATCCTCAAGGCCGGCCAGTTCCCCGATGCTCCCTGCGGAGCCGACGGCAAGAACTGTCCGGCGGCCAACCAGGGCGACCTGAACTGCCAGGCCAATGCCTCCCTCTGCGCCACGCAAGACACCACTGGCAACTACGTCGACACGGCTTTTACGTTTTGGGGGGGCTTCGCAAGAAAATATGCCGCGGATCCGGCGGTCCTTTACGACACCTGGGAGGACATGCACGGCATCGACGGCAACACGTGGAGCAACGCTGAGAACCAGTTGATCGCCGCGATCCGCACCTACAGCCCGCAGTCGCTCATTTTCGTCGAGGACACCGGCACGGTCTTCGAATCGATTGTCTCGGGCGCGCTGTCGGACCTGGCTTGGCCCAACCTGGTGTGGAATTTTCACCTCTACACCGGCTCCAGCGGGCCGTGCAGCGAACCGGCCTCGCCCCGCTATGCCAACTGGCCGAACAATTTCGATCCGG
>JBGPDC010000262.1:0-6527 GCA_041482115.1 Terriglobia bacterium | reverse complement strand
GGTGCTGGCCAAGGCCTACGTGAGCCAGGCCATCGCCCGGGCCTACCCGGTGGGCAACGGGCGCGGGGCGTTGAATCACCTCTTCCGGTTCGCCGAGTCGCAGGGCCGCCCGGCCGTCGCGCCGGAGCCGGTAGCCGAGCCTTCCCACTAACCTCTATTACTGCTTGATCGCGAGGACGGAGTCTTTCGGATCGAGCACGACGCGGGTCGGGCGCTGCGCCACCGGCACCGAGAAGGTCGCTACGCCATCCTCGGTTTGTACCCGAACCTCCACCGGCTCGGCGCGGCCCGGTACGTGAATCTCGACTGGCACCGCCACCGTAAAGGTGTCGGGAACGCCAGACTGGCGCACGGCGCCGGTGAGCCGGAGCTGCGGTGCGCGACCGGTCATTTTGTACTCCAGCTTCAGCGTCGGGATGCCGGTGTTGTAGACCCACTGGCTGAAGAAGCCCTCCAGGTTGGGATCCTGGGGCACGGCGGGCAGGAACCGGCCGGCCAGTTGCCGGAACTGATCCGTGTTGACCAGCTTGAACTCGTATTCCCGCCGCAACTCGGTGAGGAACGCGAAAAACTTCGGATCGCCCATCAGGCGCCGCAGCATGTGCAGCACCCAGGCGCCCTTCTCGTAGGTAATCGTGTAATGGGCGCGCGGCGACTTGGACGTCACGAGACGCTCGCCCAGCACTAGAGCGCCCACGCTCTCGAGGGTCTCGCCCGAGTCCAGCTTGGTGAGGAGATTCTGCTTGTACTCGGTGAGCGCCGCCTCCAGGGCTTTGGGTCCCACGTGACGCTCGAGGTAAAGCAGGGCCGAGTAGTCGGCCAGAGCTTCCATGAGCCACTCGTTCTGGTAGCCGCCCGAGCCGACCAGGTTGCCCCACCACTGGTGCGCGATTTCGTGGGCGCGGAGCTGCTCGGAGTAGAAGAGACGCTGGCGCGGCGTGAACTTTTCGAGCAGCCGGTCCCCCGGCTGGTAGTAGCTGAGCGTGGAGACGTAGACGAGCCCCGGGAAGCCCTGGCCCAGGTTGGCGGGAATGGGGGAGATCGTAAGGTGCCCGAGCGGTGGGGGTCCGAAGCGCTCGACGAAGAACTGCAAGGCGTCGGCGCTCTCGCGGGCCACCTGGTCGATCCGCCGCATCGGAGTCACCGGCGCCGCCTGCGGCGTGCTCTGCAGCGAGGGCGGTGTGAACGGAGTGCGCCGCCGCTCGGTGGGCAGGGGCGGCAGGGCCGGAATGGCCGGCGGCCGCAGCGCGGGCTCCAGCTCCTTATTGGCGCAGACCTCGATCGTGTAGTCGCCCACCCGGGCAGTGACGCGCTCGTAGTTGCCCAGGTTGAAACCGGCGATGCGAATCGGGGCATCGGGTTTCCAGTGGGTGACGCGGAAATCGCCGTCGAGCTTCGATTCGAGCTGCCGCCCGGTCGCGACCATTTGCAGGCGGCGCGGGTACCGCAGGACGAGGTCATAGGTCGTGAACGGGAAACCGCGATTCGGATACCAGCTCCCGCGCTCGCCCACGATGTAGACGTCGGAGCCGACGTTGGTGACGACGTTGCCGTCGTAATGAAACTCGATTTCGTGGCGGCTGTCCGCCTCGAGCGCCTGCTCGAGTATCAGCAGCAGCCAGTCGTTCCCCCGGCGGCGGGCGTCGGTCGAATCGAGCGGCTCGCTCTGCAGGTACTCCACGGGCTTCCCGTCGAGCAGCATCTGCGAGATACGCAACTGGTGGGAGAGTTCGAGGGGAATGACCCGCTCGCCGGCGCCGCCGGTGTGGAGCGAGGCCCGTGCCACCACTTGCATGTCCAGGTTGGCCGCGAACGCGGCTTCGATGCGGAAGTCGCGCAACAGCGTGGTGTCGGCGAGGGGCTGGCGGCGGCCTTCCCGGAAGCTGCGGGCCGGAAACGACGTCCAGATGTCGTAGTAGCGCCGTTCGTGCTGGTAGGTTACCTGGCCCACGCTGAGCTGCTCCACGCGCCGGGGATCGAGCAGCAGGTCGAAGCGTCCCAGCTTGACCCCGCTCAGCGCGGCCGCGAAGAAGCCCGGGGCCGTTCCGAGCGGCGAAAACGAATCCACCAGCATGCGGGCGTCGTAGGAGCCGACCAGGTTGCGGACCACGGGGCGCCAATCGGGCACCAGGCGCCGGCCGGCCTCGGGATCGGGCTTGTTAAACGGGTTCTCAGCCAGCAGGCGGCGCAGGGTATCCGCCGTGTCGTCGGTGAAAAACATCAGCGCCGTGCGGATCTGCTCCTGCAGCACCGGAGCGCCCACGAAGCGCGCCAGCGACTGGCGCTCGGCGGGAGTCGGGGGGATCACGATGATTTCCCCCTCGCCGCCGTCCGTCGCCGCGAGAAACAGGGCGGCCATCACGCGTCCCTCCACCGGCTGGGCCAGCAGCAGGTAGCCGTCGCTGAAGTAGAGCTTGACGTCTTCCTTTTCGAGCGCCAGGTCGCGGACCCGGTAACACTGTTCGGGGACAAAGGAAAGGTCGCGAATCTTGCGCAGCCGCTCCGCTCCCGTCTCGGCCGCGAGGCCTGCCGCCAGCAGGAGCGCGACACCGCACAGGATCCCGGCCCTTTTCATGTCTTGATGATCGCACAGTACAATTGTCGGCATGCTGGATTCCAAGCGTATTGCCGTGCTGGGGGCCGGGAACATCGGAGCCGCCCTGATCGGCGGCATCCTCAAAGGAGGCGTCGCGGACCGCGAACATCTCCTGGCCACCGTGCGGACGCCGGAGCGGGCCGCGGAGCTGGCCGCCAAATACCGCATCACCGTGACCGCCGGCTCGAACCGCGAGGCGGCCGAGGCCTCGGACCTGATCATCCTGGGTGTGAAGCCCTACACGCTGCCGCACCTGCTCGAAGAAATCCGCGGCGTGCTGCGCGAGGACCAGATCCTGATCTCGCTCGCCGCGGCGATGCCGATCGTCCTGATCGAGAAGTTCATCCAGAAGCGGATGCCGGTGTTTCGGGCCATGCCGAACATCCCGGTAGTGGTGGAGGAAGGCGCGACGGCGGTGGCGTCGAACGAGGCCTGCACGGCCGCCCAACGCCAGCTCGTCGAGAACATTTTCCGCGCCGTCGGAGTCGTCGTTTTTGTCGAAGAGGACCTCATGCACGCCGTCACGGCCCTCTCGGGCAGCGGTCCGGCCTACATTTACATGGTGATCGAGGCGCTGATCGCCGGGGGTCTGAAGGTGGGGTTATCGCGCGAGGTCTCGACGCGCCTCGCCGAGCAGACTGTGCTCGGCGCGGCCAAACTGGTCCGCGAGTCCGGCCTGCATCCGGCGATCCTGCGGGACCAGGTGATCACCCCGGGCGGCGTGACCATCTCGGCGATTCATGAGCTCGAGAAGCACGGCCTGCGGTCGATGCTGATCTCGGCCATCGAGACCGCGACGCATCACTCGCAGGGGATCACGCGGTCGCTTATGACGAAGTTCGATAAGGAATGAGTTAGCCGATAATCTCGTTGAGCCCTTCGATGACCCGCGCCATCTCTTCCTCGGAGGTGTGAGCGAGCCGGCGGCCAATGCGATCAACGGCTAAGATGCGGATCTGGCTGATCTTTACCCAGGACCGTTTTGGCAGGCCCGCGGCGCTGCTTTCGAGGGTGAGAGGAAAACCAACCCTAGGTTCCCGGCTCGTTAGGGCAACCGCAATCACGGTCCCCGAGCGCTCGTTGAAAACGTCTTGGCTCAAGATGAGCACTGGGCGCACACCGGCTTGTTCGCGGCCTCGCACCGGGTTCAGGTCCGCCCAGCGGATTTCGCCCCTCAGTATTCGGGCCACGTTTCCGCACTGGCGCTGAAGCCTTCTTCGGCGAGAGCCTTCTCTTCCTTGGGGTCGAGCTTGGCGCACTCGCGGGCCAGCCGCGTCCGGGCTAGTTGCTGCAGTTTCTCGGCCAGCACGGTTTCGACCGCCTGGCTTCGGTTCCGGAAGCGGTGTTGCGCGACCAGCTCATCGACGCGGTCCACGAGTTGGGTTTCGAGGGAAAGGGCAACCTTGGTCTTTGGCATCGGCGTTACGGTATGACAATTTATCCTACCATGTCACATTGCCGCTCTAAGGGTTCCCAGGTATGATCGCATCGCTATGCGACTCCTGACGCTGTTGGTCTTCGGCCTGCTGGCGCTCTCCCCGGCGGTGGCCCAGTCCCGGCACGAGCTCAGTATTTCCGGCACGGAATTCCGGCTCGACGGGCAGCCGTTCCCGTATACCGGGCTGAGCTTCTTCAACGCGATTTACAATCCCGCGTTCAACCGCAGTTCTCAAGAGCGGCGGCAGTGGCTCCAGAAGTTCGGCAAGTACGGGATCAACGTGCTGCGCATCTGGGGCCAGTGGGACTCCCGGCACGGCTATGCTGACACCTGCGATACCTGCACCCTCTACTATCCCGACGGACGCCTGCGCGCGGAACATGTGAGCCGCCTGAAGGAAATCGTCACCGACGCCGACTCGCTCGGCATGGTAGTCGAGCTGGTGCTCTTCGCCCAGGAGAGCTGGCACAACGACATTCGACTGGGGCCGGAGGCCGCCGACCGCGCCGTCGCGGCGATCACGCGCGAGATGCAGCCCCACCGCAACCTGACCATCCAGGTGTGGAACGAGTTTTCCGAGCGGGTCCTCGACCACGTCAAGACCATTCGGGCCACCGACCCGCGCCGCATCGTCACCAATTCGCCGGGGGGCTCGGGCGTGCTCGGGGACCGCGAGCAGAACGAGGCCCTCGATTACCTCACGCCCCACACTTCCCGCCAGAACGCGGGCCGCCACTGGGAGATCGCGCCGCGCGAGCTGGCCTACCTGCTCGGGCGCTACCGCAAACCGGTGGTGGACGACGAGCCGGCCCGCACCGGCACGGCGAGCTTCGGCGGGCCGCGAGAAGCGACCCTCCCGGCGGACCACATCGTGCAGATCTGGCAGGTGTGGCAGCTCGGGGTCTACATCACCTATCACCACGACATGTTTCAGACCGGCTATGGCACTCCGGCCGTGCCGCCCACCGCTATCCCGGACCCGGAGTTCAGCCCCTACCACCGGCAGGTGCTGGAGTTCATCGCGCAGCGGCCCCGCTATCAGCCGGCCGCACGCTGAGCCCGGGCGATGACGGCCTTCCTGCGCAAGTGGGGCGTTTGCCTGCTGCTGTTCCTGGCGACCACCCTGAACTATCTGGATCGCCAGACCCTGGCCATCCTGGCGCCCACGGTTCAGAAAGAAATCCACATCGACAATGAGGGCCTGGGGTGGCTCTTCTCGGTCTTCTACTACGCCTATACCTTCTCGCAGTTCGGCGTGGGGGTGTTGCTCGACCGCTATCACCTCCGCTGGGCGTACGGACTCGGCGTGCTGGCGTGGTCGGCGACCTGCGCCCTAACGGGACTCGCGTCCGGCTTCTACGCCTTCATCGCTTTTCGGCTGCTGCTCGGCGTGACCGAATCGCTCAACTGGCCGGCGGCGCTGCGCGTGGTCTCACGCGCGCTGCCCCCCGAGGACCGGCAGCTCGGCAACGGCATCTTCACGAGCGGCACCAGCATCGGGGCGTTGATCGCGCCGGTGATGATCCTGGGGATTGCGGGCGCCTTCGGCTGGCGCTGGGCCTTCGTGGGCGTGGGTGCGCTCGGAGCGGTGTGGTTCGCCGGCTGGACGTCCTTCACCGGCTCGCCGCGGCTGGCTCGCGTGTGGACCGCCGGTCCCGCCGAACGCGCCGCTTCGCCGCCGCTCGCGCTTACGGAGCCGTGGTGCGCACGGGCCAGTTCTGGAAAGTGTTTGCCGTGACGATTCTGGTCAACCCGATTCTCTATTTCTTCGTGAACTGGCTGCCGACTTACTTTGTGCAGCAGCGCGGCCTCGCGCCGGGGCGTTCGCTCGGCTGGATACTCACGGCTGTGTATGTCGGTCTCGACCTCGGCTACCTGGCGAGCGGCGGCACGGCCCTGTGGCTCGCTCGGCGCGGGCTCGCGGTGCCGGCCGCCCGCCGCATAGTGTTCCTGGCGGCGTCGGCGTTACTGCTGCTGTCGGCAGTCGTGCCCCGGGTCGCGGACCTGCAGGCGGCAATCGCGCTGCTGATCGTCGCCAACTTCGCGATTGGCGTCTGGATTCCGGTGTACCTCACCATGGCGCAGGAGGTCTCTGCGGAGCACGTCTCGACGGCCGCGGGATTGCTCGGCGGCAGCGGCTCGCTTGCCGGGGCGCTCGCGATGTGGGCGGTGGGCCGCGTCACCCAGCAGACCGGTAGCTTCAGCGTGCCGCTGGCGGCAGTGAGCGTCGCGGGAATTCTTGCGGCGTTAGCTGGATGGGCGGTGACGAGGGAATTGAGAAATTGAGGAATTGAGGAATTGAGAAATACGTGGCGGCCGATGGACACACTACGGCTGCACGGCGCGCACGAAAGATTCTTGCTCCCGTATCGGCCGTCCGGGAGGCAGGATCACCCCCCGGACAGCCGCGGTGCGGCAGGACCCTTGTTCGGCTTTAAGTGAGCCAGGAGGCGGAGAAATACTCAGCACCCGCCGGCCACCCATATACGCTGG
>JBGPDC010000261.1:0-6617 GCA_041482115.1 Terriglobia bacterium | reverse complement strand
CTTGCACGTGGATGGTCAATCCCCAGCATCACAACACCCCATCCTTTAGGCTCATCTTGTGTGAGAATCAACCGCCTCCTTCAGGCTCATCTTGCATGAGAGAAGACTTTCCATTGACAGGAATAAAACCGAATCGTTAACTTGAAGGGTTACCCTACCGACCGTCGCGGAATGGCTCGTTTGAGTAGTCGAAGCAGGCATCGGGAAGGCTCACGCGTGAGCTTGTCCGACTGGAGTAGGCTATGAAAAGGGTATCGTTGCCGTTGCGACAGTCCTCGGAAATCTTTTGAAACTCAAGGAGGTAGAGCGATGTTGAGAATGTTCAGTCATAGATGGATCGCGATCTCAGCTGCGGTGTGCATCATGGCCGCGGTTTCACTGCCCAGCCACGCAGTCGCGGCTAAGGCTCAAGCCGGTGTCATAGTATCTAACCAGAACAACTGCTCGGTGGGGCCCACGAACGATAACTCCCTCTCGCCGAGCCAAACAGCCTATGTCTGGCTAGTGACTCACATAACACCGACAGGCTACACCTACGAGATCACCGGGACCAACAATTCTTTCGACTCCGGGATTCAGAAGGTCAAGTTTAACGGGTGCAGGGGGACTAAATACTTCTGGGCCAAGTTCACGACGCCGGCCACAGCTGGAGGATACACGTTGACAGTTTTTGACGCGACCGGCGCGAAGGTTAGCTCCGACAACTTTACTGTGACGTAACCTCTGGTCGCGCAGGCCCTGTTTATGAGCGCGCAGGCGGTTTCGAGAGAAAATGCCAAACCAACTCGAGAACTCACCCCCGCCGCCGACGCCCAAAAAACGCTTGGCCCGTAAAAGAAGTTACGCTAGAGGCATGCGAAACCTGCTTTTGACCTTGTGTTTTTGCATGCCGGCCGCGCTCTGGGCGCAACAGTCGGTGGCTGCTTCCCCCGCTCCGAAAACGCCCTTGGCTGACAGAGCGAAGGTGCTGTGCAAGATCGAGGGTCGCGTGATCAACTTAGCGACTGGAGAGCCGCTGCGCCGCGTGACCTTGACCCTGCATTCGGACGCCGGGCGCGGAGCGTCTGCGGGGGCGGTTACAAACGCCGAGGGCCATTTTCTGCTTGAGGATGTCGAGCCGGGCACGTACCGCTTGTTGGCCGAGCGTACCGGTTTCTTGGGTCAGGAGTACGGCGCGCGGTTATGGTCATCTCCCGGGACGCCCCTTTCTCTCTCCGCTGGACAGCACATCAAGGACCTGGAATTCAAGCTCACCCCGCAAGGAGTGATTACGGGAAAGGTCCTGGATGAGGAAGGCGAGCCTGTTAAGGGAGTAGATGTTATAGCGTTCCGCCCACGGGGACATGGAAGCGGGCGAAGCACGGCGGGAGGGGCAGAAGCTTCGACCAACGACCTGGGGGAGTTTCGTATACCCGAACTCGGTCCAGGCAACTACTTGCTGGCGGCTGACCGCCCAGCCCCAGGTGTGGAAACGGCCCGCCCAAGATCCGGCCAGCCTGAAGAAGCCTACGTGCCCACTTTCTACCCTGGAGCAACCGAACTGCCCAGCGCCGTACCGGTTGAGGTGGCCGCGGGACAGGAGGTTTCCGGCAGGGATATCCGGATGCGAAGGACGCAGGTGTACCGCCTGCGGGGCGCGGTGGTTGGCGCGGTGGCGGCTCAGCCTGAGCGGAACATTCAGTTGATGCTCGTGCCGCGTGAACCATCAGAAGCCATGCTGGGCTTTACACGAGGCAGCGCCAGGGTGAAACCCGACGGCACGTTTGAGATCCGAGGTGTTCTGCCCGGTTCTTACCACCTCGCGGCGTTGGGGCGCATGGAGAGAGGGCCGCAAATTGTGGGACGCCTGCCGGTGCAGGTCGGCAACAGCGACGTCGAGGGCTTGATCGTTTCTGCCGGCGCGGGTTTGGAGATCACCGGATCCGTCCGGTTAGAAGGCGGGCAGAGGACAAACTTGCAGGGCGTTACCGTGTACTTGCAGGCGGCCGAAGGAATGCCGTCCGGATCGACCAGCGCAAGGGTTAAGGACGACGGCACGTTCTGGATAGAGGGTGTATCGAGGGATAAATACCATCTGAGTCTTTACCCGCTTCCGGAAGGCACTTACTTGAAGTCGGTACGCGTGGGGGCCCAGGAAGTGCTCGATAAAGGACTGGATCTGACTCAAGCGGTGCCCGGTCAGGCCCTGGACGTTACCCTCAGCCCCAGGGCGGGCATGGTGGAGGGTATGGCGCGGGCCGATGAGAAGCTTGCTCCCGGCAGTTTTGTGACACTCGTGCCGGAGCCGATCCGTCCCGAGCAGCCGTATCTTTACAAGAGCGCGAACGCCGATCAGAACGGCCGGTTCCAGATGCAAGGCGTAGCGCCGGGGGACTACAAGCTCTACGCCTGGGAGGGAATGGAGTTCTCGCCGCTCCAGGATCCGGAGTTGGTGAAGCATTTCGAAAGCAAAGGCGCATTGTCATCGTGGGCGCGGGATTGGCAGGCATCCGCTGCGCCCACAAACTCTGGACCGACCACAACCTCATGGCGACCATCTACGAATGGGACGATCGAGTGGGCGGGCGTGTGGAGACGCTGCGCAACTTCTTCGCCAACGGCCAGATCGTCGAGCAGCACGGCGAGTTCATTTCCTCGGAGCATGCCTCCATGCTGGCCCTGGCCAGCCGGTACAACCTGCAGCTCGACCTGGCCAACAACTACCCGGCCAATACCACCGATGTGTACTGGTTCAACGGTGGCTACTATACGCAGGCGCAACTAAACGCTGATTGGCAGAAATTCGGCTATGCGCTCTTCAAGAAGGCGGTGGCCCAGGCGCCCTGGCCGACCCGCTACTTTCGCTATAAACAAACCGCCTATCAATGGGACCACATGTCCGTGGCGGACTAGATCAATCAATACGTCCCGGGCGGAATGACCTCGCCGTTCGGCCGCCTCTGCTACGAAGATGTTATCAGCGAATACGGAGGTCCACCGGAGCAACAATCGGCGCTGAACCTCATCTACATTCTCGGCTACGACGATAGCCTGGGTGGCCGCGGACTGCAGAGCCCGACCTCTCCGCTCCTCGCCGGCACTGACGAGAAGTACCATATCGCCGGCGGCAACGATCAGATTATCAACGGCATGGTTAACGAGCTTCTCGTCGGTACGATCAAGACCGGGCAGAAATTAGTGGCGCTCAAGCAGAACAGCGACGGCAGCTACAACTGCACGTTCCAGACCGGCGCCTCCGTCTACGACGTGGTGGCCGATCACGTCGTGCTGGCGATCCCTTTCACAACGCTTCGCCAGGTGGACCTCTCCAAGGCCGGGCTCTCGGCGCTAAAGATGCAGGCCATCCAGAACCTGCCACTGGGCTCCAACGCGAAAATCCAGCTCCAGTTCAAAAGCCGCGTCTGGAACAAAGATGGGTTCACCGGCACCACTTACGCCGACATCGCCTGGGAGGCGACCAACTACCAGGTGGGGAACACGGGTATCCTCATCGATTTCCCCGGTGGAACGCAGGGTGCTCAGTTAGCGGCGAAATACGGACTTACCACCGACGAGGGAGTGGCTCCGCCGGCGATGGTCAACGACACGCTCACCGCTCTGACGCCGGTCTTCCCCGGCGTCAAAGGCGCATACAACGGCCTGGCGTACTATTCTGCGGGCGTTTTGGACCCGCATCTGCTCGGTGCATATTCGCAATACAACATTGGCCAGTACACGGGGTTCAGCGGGATCGAGCCGGTGCAGGTGGGCAACATCCATTTCGCCGGCGAACATACGTCGCTGGACTTCCAGGGCTTCATGGAGGGGGCCGTAACCAGCGGAGAGCGCGTAGCCGGCGAAATCTGACCTTCTACTACCCGAGATAGCCGAGGACCGCAATCGCCGGGTTCCCGCGTGTGCGTGACCGGGATGCGAGAGTAAAGGAAGTGGCCAGCCTGCCGGACGTTCATCCGACACGGCCATAGCTTAGACTAAGCCTGGCTTAGATCTGGCGCGACTTTTGTTTGCCTCCAGGACATCTTCTTTGAGCACCAGAGTTCCTCATCATCGGGGCAATGTCCGCTAAGAGCGTTCTGAAGAGGCGGCGGCCGTTCCGTCCGCGAGAAGGGACAATTTTCGCTCGAACGCCAGCGAACCCGACCGCCGCGCTGCCTCGAGGCCCCGCCGGTAGCTGGCGCGCGCCGGTTCGGCCTTGCCTTCGGCGGCCAGCAGATCCCCCTGCACACGGTGCAACTCCGCGACGGCCCATTCCTCGCCGTTCTTGCTGGCGAATGCAAAGCCGGTCGAGAGACTGGCCAGGGCCTCGCCCACCTGACCCGCGCGCCCGAGGGTTTCCGCCAGCAACGAGAAATAATAGGGCAGCCGGAGCTCGGCGCCCAGGCGGCGCATCCCTTCCAGCCCCTCGCGAAGTTGTGCCGGGCCGGCGGCCACCTCGCCCTCCGCAGCCTCCGCCCAGCCCGTCAGTACGTTTGCCATCGCGAGGTAATAAGCGAAGCCGTGGCGGCTGCACAGTTCGACCGCCTCCCGCCCGCGTTCGAGCGCCGCGCGGCTCTCGCCCCGGAAGACGTGCAGCATCGCGGCATAGTCGAGCGCGATCGCCTGGCTGAACGGATGGCGCATCTGCCCCGCCGCCGCGATCCCTGCCGCGGCGTAATCCTCTGCAGCGCAACCATCTGTAGCGCAACCCTCCGCTTGCTTCCCTGCTTCGCGGTGCCACGCGAGATGGGCGAGATAAGAGCGGCAAAAGACGCTGAGATCCGGCCCGGCGAACAGCTCCAGTACGGATTCCGCGGGGCCGCGGGGTGTGCCCATGGCCGCGGTCATATGGTTGAGCGACGCCTCCAGTTCGCCCAAATGAAACAGGCTGCTTCCCAGGAGGAAGTTCCCCGCCCGCAGCAGACCCGGAGTCGGCTCCCGTTCCGCCACTCTCAGAAATTCGAGGCTGAAGTGCCGCGCTTTTTCCAGATCGCCCCGCACCACGTGAAAGACCCAGACGCCGCTTAGAATCGCGAAAATATTGTGATCGTCAAGGCGTCTCGAAAGATCCAGCGCCCGCTCGTAGGTCTCGCCCACTTCCGCCGCGGAGTAGCCTTCCGTCGTCACCAGCGCCGGACCCAGCTTGACCAGCAAATCCAGCTCCTGTTTCAGCCTCCGGTCCGACTCGGGAAATCCCCGGCACAGCGCCAGGGCGCGCCGCAGCAGGTCCGCCGCTTCCGTATCCGCATAGCGCTGCCGCGCATAGGCCGCGGCCTGCCGGTAGTGCTCGATGGCCTCTTCCGCCAGGCCGGCCTGTTCGAAATGAGAGGCAATCTGCCCATTCCAGCTGGCGAGGTCGGCCCCATACACCTCGGCCATGGCCCGCGCCACGCGCCGGTGCCAATAACGCTGGCGCACCAGGCTCAACTCCGCGCCGGCCACCTCGCGCAGGCGGTCGTGCGTGAAATCGTACTCCGCAGCGCCGCGGCTCTCGATGATTCGCCGCCGCCAGAGTTCGTCGAGCGCGCGGGAAACGCTGGCTTCGTCCCAATCCGTAGCCTTCTCGAGCAATTCGAAGGAGAAGGGCCGCCCTACCACGCTCGCCAGGCCGGCCAGTTCGTAAGAAGCGGCCGTAAGCTGTGCCAGGCGCGCCGCGATTACGGCATGGACCCGCGTGCTCTGCAGTCCGGCGCGCACACTCTCCACCACAAACAGCGGATTGCCGCGCGTGGCCCGGAAGATCTCTCCCAGGTTTCCGCTTTCGAGCGGCTTTGCGGATTCGAGGCGCGCCAGTTCGGCCGTCTCCGGGGCATCCAAAGGCTCCAGCGGAATTTCCAGCAGCATCCCGGATGGCCCCAGCCCCCATTGCCGCAGCCCCGCCAGAAACCGGGTGAAGGGATGTTCGCGGCCCGTCTCTTCCGCCCGCACCGTCCCCAGCACCAGGATGCCGGCCGCGGCGGGAGAGGTCAACAGAGCGTGGAGCCACTCGAACGACTCGGGATCGCACCACTGCAGGTCATCGAGATACAGCAGCAGCGGCTTCCGGCTCTTGCCGAAAGCGGCATGCAGCGATTCGTAGAAATGAAGGCGCTGCCAGCTCTCGGCGAGCGGACTGGGTAGGGCGGGCTGGAGCCGCTCGAGTTCCGGAAACTGCTCGCGGATTTCCGGCGCCAGCCGCGCCAGCTCCGCCAGTTGCGGGGGCCGGAGGTTCGTCCAGCCGGCGCGAACCGCATCGGAACGCAGCCACTCCGCCACGGGCGCGTAGGCCACCTGCCCCTGTCCGGCGTAACAGCGGCTGCGCGCGGCCGCATGCCCTTGCCGGACGCACGATTGATATAGCTCGTCCGCGAGCCTGGTCTTGCCGATCCCCGGCTCACCCGAGATCACGGCCACTCGCGGACCCGCCTCCACCGCGGCTTGCCAGGCCGCCGCCAACCGCTGCCATTCCATCGTGCGGCCCACCAGGGCCCGCACTTTCTGCAGTTGCGAGACCGGCTTCGCCGCCGGAGACACGGGCGATCCGGAGGGCAGCTCGCGGGAAGCGCCCGGCTCCGCTTTCAGAATTCGTTCAAACAGCTCCAGCGTCGCCGGACCCGGCTCCACACCCATTTCACGCCGCAGCACGCGCAGGCACTGGTGGT
>JBGPDC010000260.1:0-6704 GCA_041482115.1 Terriglobia bacterium | reverse complement strand
TCCTGCTTCCAAGGTGTAAACGCTGTTCCCGGTCTATTGTGTGAACGATGTCCCCGGTCCGTACCGGGGGAAAACCGCTCCCTCACGGTCGCGGCTCGGTTTGCGGAATGCGCAGGTTGGCGAGGGGCCGCTGCCCGTGTCACGATTTTCACATTCGTGCTACCATCGAAAAGGTTTTATGCACATCCCCGACGGGTTTCTGGCGACGCCCGTGTGGGCCGCGCTGGACCTAGCGGCGATTCCGGCGGTGGGCTACTTCGTGCGGCGGACCCAGGCCGGCTTCGACGAGTCCCGCGTGCCGCTGCTCGGGGTGATGGGGGCGTTTGTGTTTGCCGCCCAGATGATCAATTTTCCGGTCGGGGTGGGGACCTCGGGCCACCTGGTGGGCGGTACCTTGCTGGCCCTGACCTTGGGACCCGCGGCCGCTACCGTGGTGATGACGGCCATCCTGACGGTGCAGGCGCTCGTATTTCAAGATGGAGGCATTACCGCGCTCGGCGCGAACGTCCTGAACATGGCCATGGCGGGGGTGTGGCTGGGATACCTGCCGTGCCGGCTCGCTGGCGGGGCCAAGCGGCGCGCCGCGGTATTCGCGGGCGGGTGGATCTCGGTATTCGGCGCGGCGCTGCTGGCGACGACCGAGCTGAGCCTGTCGCGCGTGGCGCCGGACCGTCCGCTGTTCGCTTCCATGCTGGGCATTCACGCCGTCACGGGCCTGATCGAGGGCGCGATTACGGTGGCGGCGCTCGAAGCGATCGGACGGTTGAGCCCGAAGTTTATCTTCCGGGAGGAGCTGCCGTGAAGCGCGCGTTGTGGGTCATCGCGGCAGTGACCGTGGGGCTGGTGCTCTTCGGGGTGCTGCTGGCCTCCGCCTTTCCGGACGGCCTGGCGCGCGTGGCGGGCGACCTGGGCTTTGCCGGCCGGCAGTCCTCAGTTGCGGCGGGCTCGCCGTTTGCCGGATACGAGACGCGATTCTTTCATTCCCGGTGGGCGGCGCAGGCCTCCGCGGGCGTGGTCGGCATCGTAATACTTTACGGATTCGGTGTGCTGTTCGGCCGGACCCTGAAGCGAAATAAGTAATGCATCACGTCACCCTGGACGGCTGGAGCCGGCTGGCGAGCCCGTTGCACCGGCTAGATCCGCGGGCCAAGACCGTGGCTGCACTGGGGATACTGCTCTCCCTGGCGCTCACACACCGTGCCTACGGGTGGCTGTTTGCGACACATTTTGCGTTGATCACGGCGCTAGTGTTGCTGGCGCGGCTGCCCGTGACGGGGCTGCTCAGGCGGGCTTGTCTCGTGCTGCCGTTTGCCGGGACGGTGGCGGCGCTCAACTTTTTCGGAGGCGATCCGGTGCGGGGTGTGGCGGTGTTGTGCAAGGGCCTGCTCTCGGCCTATACAGTGCTGCTGCTGCTCGCGACTACCCCGTTGCATACGCTGCTGCGGGGCCTCGAGTCGCTGGGCGTGCCGCGCTTCTTCCTGATGATCGCGCAGTTTGTCTACCGGTATCTGTTCGTGCTTTCCGAGCAGGCCCAGCACATGCGACAGGCACGGCGTTGTCGGCTGGGCGGCCGGCGCTCGCCGCTCGGGTTTTCCTCGGCGGCCGGGGCGGTCGCGGTGCTCTTCGCGCGCAGCCACGCACGGGCCGAGCGCATCCACTACGCCATGCTGGCCCGTGGCTTTCAAGGACATTTTGTGCTGCTTGACCCGCCGGTGATGCGCCTTGCCGATGGCCTCTCGCTTACCGCCCTCGCGGCCGTGATTGGCGGCGTGCAACTATTGCTATGGAACCTCTGATTCGCGTCGCAGGGCTGCATTACCGGTACGACGACGGCACCCTGGCCCTGCAGGGCGTGGATTTCGAGCTATATCCCGGCGAGAACGTGGTTCTCTTTGGCCCCAATGGTTCCGGCAAGACGACTTTTTTGTTGCACCTGATCGGGTTGTTGCGGGGGGAGGGCACGGTCGAGGTCTGCGGCCGGCGGGTAAAAAACGATGCAAATTTGCATCGTTTTCGGAAGCAGGTCGGCATCCTGTTTCAGGATTCCGACGACCAGCTCTTCATGCCCACCGTCTTCGACGACGTGGCCTTTGGCCCGCTGAACCTGGGGCTCGATAAGGCGGCGGTGGAACAGCGCGTGCACGAGTGCCTGCGGCTGGTAGGCATGGAGGCGGTGGCCGGAAAGGCGCCCTATCACCTCAGCGCCGGCGAGAAGAGGCGCGTCGCGCTGGCCGGGGTGCTGGCGATGGAGCCGGAGATTCTGCTGCTCGACGAGCCGGCGACGTTCCTCGACCCGCCGGGCCGCGCGGCGCTGCTCGAAATTCTCCACCGGCTGCCGCAAGCCAAGATCATCGTCAGCCACGACCTGGATCTGGCGCGCGAATTGGCTACCCGGGCGGTGTTTTTCTCCGCCGGCCGGGTGGTGGCCGCCGGCTCCGTGGATCAGATCGTGGCGCGCTTCCAGTGGGACGCGCGGATGCTCACTCGCTGACGATCGGTCCCTCGCCGCGGCTCAATTCCTCTAGCAATTTCTCTCGCCGGGAGTAGGCCAGGCGGGCCGCGAGCGGGAGCGTAGCAGAATAAACCGCCAGGCCTCCCAGGGCCGCCAGCAGCATGAGCAGGTAGAACGCGCGGGGGCTATTCCAGTAGTAGCGCGCAAAATAGGCTGCCACGATCGGCGAGATCAGCAGGGGATAGAGAAAAATGATCAACCCCTGGATGCCGCGTCCGGCGCCGCGCGAGACGCGCTCCGGGCTGACCCCGATGGCGAAGAGCACGGAAGTGAAGTTTCCCACCGACGACAGGTAGAGCAGGGAAATGGAGGTGACGATCAAGGCCTCGGCCAGCTCGTAGAGTCCAATGTGCAGCCGCAGCACGGTACAAATGGCGCCCAGCATCAGAATTTGCACGATCACGAACACGCCGGACGCCATGTTTTTCGCGAGCAGCAGGCGGGCCGGCGACACCGGCATCCAGAAGAAGTAACGCGCCGCCGAGCGGTCGAAGCCGAAGCAGTTGAGGAACGTCACCTGGCCCACCAGCAGCAGCGCATAGAGGCTGAGGAGGGTGAGGAAGCTCGCATGCAGGGTGCCCGAAGAAAGGACGCTGCGTCCCATGCCGAAGGGCAGCCAGGCCACCACGCCGAACGAGCAGCCCATCATGAACAGGAAGCGAAAACGCGGGCTGCGGACCAAGTAGCGGATCTCCTTTTCGACCAGTATCCCGAGGGGGTCGGGCAGGAACCGGCCCGGCAGACGGAAGAGCCGGTCGCTCCAGCGGGGCGCCGCGGAAACGGGCTGGGAAGCAGCCGGGGCCGGGCGCCGGCGGGCTCCGTCGAAATAAAAGCTGCGCCGGAACTGCAAGAGGCCGAAGGCGAATGCGATCAGGCACCACCCGCCCTGGACCATCCCATCGACCGGCCGGCCGGTTCCGAGATAACTGCGGGCGAGAACGCTCGACGGCAGTACGGAAGCCGGCAGGAACCGCATCACCTGAAATATGCCGCGGCCCACCCGGTCGGCGGAATCCGACCACAGAATAAGCTGCGGCAGGACGGTCGTCATGACGAGCACGAGCAGCACGGCCTCGCGCATGCCCTTGCGCCGCATGAGGCGCTCCATCAAATTGCGCGTCCCGGCCGAGAGCAGCACGTTGAACAGCAGGAAGAGCAACACCATCGGCAGGAACCACATCGCCCGGCCCGGCGTGCGGAGCAGCATGCCGAGGGTGATGCCGCCCAGCAGCAGTACCATCTCGAAGGCGGTGGATACCCGCAGCAGACACTCCACCACGAACAGGGTATCGACGCCGATGGGGTAAAGGGCCATCTTGCGCAGGTCGAGGGACACGCCCATCGAGGCCGTGAGCAGCGGGCTCAACTGCCAGTACATGAGGATGAAGAACAGGGCGCTCGGCAGCAGGTGCTCGAGGCGGTCGGGCGCGCCCTCCAGGCAGAAGGCCAGGAGTCCCACGGCCCCGCCGCTCCACAGGCCGTACCACAGGGTCGCGACGAGGACCGAAAGAACCAGCCCCAGGCGCTCGGAGCGGCGCCGCAGGCTGTTCTTGAAAGAGAGCCACTGAATGTGGAGAACGGCCTGGAGCTGCCGGCGGGCGTCAGAGCCAATCGAGGTCATGCGCGACCTTCTCCCCGCCCATGGCGCGTATGAAGGTGTCTTCCAGGGTGTCTTCGGCCGAGCGCAGCTCGTCCATGCTGCCCTCCACCAGGATGCGGCCCTCGTTGATGATGGCCACCCGGTCGCACAACCGCTCCACGACCTCGAGCACATGCGAGGTGAGGAAGATCGTGGCCCCCTGGCGGACCTGGTTGAGCAAAATCTCCTTCATCAGGCGCGCGCCGAGAGGATCGACGCCTTCGAAGGGCTCGTCGAGCAGGAAGAGCTGGGGGCGATGGATCAGGGCCGCGGCCAGCGCCGCACGCTTGCGCATGCCCTTGGAATATTCGGCGATGAGCTTCCGCGGCTGGCTATCGAGCTCGAAGAGTTGCAGGAGTTCCCGGCCGCGTTCCTGCGCCACCGCCGGCTGGAGGCCGTACATGCGGCCGACAAACTGGAGGAATTCGGGACCGGTGAGCCGGTCGAACAGCACGTTTTCGTCGGGCACCACGCCGATGCGTTTCTTGATCTCGAGCAGGTTGGGCTCGAGCGGCAAGCCGAGCACCTCGACCTCGCCGGAAGTGGGCGGGATCAGCCCGATCAGGATATGGATCGTCGTGGTCTTGCCCGCGCCGTTGGGCCCGAGAAAGCCGAAGAAGGAACCGGCGGGGACCGTCAGGTCCAGCCCGTCGACGGCGGGTTTGTCTCCGTATAGCTTCCGCAGTCCATGGGTGCGGATAGCTGGAGTCATCCTTCCAGTGTAGCCGAGCGCCGGGGGCTGGCCCACTCGGAGTTTTCACTGGGTTGCGGCAGGTAATCGTGCTGCTTACCCGGCGCGTCGGGGTGTAGCTGACAGCCCGCTTTTTTCTTGACTTTGCGCAGGCTCCAAACTAGCATTGAGGCATCACTGAGAAAGGAGGTGGTCCAGTAAAATGGATAGTAGTCATAGACACTGTGAGGTGGCCGACTGTTGAGTCGGATGCTCTAAGGTTGTGTGTCCCGGGTAGTCAGTGACCTGGGGCCAGTTCCTGTAGAACGGCCATCTCGCTGGTGGTTGTTCGACACTGTCAAAGCCGCAGGAAGTTCCTGAGGCTACCGGCATAGCCCCTGGAAAGTCGAAGGGCTTTCCGGGGGCGTGCTCCCTCCTGGGTAGCTTTCCCGCTCAGCTATAATTGAAATAACGTGGCTCGCACTAAACGGCAAATCCCGGTCATTCGGTCCCAACCTCCACGGAGGCGGGCGCTTGTGCAAAGGCAAAGGAGCGGCGTGGTCCCTGCACCGGCCCGGCTCCAGGTCCGAATCGGTGTCCTTCCTGTGGAGATGGAATGGGAAGAAGAGGCCGCACAATGGGTGACCTACGTACCAGCGCTGAACAACATCTCCACTTTCGGGGCCACCCAGACGGAAGCGCCCGCACGCACGCGAGCCATGATGCGCGACTACATCGAATCCATGGAAGCCGAGGGCTTGCCCTTGCCTCTGACGGAAGCTGAGCGGCGGGAGTTGCTGACGACGTTGCGGCGGAGTTGAGTAACGGTGAGCCGGTATCCGCCCGTATCGGGCCGGGCCGTGATAAGGACCTTGCGCCGGCTCGGCTTTGAAGTAAGGCGGACTTCAGGAAGCCATGTGATCTTGGGCAAGGCTGGTCACCCCAAGCACGTAGCGGTTCCGTGCATTCCAACCGTCCGCTGCCACGAGGTACGTTCGAGTCGATCTTAAGGGACCAGGCGGGCATCTCGAAGGCAGATTTTTTTCGGGCGTTGGACGGGTGAGTGGCCGAATAGGACATGTATCTACTGGGTATTGAGAGTTCCTGCGACGAGACGGCCGCCGCCGTGGTGGAGTCGGGCGAGCGCCTGTTGTCGAACGTCGTCGCCTCCCAATTCGACGTCCACCGGCGGTATGGAGGCGTCGTCCCGGAGCTGGCTTCGCGCGAGCACTTGCGGGCGATTGTGCCGGTGGTGCGGCAGGCCGTGGAGGAGGCGGGAATCGGCTACCGGGACCTGGGGGCGATCGCCGTCACCTGCGGACCGGGACTGGCCGGGTCGCTGCTGGTCGGTCTGTGCTATGCGAAGTCGTTGAGCCTCGCGCTGGAGTGTCCGCTGATCGCGGTGAACCACCTCGAGGGTCACATCCACGCCGTGGTGCTCGAGCAGAAACAGAAGCACGCGGAGATTGAATTTCCGGCTCTGGCGCTGGTGGTGAGCGGAGGCCACACGCACCTCTACCTGGTGCGCTCCGCGGGCGGGCGCTTCGATTACCAGTTGCTGGGACGCACGCGCGACGACGCCGCCGGTGAGGCCTTCGACAAGGTTGCCAAGCTGCTGGGCCTGGGGTACCCGGGCGGTCCGGTGATCGACCGGCTGGCGCGGCACGGCAACCCGAACGCCGTGCGGTTCACCTCTCCCAAGATGAAGGGGAACGCGCTCGACTTCAGCTTCAGCGGTCTCAAGACGGCGGTGCTGCGGCACGTGCAGGCGGCTGGGATGGAGGCCGAGATTTCGCGCCGCAAGGAAATACTGCGCGATGACCCGAGGCCGACGGTCGAGCGGTGGCTGGAGGTTACCCCGCCTGCGACGCTCGACCTCATCG
>JBGPDC010000259.1:0-6719 GCA_041482115.1 Terriglobia bacterium | reverse complement strand
GGCCGTAGCGCGCCGCGGCGGCTTCGGCGTGGCGCAGGAAGCTCGAATAGACCCCCGCATAGCCGAGCGACAGTGTCTCGCGGTCCACGCGGACGGGGCGATCTTGCAGCGGGCGGATCAGCTCCTCGGCGGCGTCCATCAGGGCGAAGAGGTCGCAGCCATGTTCAAGGCCCAGGCGGTTCGCCACGGCGATGAAGACCTCGAGCGGCGCGTTGCCAGCTCCGGCCCCCATGCCCGCGAGCGAGCCATCGACGCGGGTCGCGCCATGCTCGATCGCCACCAGGGTGTTGGCCACGCCGAGCGACAGGTTGTGGTGGGCGTGAATGCCCCGCTCGGTCTTGGGATCGAGCACGTCGTTAAAGGCGTCAAAGCGGTCCGCCACGTCCCCCATGAGCAGGGCGCCGGCGGAATCCGTGACGTAGACGCAGTGCGCCCCGTAGGACTCCATCAGCTTGGCTTGCCGGGCGAGCTCGGCGGCCGGCGTCAGGTGCGCCATCATCAGGAAGCCCGCCACGTCCATGCCGAGCTTGCGGGCGTATTCCATGTGCTGCCGGGCGATGTCGGCCTCGGTCGAGTGCGTCGCGATCCGGACCGAGCGCGCTCCGGCCTGGTAGGCGCAGTGCAGGTCCTCGACGGTGCCGATGCCGGGGATCAGCAGCACGGTCACGCGCGCCCGCTTCACGTTCTGGGCCACGGCCGAGATCCACTCCAGGTCGGAGTGCGCGCCGAAGCCGTAATTGAAGCTCGAGCCGGCGAGGCCGTCGCCATGGGTGATTTCGATCGCGTCGACCCCGGCCGCGTCGAGCGAGCGGGCGATCGCAACCACTTGCTCGATGGTGTAGCGGTGACGGATGGCGTGCATGCCGTCACGCAGCGTGACGTCTTGTATGTAGAGCCGGCTCATTGGGTCACCAGCCTCTCGGCGGTCTTCAACGCCGCCGAAGTCATGATGTCGAGATTGCCCGCGTAGGCGGGCAAGTAGTGGGCGGCGCCTTCAATCTCGAGATAGATGGACGACTTCACGCCGGTGAATTCGCCGCGCGTGGCGCGCTCGAACTGCACGGGCTGCTTGAGGCGGTACCCCGGCACATACGTCCGGACCTCCTCGACCATCCGCTCGACCGACCGGGCGATCTCTGCCTCCGGCGCGTCCTCGCTGAGACAGAAGATTGTGTTGCGCATGATGAGCGGCGGCTCCGCGGGATTCAGCACGATGATGGCCTTGCCCTGCCGCGCGCCTCCCACGCTCTCGATGGCGCGGGCGGTGGTCCGGGTGAACTCGTCGATGTTGGCGCGCGTGCCCGGTCCTGCGGATTTGCTGGCGATCGACGCTACGATCTCGGCGTAGTTCACCGGCGCCACCCGGTTCACCGCCGCCACCATGGGGATGGTCGCCTGCCCGCCGCAGCTCACCATGCTGAGATTGGGGGCTCCGAAATGCTCCGCCATGTTGACCACGGGAACCACATACGGACCGATCGCGGCCGGCGTGAGGTCGATGACCTGCTTGCCGTGACGCCGCAGCGCTTCGTCGTGCCGGGCGTGCGCCTTCGCCGACGTGGCGTCGAAGACAATCCGGATGTCCTGGAACTCGGGCATCTTCAGGAATGCTTCGAGGCCGCCATCCGTCACGGGCACCCCCAGCCGCCGCGCCCGCGCCAGGCCGTCGGACTCCGGGTCGATCCCGACCATGGCCCCCATTTCGAGCACCTGCGAGGTTCGCAGGACCTTGATGAGGAGATCGGTTCCGATATTCCCGGAGCCGATGATGGCTACCTTGGTTCGCATAACTGTGAGGATACCAAGACTCGAACTCGCTGATTCCCAGACAGTAATGCTATCCTGGTGTTGATCCTGGATTACACGCGCCGTGGCGTCACGAGTAACCGGGGAGAGACGGAATTCGCCGTTTGGCTTAAGCACACCTTCCGAAGACACGCCCCCGGAACCTCCGGGAGCCAAGCGTTGATAACAGGGTGTGCGCAAGCCTAAATTGAGGCTCGTGGGAATGCAACAACGAAAGCTTGCTCTGGCTATCCTTCTAACGTGTGTACTGGGGTCCGCGGCGGATCTGCTGCGGGCGGAAGACGACAAAGTCTTCTGGTACAGCAACTACAAGGAAGGCCTGGAGGAAGCGCAGAAGACCGGGAAGCCGATCTTCCTCGAGTATCGCTGCGAAGCTTGAATGGCCGGGCGCATTTTTGACGCACAGGTCGTGCTGTCGCCGGTCAACTCCTCGCGCGGGAAACTCCTGAGTCAATACGTGTGCATTCGCGTCCCGCGCATGGACGACGTCGATATCGCGTTGTTCGAGCGCGACTGGACCAACACGCTCTACTACTTCCTGCTGAACGCGGACGAGCAAATCTATATGCGGTACGGCGGGCGCGACTCGGCGGCTCCCGACACCTACCTGAATCTGGACAGCCTCGAGCTGGCGTTAGCGAAAGGCCTGGAACTGCATGGCCAATACCAGAAGGGCGAGCTCAAGAAGACGGAACGTCCGAAGCCGGCGTTTCCACGCGAGAATCCGCTGCTCGTGGAACGAACTTTCGCCAGAAACGCCTGCGTCGAGTGCCACCTGATCGGGGACTTTCAGAACCAGAAACGCGAGCTCGACGGCACCCTCGACAAGCTGACCCACCTCTACCGCTCACCGGACGTCAAAACCATCGGCATAGAACTGGACTTGCCGAAGGGGCTGGTGGTGAAAGAGGCGAAGGGCCCGGTGCAAGAGGCCGGCATGAAGGCCGGCGACCGTATCGCGGCCGTGAACGGGACCACGGTCTGGACCTTTGGCGACGTGCAGTATCGCTATGACAAGGTCGACCGCCACGCCGAGCGGGTGCAGTTCACGGTCGATCGCGCGGGGCAGCCGGTCGATCTCTCGGTGGCGCTGCCGCCGCGCTGGTGGTGGACCGACATCGGCTGGCGGCAAGCGACGATCGACCCGCGGGTGTATTTCGAATCCCGGCCGCTGACGGAGGCGGAAAAGCGCGAGCGCGGGCTGAAGCCGAATGGATTTGCGAGCCTGGTGACCTACATCGACAGCGGCGCCTCGATGCTCAAGACGCACGATCTGAAAATCGGCGACATCGTTTCCGCCGTCGACGGCGTCGAGCAGGACGAGGTCGCCAACACGGCGGAGCTCTACATCAAGCTCCGCAAAACCGCAGGCGTGACCGTCATGCTGGATGTGATTCGCGACGGCAAGCCGACAAAAATGCAACTCCGAAGTTATAGGATGGCCTTCCGCAAATGAATACGCTTACCCGACGAATCGCGGTCACAGGGATGGTTCTCTTAGCCGCTACCGGCGCCGCGCGGGCCGCGGACTGGACCGAGCCGGTCGATATCCGCTACGACATGAAACGGTGCGTCTCCTACCGGGCGCGGTTGAACGGAGATTTCCTGGTGATCCAGGCCACGCATGAACCCGGCTGGCATACCATCGCCATGGACAATACCAGGCGCGCGGCCGAGAAACTCGCGGGCAAACAGTCGCTGGGCGTCGATACCCCAACGGAGTTCAAGCTGGGCAAGGGGCTCGAGGTCGTGGGGCCGTGGTACCAATCCCCGCCGAAGGATCTGTCGAAGCCCGAATTGCAGTGGTTCACGTGGGGCTTCGACGGACAGGCGTTGTTCGTAGCGAAGGTCAAGCGGGCGGGGGCTGGTCCGGCTGAGATCGCGATCAGCGGGCAGGCCTGTACGGACACGATCTGTAAGAAGATCGACACCGAACTTTCCCTGCCGCTGGCCGGCGCCAACACGGGGGCCAGCGCGGTCGATTTGAAGACCCTGGTTCAAGTGCGCTAGCAGACCGCTCCCTGTGGTCGCGGCTCGGTAACGAGAGCGTTCGTTGGCTGGCTGAGCCGCGCGCGTCAGCAAGCGGTTGGTCGCCGTGACAGAGATTTCTCCCAGCATCGCGGGAGCTACCCCGGAAATCGTTTCGGGAGTCGCACTCCTCTATTACCTGCACGAGGTTGCGGAGGCGATCAACCTCGAACAACTCCAGCGCCTGCTCGGCTCCGAATCGAGCAAAGCGCGCCTGGCCTTCAAGCATGGCGTCCCGAGCTACCTGCAGTTCCAGAATCCGCCCCTGGTTATTGCCGGAGAACCGCTCGAGTGGCAGGGCCGTTACCGCTTCCAAAGCCGCATGAAGTTTTACGACTACGGCGTGGTGAGCGTCACGCTGCAGACCCCCTTTTCCGGATCCTGGGGCGAATTCATCGACCTGAGCGCCGAAGTCACCGGCAACCCCGATCTCCAGGCGGCCGTGGCCGGCGCCCTCGACCGGCGGCTGGAACGCCTCGGCGCGGCGCTGATTAAGCCAAACACCAACCACATGGTCGAGGACTACGCCATCTTCGGCGCTCACCGCCTGTGCGAATCCCGGTCGGGGCCGGACCTGCTCGTCGAGCGGCGCTCCGAGATTGCCCGGCTGCTGCGGGGCGAGCGCGCCGCGCTGAGCGAGGTCGAGGCCAGCGAAGTTGCCGCCGGCGCCCTCAGTTACCAGCCCGAGGACCTGCTGGTGGCCGCCTGGAATGCCGCTTTCGTGCTCGACACTCCGGGCGGCGTGGAGGCTACGGCGGAGATTCTGGAGTTCGCCAACTCGCAACTGCTCGAGTTTCGGTACTACGACGCGGTCCTGGACGCGGAGCTGGCGGCGGTGTACGACGAAATGGAAATCGGGCGTGGGGCGATCCGCCTGTTTCGGTCCTACCGCTACCGCAAGACCGCCCGCCGTCTGAACGCCCTCTACCTCGACATCTCGGAGCTGACGGAAAAATCGGAGAACAGCCTGAAATTCTTCGGGGATCTGTTCGCTTCGCGGGTCTACCGGCTGGCGGCCCAGAAGCTGGGCGTGAACGAATGGCGGACGCTGGTCGACCGCAAGCGGCAGTCGGCCACCGTGCTCTACCGCTCGCTGATCGACGAAGTGAGCGCCGCGCGCATGGAGT
The DNA here is from genome assembly GCA_041482115.1 of Terriglobia bacterium. GTDB lineage: Bacteria > Acidobacteriota > Terriglobia > Bryobacterales > JACQDG01 > JBGPDC01. The sequence goes on along the minus strand of JBGPDC010000259.1, from coordinate 1,758 downwards.
TCATGGAATTCGTCATCGTCCTGATCCTGGCGTTTGAGCTTGTGATGTCGCTGCTGGGACGGCCGCTTTAGTGGTCTGTCGCAGGGAAAACGTTACTACTACCGCTCCCTTTGGTCGCGGCTCGGTACCGCCTTTCTGAGCCGCGCGCGTAGCAAGCGGTTTCGCGATGCTAACGAATTCATTGCGACCGGCCACTAGGTGCGGTCGCCACGGGCAGAAAGTTCTCGAGAGACCAGACGTCGACCTCAAAATACTGACCGAGAGTATAGGCGAGACGCTTTCCATCTGGATGCACGCTCAGCAAGGACAGGCCCCGTCCGGAGAGGCCGGTGAGTTGCGGCACGCCGCCCTCCCGGGGCACCCGGAACATTTCGGCTTGCTCCGGCCCGGGGGTCTTCACGAATAGCAGCGAGCGCCCATCCTGGGTCCAGGCAAGGCCCTCGCGGGCGATGCCCTCCCCGAGGCGCATGACTTCGCGCGGCTCGCCGCCCATCACCGGAAGCGTGTAGATCAGGTTGCTTTGCAGTTTCGGATTCGCCACACTAAAAGCCAGCGTGCTCCCGTCCGGCGAAAGCGCGAGGTTGCGAAGCACCCACCCCGGCGGCGCCTGATAGATCTGGCGCGCTTCGCCGCTGGCCACATCATAGGAGAGGATGTTCCCAAGGTTGGTCCCCTGGTCGCCGCCGGCCACGAGAAAGGAGCGGCCGTCCGGGGCGACCACGGGGAACGGCAGGGTCAGGTTCGAGCGCGTGATCGTCCGAAGCTGCCCCGTAGTGACGTTCAGCAGGTGGAAAACGGCTCGCTGCCGCGTATCGGGATCGCGGGCGGCAATTAGAAGCGACCGCCCATCGGGCATCCACCGCACCGCCGGCCGCAGGTTCAGTTTGGTCCCAGAGAAGACCCGCTCGGCGCCGGTCTCCATCGACCGGACAATGATATCGAGCGTCCCGATGCCGTAAGCGCGGGCGGGATCGCGGTTCGAGAAGTACGCCAGGGAGCGGCCGTCGGGCGACCAGGCCGGCGCGCTGTTGCGTCCGACAAACTTGTCGATCAGCCGGACCGGCGCGCCGCGCACCTGACCGGTCGAGGGATCGAGCTCGGCGCTGAAGATATTGTCCATGCCGCGGTGCTCGGCGTAGTAGAGCTTCCCGTCCTTGGTGAAACCGAGAGGGGAAATCTGGCCGAGGTCGGCCTTCACCAGCTCGGCGGGACCGGTCGTCTGACCATTTGCCACCGGGACCGACCAGAGCCCCACCGATCCGGTGCGGGTGCTGGCAAACACCACGGCCTTGCCGTCGGGCGTCCACACCGGGGCGTAGTCGTCGGACTCGTGCCGCACCAGGACGGCTTCGCGGCTGCCGTCGGCCGGCATGATAAAGAGGTCGCGCTCGGCAGCGCCCTCCGTCTGGGGCAGATCGTAGACCAGAAAGCGTCCGTCGGGCGAGAGACTGACATTGACCGGCCAGCGCCACTCCAGCGACTTGAGCGGGCGGATGGTTCCATCGGCCATCGTGATCCACACAAGCTGGTTGGTGTCGTCCCCGCGCGAGAACAGCGCCAGTACGGATTTGCTGTCGGGCGACCAGGCCCAGGGAATGATGTAGTGCAGGTCGGGAATCTGGACGACGACGCGCGGCTCTGTTTTTTCGCCGGCATCGGTCGGCACGAGGCGCAATTCGTGCCCGTAGCCTTCGGTCGACCAGGAGTAAACGACCTGCTTGCCGTCCGCCGACATCTTCGGCCACTCGGCGTATTCGG
>JBGPDC010000258.1:0-6727 GCA_041482115.1 Terriglobia bacterium | reverse complement strand
CCGCCCCAGGACGCGGCGTGCTGTCGCGCGCCTGGTAGTCGGTCCAGCAGGCGACGCTCGTCCAGCCGAACTCCACCGGCTCGATCTCGGGAATCAGCTCGGCGGCCACATAAAGGATGCCGCACCCCTCGGGTCCCAGAAGCCACTTGTGGCCGTCGGCGGCGAGGGCGTGAATGCGGGCCTCGCGGACGTCGACGGGAAACACGCCCAGGCCCTGAATCGCGTCGACCACGAAGATCGTCCCGTGGCGGGCGCAGATCTCGCCTATCGCTTTCAGGTCCACCCGGAAGCCACTCAAATACTGGACAAAGCTGATCGTCAATAGCCGGGCGCCCTGGCAGGCTGCGGCAATGTCCTCAAGCTCGATACGGCCTTCCCGCTGGGGGACCAGCCGCACCTCGACGCCCCGCTTTTTGAGGTGGTCCCACGGGTAATAATTGGCCGGGAACTCGCCTTCCACGGCCACCAGGACGTCCCCGGGGCGCCAGTTCAGGCCGTTAGCGACGATCGAAAGGCCCTCGGTGGTGTTCTTGACGATGGCGATTTCGCCGGGGGTGGCGCCGATCATCCGAGCCGTGGAAGCGCGCAGGCCGGTGTAGGCCTCGCTCCAGCATTTGTAATGCATCGCACCGTGGCGGGTGACGTCCTCGACCGACCCCTGCATGGCGGCGGCCGCCCGGCGCGAGAGGGGGCAGACGGCCGCGTGGTTCATGTAGGCCCAGGTCTCGGTGACGGGGAACTCGCTGCGATACTGGTCCCAAAACGGCATGGAAACTCCTGTTAACAGGCGGCCTTTCCGGTAACGTAAGGCCCCCCACGCGCAGTCTAATCAGTGGGCAGATTACCTGAAAGTGTCATTGCACCGGTACGCCGAAGAGTATAATCTATGGTAGCAGGTGGCGAAACGACTGCCCGCAGGGGGCGGCCGGAAGGAGCGGCAGGTATGAGAAGGACAGCATGGGCTCTGCTGGTGGGACTGGCCCTGTTCCTGCCGGCGGGGGTGTGGGCCGAAGATAACGGCAAAACGCCGGACGACGCCAACACCGCCACCGACACCGACGCGAAAGCCAACAGCAAAAAGAAGGTCACCAACAAGAAGAAGGACGTCGACGCCATCGGCGAGCGCAACGTGGGCTCGGGCGTGAACTTCTACTCGATTGAGAAGGAGATCGCGCTCGGCAAGCAGCTCGCGCAGGAGATCGAGCGGCAGGCCAAGATCATCGACGACCCGGTGATCGCCGAGTACGTGAACCGCATCGGCCAGAACCTGGTGCGGAACTCCGACGCCAAGGTGCCGTTCACGATCAAGGTCATCGATACCGACGTGCCGAACGCCGTCTCGCTGCCCGGCGGGTTCTTCTTCGTCAATTCGGGCCTGATCACGCTGGCCGACACGGAGTCGGAGATCGCCGGCGCCATGGCGCACGAGATTGCGCACGTGGCGGCGCGCCATGGCACGCGGCAAGCGACGCGCGGTCAGGTGGCCAACTTTGCGACGATCCCGTTGATCTTCATGGGCGGCTGGACCGGCTACGGCATCCGGCAGGCAGCCGGCCTGGTAATCCCGATGGGCTTCCTGCAGTTCTCGCGGGCGTTCGAGCGCGAGGCGGATTCGCTGGGCCTGCAGTACCTTTACAAGGCGGGCTACGATCCGAACGCGATGGCCGAGATGTTCGAGCGGATGGAGAAGCTCGAGAAGACCAAACCCGGCACCCTCTCCAAGCTTTTCAGCACCCACCCCATGACGCAGGATCGCGTCGCGGCGGCCCAGAAGGAAATTCAGGACACGCTGCCGCCGAAACCCGACTACGTCATCAACACTTCCGAATACCTGGACGTGAAGTCGCGGCTGCTGGCGATGCACGCGCGGCGCAAAGTGGATGACAAGGATTCCAACCGGCCGCGACTGCGCAAGTCGAGCGGCGGCGGCACTATCCCGGTGGAGGATGGCAAGAAGGGCGGCGACAGTTCGTCCTCGTCAACGGGCAAGGATGCAGAGGACGACCGGCCCGTGCTGAAGCGCCGGTAACAGCAGAGCAAGGTGCAGCGAAGGCGGATCGTGAGAGGCGACCTCACGATCCGCTTTTTGTTTGCGGGTGGTCCTATTCGAGAATGACGAAGGCGTGCGGCGCGAGGTTGAGCTGCACGTAGCGCGCCTGATTCAGCGCGGTCTGCACCGGCACGGAGCCCTGACCGCCGTAGAGGAACTGCAGGGCGGCGTTCGGCCCAGCGTGCAGCGTGGCATCGACCAGGACGGAGTCGCGGCGCTGCTGTCCCGATACATTGTAGGCAACCAGCACCTCGCGGCCATATAGCAGCCGCGAAAACGCCAGCGTGTACGTCGAGCCGAAAGGGAACCCGAAATCGACGCCGTTGCCCGAGATCTGGCGGTAGTACATCCGCCCGAACCGCAGCGGCTCAGAATTCCGCATGACCGCCGCGAGGCGGGCGATCTCCTGGTAGATACGGCAGCTCGAATTGAGCGAGCTCTTGCCGTTTGCTCCCCGGTCGAACATCGCCTCCCGCATCTGGACATCGCCGCCCGATCCGGAGAATCCCTGCTCCGTGCCGTAGTAGACGCACGGCGTTCCCAAGGCGCACAACAGGAATCCGGCGCAGCCGATCACCTGATCGTCATCGGCTTGAGACGCGATCCGCCCCGGCTGCCAGAACCCATCGTGGTTATCGACGAAGGTAACCAGGAACCGGCCGATCTCGCCGCGGTTCAAGGCCCGGTCGCGTTGCCCTTCCAGGCGGTTGAACAGCGTCTGCGGCCCCACCCGGCCCAGCAGCACGTCGCGCAACGGGGCGTTGTTGGGGTCGGCATAAACACCTTCAGCGAGCCGGAAATCCAGTACGGAGTTCAACCCGAAGAACACCGTCTTGCCGGCATCCAGCCGGGAGGTGTTCGGGCCGATGTAGCGGTTATAGAGGTCGTCCGAGGGACTGGCCACCTCTCCGAAGAGAAAGAACCCGCGCTTGCCCAGTGAGTAAGCGTACTCGCGGATATTCGAACAAAAGCGCGAGCAGGCGAGTTCTCCCATGTGCTTCACCGCATCCACGCGGAACCCGTCCACGTCGGCCTCGCGGATCCAGTAACAGTGCGCCTGGATGAGCGTGTTGATCACCGCGGAGCCGGCCTCGTCGTCGTCGTTGGCGTAGTCTTTGAGGCCGTACATGTCGGCGTGCTGGTTCTCGGGGTAGTGATCGTAGTCGGACATCTCGCCGCGGCGGTGATACCAGTCCTCGGTCCGCAGCTCCGTGGGCACGGGGCGGTCCGGCCGCCGCCACGAGCCGAACGGGAACTGCTGGTCGTTCGAATAGAAGTAGCGGAATCCACCCGGATAGGCCCAGTTGTCGCCCGAGTGATTGATGACCACGTCGAGGATCACGCGCAGCGGCCAAGGCTGTCCCCCTTGACGATAGTTATGGGCAGCCTCGACCAGATCGACGAGATCCTGCTTCGTGCCGAACCTCGGATCAATGGTGAGATAGTTCGAAATGTCGTACCCGTGATAGGCATTCGTCTCGAACACGGGTGACAGCCAGATGGCCGTGCACCCCAGGCCGGCGATGTAATCGAGGTGGCGCGTGACGCCCTGGATCGTGCCCCCGTAAAATCCGTCGGGGGCGGCGAAGCCCTGGGACCGCCCCGGCTGCACGACCGCGCCGCGCGGCTGGCCGTCATGAAAGCGGTCGACCATGAGGAAGTAAATGAATTCCTCCCGCCACTCCCGGTCGCTGTTGAAATAGAGCTTGCCGGGCAGGGGGGAAAGGTCTAGTTGCAGTATGGAAGTTGGGCTGGCCATCGGTTATTCTCCTCGGCCGCCGCGGCGCGGCGAAGGCCCTGAGGCTTTGCAAAGCACGCGTCGGCCCGTACGACGTTTACACGAGAGTGAGCAGCAGGTCCTTCGCTTGACATTTTACGCCTGGCGAACGAGCATCGAAGATCGGACTCCCGATGCTCTTTCCCGCCAGGCGCCTCCTGCTGGTGTTGTGTCTGCTCGCGGTCTGCTCCGCCCAGGAGCGGCCGCCCGAATCCGCCCCCGCGCCCGCCGCACCGGCTGAACCTTCCCCCGCCGCCGAGCCCCAGCCGGAGACCCCGCCCCCTCCCGCCGCCAGCCAGGCCGAGCAGCAGCGCCTCCAGCTCAATCTCCTCGGCCAAACCGACGCCGCCTCGGGCGAGAGCCGCCGCAACGAAAATGTCCAGTTCAACCTCATCGACCGCAACGCCATGCGCGAGCTCAACACCCGCGTCGGCGCCACGGCCACCCCCCTCGAGCAGTTCCACGCCGACCGCGACTACTTCGGCGGCGAGTATGGGCGTCCCGCCACCTCGCCCCTCCACCTGCCCCCGGCCTCCGGCGCCGCTCTCCACGGCGCGCTCTGGGAGACCCACAGCAACAACCTTTTCCGGGCCCGTTCCTTCTTCCAGGCCGGACCGGTGCAGCCCGCCACGGAAAACGGCTACGGCTTCCAGTTCGGCAGCAAGCTTTTCGGTCCCGCGCACGTCTCGCTCGAGGGCAGCCAGCAAAAACTGCGGGGCTTTGTGAACGGGAACGTGCTGGTACCTCTTCCCGGCGAGCGCACGCCCCTGGCCACCGATCCGTTTCTCCGCGCGCTGGTCACCCGCTGGCTCGCCGCCTATCCGGCCCAGGCCCCCAACCGTACGGACATCGATCCCCGCGCCCTCAACACCAACGCCCCGCAGAAGATCAATACCAACTCGCTCGGCTCGCGGATCGACCTGCCGTTCAGCGGCAAGGACACCCTGGGTGTCCACTACCAGTTCACCAACCAGCAGGTCAACGCCTTCCAACTGGTCGCGGGGCAAAACCCCGACACCGACACGCACTCCCACACCGCCGTCCTTACCTGGACTCGTTCCATTTCGCCGTCAACGGTGGCCAACTTCTCCGCCGGGTTCGAGCGCGTCACCACCCTCATCCGCCCCGAGCCGAACGCTGTCGGTCCCTCGGTCAACGTGGGAAAAGTCCTTCTGGATCTCGGCCCGTCGCCTCCCATCCCCATCATCCGGGCGCAAAACAAGTTTCGCGGCGCCGCGGCTTTCCAACACGTGCGCGGCTCTCACCACCTGAGTTTCGGCGGCGAGCTGCTCCGCACCCAGGTCAACGGCCGCGAACAGGATGGCGAGCGCGGCAACATTAACTTCGGCGACGACTTCGGCCGCGACGTCATCACCAACTTGCGCCTTGGCACCCCCACCCGCTACACGCTGTCGCTCGGCAACACGTATCGCGGTTTCCGCACCTGGAATCCTTCGCTCTACGTCGAAGATTCGTGGCGTCCCACGGCGAATCTCACCCTCCAGGCCGGCCTGCGCTATGAGCCCATGACCCGCCCCGTCGAGGTCAACCACCTCGATACGCTTCCCTTCGGATGCGACTGCAACAACCTCGCCCCCCGTTTCGGACTCGCCTGGCGGCTGCCCGGCGAAGGGGGCGTGTTGCGCGCGGCCTACGGCGTCCAGTATGGCGAGATCTATGAAACCAGTTACAGCCAGGTGCGGATGAGCCCGCCCGGCAGCTATCGCATCGTCGTCGGCGCGCCCGACATGCGCAACCCTCTCGGCGGACTCACGCTCGCCGATATCCCCGGCTTCCGCTCCGGCCTTTTCGACGTTTCCTCCCACCTCCGCACTCCCTACAGCCACCAGTACAACCTCACCTGGGAGCGGAGTTTGGGCGGCAACGTCCGCCTGCAGTTGGGCTACGTCGGCAGCCGCACCTTCAAGCTCTTTCAGATGTGGTTCGATAACCGCGCGCACCCGGTGGCGGGCATCCCGCAAACCTCGGCGACCATCAACGACCGGCGGCCCGACCCGAGCGCTCTCGAGATCTTCCGCATCCTCAACAGCTCCAACGCCTACTTCGACGCGGCCCGCGTCTCCGTCACCGTCCCGCAGTGGCACGGCCTCAGCCTCGACGTCTCCTACTGGTTCAGCAAATCCATCGACCTCGGGAACGACTACACCAGCACCCTCTCCGGCACCGACGCCCGCCAGGGACGTAGCCAGTCCGATCGCGACGTGCACGGCGACCTCAAGGGCCTGTCGCTCTTCGACCAGCCCCACGCCCTGCTGATCCGCGGCTCCTACGACACCCCCGCCCTCACGTCCTTCCCGGCGTGGACGCGCCGCCTGGCAGGCCGCTGGGCCCTCTCCGGCGTCTACCTGCTCAAGAACGGCACGCCATTTCAGGTCGAGTCCGGCTCGGACGGCCCCGGCTTCGGCAACGTCGATGGACAGGGCAGCGACCGCGTGAACCTGGTGGACCCCTCCGTCCTCGGGCGCACGATCGGCAACCCGGACACGTCCCAGCGCCTGCTCCCCCGCACGGCGTTCGCTTTCATCGCGCCTACCGACGACCGTGGCAACCTTGGCCGCGACACCTTCCGGCGCGGCAAGATCGCCAACGTCAACGCGGCGCTCGAGCGCACCTGGCGTCCGGCGCAGGAGTGGAGCCTCCAGTTTCGCGCCGAGTCGCTCAACTTCTTCAACACGCCCCAATTCGCGGAGCCCAATTTCAACCTCGCCTCCCCCAGCTTCGGCGCCATCACCAACACCCTCAACGACGGCCGCGCCTTCCGTTTCCGCTTGCGCCTGGAGTTCTGATATGGAGCGACCTGTCAAGCCCCACGTAATTTGAGGGGTTTGGTTTTTAGGCCGGCTTGCCTCCGCAGGAGGAAAGCCGGCCTTTTGTTTTGG
>JBGPDC010000257.1:0-6781 GCA_041482115.1 Terriglobia bacterium | reverse complement strand
GTGAGCGCCTCGTGGGTCTTGCCGAGGTCGATGATGGTGACCCCCTGGCGGTGGTCGAAGATGAACGGTTTCGAACGGGGGTTCCAGCGCTTGGTCTGGTGCCCGAAGTGCACGCCTGCTTCGAGCAATTCCTTCATGGTGATAGACGGCAAAAAATTCTCCTCCTAAGCCCCCCAGGGGCGGCTGCTACCCAGACCAGCGTCCCGTCCGAGCGGAATTTGGGCCGGTGGCTGGAAGCAGGCAGTCAGGTTTCAGACCAGCGGTTAAGGGTAGAGCGGGAGCCGGAGGCGAGACCAGTTGAAACCTGTAGACCGGCTCGCATCCAATTACCGCTTGGAGAACTGGAAGCGCTTGCGGGCGCCCTTCTGCCCGTACTTCTTGCGCTCATGTTTCCGCGCGTCGCGGGAGAGGTACCCAAGCTCCTTGAGCTTCTTCCGCAGTTCGAGATTGAATTCCACCAGCGCCCGGGCGATTCCCAAACGGGCCGCCCCGGCTTGCCCCACCAGACCGCCACCATGGGCGGTGATGAGCACGTCAAACTTATCGGCCATCTCGGTCGCCAGCAACGGCTGCCGGACCGTGGTCTGGCACGTCTCGACCGGGAAGTACTGGTTGAAGCCGCGCCCGTTGACCTTAATGTCGCCCGTACCGGGCCGCAGAAACACCCGCGCCACCGAGGTCTTACGCCGTCCCGTTCCTAAGTACTGTACTAGCATCAAACTCCCATCCTAAATTCGCGCGGTCTCAAGCGAGCGGTTGCGGATTCTGCCCGGCGTGGGGATGCTGCGCTCCCCGGTATACCCGCAGATGACGTGCAATCTGCTTGCCAAGCTTGTTCTTCGGCAGCATGCCGGCGATCGCTTCCTCGACCATCCGCTCCGGCCGGCTAGCTCGCAGCTTGGCCGCGGTGATCTCCTTCAAGCCGCCCGGATACCCCGAGTACCGCCGGTAAATCTTGTCCTGTTCCTTGTTGCCGGTCAGCCGCACCTTCGCCGCGTTGATCACCACCACGTGGTCGCCGGTGGCCAGAAAGGGGGTGTAGTCCGGTTTGTGCTTGCCCATCAGCAGCATGGCCGCGCGGCTCGCCAGCCGGCCCAGGACCTGGCCGTCGGCATCCAGCAGGTGCCAGCGGCTCTCGATCTGCCCCGGACTTGGGATATAGGTCGCCATCTTCAAAAAACTCCCATCGACAAGACTTTAAGCATACTGAACTGCAGGCTGGGAAGTCAAACACACCACAGCTCGGGGCCCCGGCAGAAATGTCCCCCGCCACTTTACCTTTTCCCGTACTCCATGCTATATGTTGTGATCTTAGCAGAGCCTTTCCCCCGCTCGGGGGAATCTATATAACGGAGATTGGAACCATGGCTTACGTTATCGCCGAACCCTGCATTGGCACCAAGGACACCGCCTGCGTGGATGCTTGCCCGGTGGATTGCATCCACCCGAAAAAAGACGATCCCAAGCACGCCGAAGCCAAGATGCTCTACATTGATCCGGTGGAGTGCATCGATTGCGGCGCCTGCGTGCCGGTCTGCCCCGTTTCGGCCATCTTCGCTCTCGACGACCTGCCGGAGAAGTGGAATAACTTCACGGCCGAGAACGCCGCCTACTTCGGCCGGTAGGCCTGGGAGCGCCGGCTCGCGGCGGACCTGAATGCCGTCGGAGCGTCACAATTTAATCGCCGGGATGGTTCGATACTATCCCTTCGTACTCAAAAACTTCCGCGCCTACTTCAGCAACCTCTACACGCGGCGGGTGCGCCGGTCGAGCGTAGTGCGGCCCTATTCCGCGGTCTTCTACGCGACGCACAAGTGCAACCTCGACTGCACCTACTGCACGCAGAAGAATCCGGAAGTCTTCAGCGAGGAGCTGAACACGGCGGAGAGCGTCCGCGTGCTCCGAGCCATCCGGCGCGGCGTCGACACCATCCTCTTCACGGGCGGCGAGCCGCTCATCCGTCCTGACATCGAAGAGCTGGTCCGCGCCGCGCGGCGCGACGCCCGCTTCCTCGACGTCATGCTGGTCACGAATGGCATCCTGCTCGACCAGCGCCGCGGTATTCTCGATCACCTCAGCGGCCTGATCGTCAGCCTCGACGCCATCACGCCGAATCCGGCGCGGGACCTCTCGAAGGCCAGCGTCGTAGCGAAAGTGCTCGACAATCTGGCGATGGCGCGCGAGAAGTTGCCGGCGCGCGCCGTCACCATCAGTTGCGTGCTCGAAGAGTGGAACATCGGCGAAGCCGAGCGCATTCTCGAATACTGCACCGAGCACGGCCACGTGTTCGCGGTGCAGTCCGCCCAGAACGGCTTGCACCCGGACTTCTCGCTGCTGCGAAGCGAGCGCTACCGGGCGTTCGTCGAGAAACTGATCCGGCTCCGGACCGAGCGCCGCGCCCCCATCAACGGCACCCCGCGCCTGCTGCGCACGCTGCTTGAGTTCCGCGACTTCCACTGCTACCCGACCATGTTCCCCCGCGTGTATCCGAACGGCGACGTCTTCTACCCCTGCGAGCCCCTGCGCAAGATCGCCGGCAACCTGCTACGGGACGGCAGCTTCGACCAGATCTTCGCGCGTGGCCGCCGCCTCTACGGCGAGATCCCCGAGTGCAAATCGATCTGCTACCTCTTCGGGAACGTCCTGTCGTCCTTCTACGTGGACGACTTCTGGGGCCTCGCCGCCGACCACATCCGGCGGTCTTAGGTAAGTATTCTGAGCGGCTTTGAAGACGGACTCTGAGCGGAAAGAGAGGGATTGGCTATGTCAAATACCGTTGGCTTCGCGGTCATCATCATCTTGTACGCGGTGATTGGCCTGCTCGCGGCAGCTGGGTCGGTTGTCGTCTCTCAGAAGCTGTTCCCCGGCAGATCGGAGCAGACCTTCTATGGAGCCTTTCTCGCCCTGATTGCCGGTTTTTATTTGGCCTTCGTGGCTTACTTCGGAAATACTGCATCTTGGGGTACCGAGTTGTCTGCGTTCGTCTCTTTCTCTCTCCTCGGCCTTCTCGGCACACGCTACCCTGCTTTCTTGATCCTGGGTTACCCCTTACATGGGATTTGGGACGCTCTGCATGAACTGAGTGCGCACGGCGGCTATTCGGTCCTCGGCCCCGGGGAGCTCACCGCCATACCCTTGGCCTACGGAGTGTTCTGCGTGACCTTCGATGTCGCGATCGCGGCCTACTTTGTGCGCCGCAAGCGGTCCTGGGAGCACGCCCCGCTGCTGCCCCCAGCGCAGCGATAGCCTTCCTGAACGTTAGTCCAGGTCGGGCGGAGCGAGCAGCGGGATGACCTCGCGCCGGTTGCGCCGGTAGGCCCGAAAACCGGCGGTATCCACCGTGATCACGTGATGTTTGGGGTGCAGCTCGCTGAGGCGGATGAGACACACGTCGGCGAGGTCGGGCTGGTGATCGGCAAAGCGCTCGGCGATGCGCAGGAGCATGGGCAACTGCTCCACTATATCGAGCGCCGGCCGCGCCAGACCGTCGCGGACCATGGCCAGCACGAGCGCCGTGTTTTCCAGGTGAAAGGCCGTCTCGGCGAGAACCGCCTCGCAAGTCAGCAGCGGCTCGGAAACCTGGGCGGCCAGGCGCACCGCCCAGTCGTGATGGCGGTCGTGGCGGTTGGCGAACGCGACCAGGAAACCGGTATCGGCGATGCCCTTCATGAGCGAGAAAAGCCGCGTCGGGAAGAGAGCTTCCGCGGTCCCGAGACCGCCCCGGCCAGCCGCAAGAACGGCTGTTTCCCGGAAGCGCGGGCTATCTCCAGTTGGTCGCGTATGATCCGTCCCTGGGCGACACCGGTCTTCGCGGCGGTGGCGGCGAGCCACTCAGCCAGCTCCGGTGTAAGACGTACAGTGATTGTGTGACTCATACAGCAATACTGTAATACATGCCGCAGCGCCGGGGGCTCATCATTTCAGCCCCGCCGTCCAGTTCGTCACCACCGTGATCGGCGAGGGCGGGGTCTCTAGGGGGACGTTCACCAGAAACCGTTGGCCATTGGCAGCAACCTGGTAGCGCTTTCCACCGGAGGCCATCGGCGGCACATCAAACAACGGTTGGGGAGTTCCCGTGCGGAACCCCTGGGAGTCCGTCTGGACCTCCACCGCCATGACCTTGTTTCCGGCGAGGTAGAACAACTCCTTACCGTCCCGGCGCCATTGTGGGTCGGATCCTTCTGCCTTTGAAACTTGCCATTTGCCACCAGAAGGGGGATAGCTCTGGACGTAGACCTCAACCCGGCCTGACTCGCCCGAGTGGTACGCCACCCACCGCCCGTCCGGCGAAAATTCAGCGGGACTGCCGCCGGGTAGCAAGGGACCCAGCGGCTTGTGATCGCCCTCCAGCGGTAAGGCCCACGTGACGCCGGCCAATGCATACAAGATGAAGCGCCCGTCGGGAGACCAAGCGCTAGGAAATTTTTTCTCGGCGGATTCCAGCAGCGCCTGGTCTTCCCCGGCGCCACTAACCGGCTTCTGGTAGATATCGTAAAAACCCTTCCGTGTGGAACAAAAGGCGATCCGGCTGCCGTCCGGGGACCAGACGGGATTGATTTCATCCGCCGGGTCGAAGGTGAACCGGGAAGAGCTTCCTCGCTGCAAATCGAAGAGCCACAGATCGTTGGTGTCCGTCTGCGGATTCATTCGAGCGACCGCAAGTCTGGTTTCGTCCGGCGAGAGGGCCAGGGTGTTGTATTCGGCGGGCTCGCCGACGGTGCTCACACGCCGGCCCTGGCGGTCGAACCACACCAGTTCGCCGACCACGCCTTGGCTACCCTGCCGGTAGGCCAGCACGCCGTTACCCGAGGCAGAGAAGGCGGCGGGCGCGATGTCGGCGAGGCGGATGGCCGCGATTCCTTCGGCCACCGGAGAGGCTTCACCCATCAACCGGAATCGCCTGCCATCGAAGGGCTGGGCCATCAGAATGGTTCCCTTCAGGAATAGCAAATGACCCAGCCCGGCAGACGACTCGGAATAGACGGCGTTGCGGTCCGTGTTAAGCAAGAGCTTACTGTTCTTGGAGTCCAATGAGCCCAGGTAGATCCCACGGTTCTCCGTCCGTCCGCTCTGCATGAAGTAGAGGAAGTGCCGGCCATCCGGGAGGAACTGAGGTGAGGTGTGGGAGGTCTCTTGGCGCGACGGGTCGAGAGGCAGGACCAGCTTCGCCTCTCCACCGGTCGCCGCGACCTCATACAAAGGAGAACGCAGACCGGAGTGGAACAGAATCACGCCGCTGGAACTCCAGGCGCCCTGCGCGTAGGGGCCGGGTGCATCGCATATGGCTTGGGGAGGCCCGCCTCGTACATCGATCTTCATGAGTTTGTCGCCGGTGAAGAACGCAATCGAGCGGCTGTCGGGCGACCAGAATGGTGTCCCGGCCATGGGCGCGGCCGTGAGGGGTTGAGCCGTGGTGGCATCCAGGCGGCGCACCCAAAGCTGCCCGCCCTTGTCGGGGGCCGCAGCGATGAAGGCCAGCCACTGGCCGTCGGGGGATACGGAGTGGAAGCCGAAAGATTGACCAGTCTCTGGAGGTGGGACCAGAAAGCGAACGGTGCGCTCCGGGGGTGGCCCTGGGCGAAAGTACAGCACCGCTAAGATCGCTGCCAGAGTTGCAAAGAGCCCGGCGGCCAACCACGGTGCGAGGCGGCGAAGCCTCCACGGGGGCGGCTGCGCGGTCTGTGTGGAAGCGCCTTCGACAATCCACTGCAGCTCGACCTTCAGATCTTGAGCGTTCTGCCACCGCTGCTCGGGGTCTTTGGCCAGGCAGCGTCTCACGAGGCGATCGAGAGCCGGGGGACACCCGCCCGGCAGCGGCGGCGGATCGCGCTCCAGAATCGCCGCCATCAGATTGGCGGCCGTGTGGCCGCTGAACGCCTTGTGTCCCGTCACCATCTCGTAGAGCACGGATCCAAAAGCGAACAGGTCGGTGCGGGCGTCGGCTTCCCGGCCCTCCACCTGCTCCGGCGCCATGTAGGGAAGCGTACCGATGAGCGCGCCCTTTCCGGTCAGATCGGCGGACACAGTAGCCTCGTTGGCCACGGCCGTGGGAGCCCGCTTGGCCAGCCCGAAATCCAGCAGCTTGGCCCCGGACCGCGTGAGCATGATATTGCCCGGCTTCAGGTCGCGGTGGCAGAACCCGCGGCGGTGGGCCTGGGCCAGAGCGTCCGCGATCTGAATGGCGTACCCCAGCGCCGGGGCAACCGGCAGCGGTCCCTTGGCCAGACACGCCGCCAGCGTCTCGCCTTCGAGGTATTCCATTACCAGGAAGTCGATGCCGTCCTGCTGGCCGATGTCGTGGAGCACGCAAATATTCGGATGATTCAAGCTCGAGACCGCCCGCGCTTCGCGCTCGAAGCGCTGTCGCGCCTCAGGATTCGCCGCGACGTGGTCCGGCAGTACCTTAATAGCGACGGTGCGGTCGAGGCGGGTGTCCTTGGCCTTATACACCTCGCCCATGCCCCCGGCGCCGAGGGGGCTCAATATCTCGTAGGGACCCAGCCGGGTTTGGGGCGAGAGCGGCAAGACTACTCCTTAGTGCCCAAAGTGTTGGCCGGATTGTAGCAGGGAGCGGCGGGCTCGCGCGCGTCTACGAAGGATAGTAATCGCTGTCCAGCACTTGCTCCAGCGTAAGCGGACACTGGGGCGCGAAGGCCTTGCTCCCGATCCCGGTTTCCTGCGCGGCGAGCCGGACCGCCTCCTGGTAAACGCCGGGCAGGCTCTCCTCGAGCACCGTCCGAAGGCTGGGGGCGTCGCGCAGTAGATCGGCGATTTCCAGTCG
>JBGPDC010000256.1:0-6855 GCA_041482115.1 Terriglobia bacterium | reverse complement strand
CGACACATCGTCCAATCGGAGATCGAGGGCGGTGTGTCGCTCGACGAGCTGCCGCAGGGCGCGGCCCTCGAAGTCACCACCCAGAACCGGTCGTACCGGATCGTGAATCACGGTAACGGCCAGGCGCTGATTTCCGGCCACCCCAAGTTCTGCCCGGCGCCCGTCCTGGTCAAAATCCATGGCTCAAACTGGGGCGGCTCCATGCTAAAGGTCCGTTACATCGGCCGGGGGATGCACCTTGAATTCCGCCATCCCGAATACCGGACCATCATGACCTCGCGCATTCTCGAGGTTCGCGCTGCACCCACCCCGCAGCCCACCGCCGCCTAAAACCGCTAGCCCCAAACTGGTCCTTCGCGTGCAGGTTTAGAGGTGGAGTCCGTCCAGTTCCGCAGGAGGTTGCCATGGAAAAGGCTATCTACCTGATTGCGTTGTTGATCGCTATCCCGGTTCTTTACCCCGTGGTGTGGGCGATCCGGAGCGTCTACCGCCGGTATCGCGGCACCCGCCTCGTCACCTGTCCCGAAACCCGTCTGGCTGCGGCCGTCCGAGTGGACGCCCGCCAAGCGGTCCTGACGGCCCTTGCCGGCCACCAGGTCCTGGAGCTTGAGAATTGCAGCCTCTGGCCCGAGCACCCCCAGTGCGGTCAGGCATGCCTGCGCCAGATCGAGGCCGCCCCGGAAGCGTGCCTCCTCCGCAACATCCTGGCCCATTGGTACGAGGGCAAGGCCTGCGTCTTTTGCCACAGGCCGCTGGGTAAGGCGCACTGGGTGGAGCACCACCCCGTCTTGCTGAGCCCGGAAGGCCGGACGCTCGAGTGGACCGAAGTCCCGCCGGCCAAGATCCCCGAGGCGCTCCAGACCCATCTGCCGGTCTGTTGGGACTGCCACGTGGAGGAGACGATCCGCCGGCTGGTCCCGAGGCACGCCGCCCACGAGCCCGCCGAAACCCACGAAATGCGATCCGGCAAGTAGCGAATAGGCGTAAAATCTCCTTCCATGGAGACCACCACGCCCACCCTTCGCGACCTCGACCTGGAACACGTCTGGCACGCCAATCTGCAACACCGCGGCCTCGAGAGCCGGCCGCCCCTGGAGGTCGTCCGCGCCGACGGCTGCTACGTCTGGGATTCCGAGGGTCGCCGCTACCTCGACGCCATGGCCGGCCTGTTCTGCGTCAACGTCGGATACGGCCGGCAGGAAATCGTGCGCGCCGCCGCCGCGCAGATGGCCGAGCTCCCCTTCTACCCGCTGACCCAGTCCCACCGCCCCGGCGCGCAACTGGCGGCGCGCCTCGCGTCGCTGCTGCCCCCCGGCCTGGGACGCGTCTTCTTCCTGAACAGCGGCTCCGAGGCCGTCGAGACCGCCTTCAAGATGGCGCGCCAGTATGGACGCCAGGCGCATCCCGGGCAGAACCGCTACAAGATCATCGCCCGCCACCGCGCCTACCACGGCTGCACCCTGGGCGCGCTCTCGGCCACCGGCCAGACTCTTCGCAAGCAGGCCTTCGAGCCGCTGGTGCCGGGATTCCTGCACGCCCCGCCGCCGGACCACTACCGCTGCGGCTTCTGCCAGAGTGAGCCCGCCTGCACGCTCGGCTGCGCCGACGAGATCGAGCGCATGATCCGCTACGAGGGTCCTGAGACCGTGGGGGCCGTCATCGTCGAGCCCGTCATCGGCGGCGGGGGCATTTTCCCCTCGCCCGCCGGCTACCTCGAGCGTCTGCGCGACATCTGCGACCGCTACGACGTCCTGCTCATCGCCGATGAAGTCATCACCGGATTCGGCCGCACCGGCAAGCTTTTCGCCTTCGAGCACGCCGGCATCCGGCCCGATATCCTGACCCTCGCCAAAGGAATCACGTCCGCCTACCTGCCCCTCGCCGCCACGGTCGCGACCGACCGCGTCTTCCAAGCCTTCCAAGGCACCGCCGAGGACCGCGCGCAGTTGGCCCACGTCAGCACCTTCGGCGGCCATCCCGTCTCGTGTGCCGCCGCGCTCGCCAACCTGGACATTCTGATCGGCGAGCGCCTCTGGGAGAACGCGGCCCGCGTGGGCGCCTACCTGACCGATCGCCTCCGCCGCCTCGCCTCGCCCCTGATCGGAGAAATCCGCAGCCACGGCCTGCTGGTCGGCCTCGAGTTGGTCTCCGACCGCGCTACCCATGCCCCGCTCCCCGAAGCCCAGATGGTCCGCCTGCAGCGCGCCATCCGCGACGCGGGCGTCATCGTCGGCCGCAACAATGATACAGTCCCCGGCTACTGCAACGTGCTGATACTGTCGCCGCCGCTGACGCTCGCGGAGTCGGAAGCGGATGAGATTGTGGCGGCGATCCGGACTTGCCTGGCGGCAGCCTGAACGGGTGCTGGGAGTCAAATCGTACGACCGCGGAGGCTGAAGCACGGGGCGGCGCTGAGCAGGCGGCGGTCGTTGCTCCAGATTTCGGAAAACCCCGCCTCCCGGGCGGATACCAGATGAACGGCATCGCCAGCCCGGAGGAAAACATCCGCGGCCAATCGTTCCGTTTCCGCCGCAACCTTGTCGAGCACTCCCTTTGAAACTGGAAGGAGCACCCACCGGCTCTCTTCCACGTGTCTTCGAAAGAGCCCCTGTGCCCGGCGCGCTTCCTCGCGAGACAGAAATCCCTCCCGCATGTGGCGGTGAAAGATACAGGCCATCTCTGCCAGGCACCACGCCGAGGAGTGCAGTTCCTGATCTCGAACCAGATCCCGAACCCGCACAGCGTCGGGCTCGTTGACGTAACACTTCGCAATGTAAGCCGAATCCAGATACAGACTCACGAGCGGTCTTCCTCGAGAAACTTACCGCTGTCGCCAGGTACCTGCGGCGCCTTCGACATGATCTTCTCCCAGTTCTTCGGGAGACCTCGCGGTCGCGGTTTTGCCTCCAGGGGACGCAATTCCGCCACCGGTACCCCGCGCTTCACAATCGTAATGACTTGGCCCTCGGCTGCTTCATCTACGATGGCGCCCGTGCGCATGTGTAAGTCCCGGACCGTTGCTTTCCTCATGTGCACACTGTGACACATAGAGGCCGGGCCGTCAATCTGCTCACTTCGTTATCTCCATCTCAACGCGCGAATTCTTTGTTGCCCCCGTGCTATCCTAAGCCTTTACTGATAGAGGCGCGGCCGCCACCAGTAGCCGCGGGAGCAGTTCCGGTTGGGACCGGACCCGCCGCGAAAGGGGCAAGCACCACCGGCCGCCGAAACCGGCGCTGCCTCCCAAGGCGCGAGCGGTTGGGGGACGGGGCTAACACCCCTCCACTGTCACCGAACTCAGAAAGTCGGTGGAGCGCTATCAGGCGCCTCCCTCCCTTTCTGCGTTCCCAAATTTTATGCACCTGTTTGAGCTCACGCGCCGCCTCGTGGATATCGAATCCATCACCGGCAACGAGAAAGCCGCCGGCGAATACCTGTACGACTACCTGCGCCCGCTCGCCGAGCGTCACGGGGGAAGCCTCGAGCGCATGGAGGTCGAAGACGGCCGCTTCAACGTCTTCGCCTCCTGGGGACGGCCCGACATCGTGCTCTCGTCGCACTTCGACACCGTACCGCCCTTCATTCCCTCGCGCGAGGACGACGAGTTTATCTGGGGCCGCGGCTCCTGCGACGCCAAGGGCATCATCGCCTCGATGATCACCGCCGCCGAAGCCCTGCTCGCCGCCGGCGTCCGCGATCTCGGACTGCTCTTCGTCGTCGGTGAGGAGCGCAACAGCGCCGGCGCCCGCTGCGCCAACGCCCAGCCCCGCGGCACGCGCTTCCTCATCAATGGCGAGCCCACCGAGAACCAGCTCGCCGTCGGCTCGAAGGGCGCGCTCCGTCTCGAAGTCGAGGCCCAGGGACGTATGGCCCACTCCGCTTATCCCGAGCTGGGCGAATCCGCCATCGACAAGCTGATCGACGCGCTCTCCCGCCTGCGCGACTTTCCGTGGCCCGTCGATCCCCTGCTCGGCGAGGGCACCTGCAACATCGGCACCATCCAGGGCGGACGTGCCCCCAACGTAATTCCCGACCACGCCAGCGCCGAAGTCATGATCCGCCTCGTAAACCAGGATGGCGACCTGCAACAGCGCGTGAAGGCCGCCCTGGGCGACCAGGTCTCCATGCACCTGGTGATCGAGGTGCCGCCCGTCCACTTGGGCGCCGTACCGGGCATCCCCACCACGGTCGTGAAGTTCACCACCGATATTCCCGAATTAACGAACTGGGGCCAGCCCTTCCTCCTCGGCCCGGGGACCATTCACGTCGCCCACACGGAGCGGGAGCACGTGCCGAAACGCCAGCTCGAGGAGGCGGCCACCCTGTATCAGCATCTGGTAAAGGAACTAAAAAAGCGATGACCCTCGAACGCAAGATCGAAGTCGGCGTGCTCGGCGCCACCGGCATGGTGGGCCAGCACTTCCTCAAGTTTTTGGACGGCCACCCGTGGTTCGACGTCACGTGGCTCGGCGCGAGCGAGCGCTCGGCCGGCAAGCGCTACGAGGACGTGGCGTCCTGGCACCTGGCCGGCGGCATCCCCGGCAAGATCGGCAGCCTCACGGTCGAGGACTGCCAACCCGGCCACGCCCCGCGCCTGCTCTTCTCCGCCATGGATGCCTCCGTCGCGGGCGAGATCGAGCAAGCCTTTGCGCAGGCCGGCCACGTGATCGTGTCGAATTCCCGCAACCACCGCATGGACCCCGACGTGCCGCTGCTGGTGCCCGAGATCAATTATGACCACCTGCAGCTTGTGCCGCAGCAGCAGCGCAATCGCGGCTGGAAGGGCATGATCGTCACCAATCCGAACTGCTCGACCATCGCGCTCACGATGGGCCTCGCTCCCCTCAAGCCCTTCCTCATCACCAAGGTCATCGCCACGACACTCCAGGCCATCTCGGGCGCCGGTTATCCGGGCGTGCCCTCCATGGACATCGTGGGCAACGTCGTCCCTTTCATCGGCGGTGAAGAAGAGAAAATGGAGTGTGAGACCCAGAAGATCCTGGGCGACTTCGTGGCAGGACAAATCCGCCCGCTCGCCGCGGTGGTGAGCGCCCACTGCAACCGCGTCCCCGTGGTGGATGGCCACACCGTCACGATCTCGGTCGAGCTTTCCGCAAAGCCCCAACTCGCCGACCTGCACTATGCCTTCGACAATTACACCAGCGTCCCGCAGCAGCGTGGACTGCCCAGCGCGCCGCCCCGCCCGGTAATTCTGATGCGGGAACAGAACCGCCCGCAGCCCCGCAAGGACGCCGAGCGCGACCACGGCATGGCGTGTAGCGTCGGCCGCCTCCGCGCCTGCCCCGTACTCGACTACAAGTTCATTGCGCTCGCCCACAACACCATTCGTGGCGCCGCCGGCGCCGCCGTCCTCAACGCCGAGCTGATGCACTCGGAAGGACTCCTCGACTAGTGGCCTGTTGCGGGCAATTCGTTACCATGTCCATCCGCTCCCCTCGCCGAGCCGCGACCGTCAGGGAGCGGTCCTTATGATCGTCATGAAGTTCGGGGGCACCTCGGTCGAGAGTGCCTCCGCCATTGAACGCCTGGCCGGCATTGTCAAGGCGCGGCTCGACCGGCGGCCCGTGGTGGTGGTCTCGGCCATGGGCAAGACCACCAACCAGCTCCTCGCCATCGCCCGGACGTCCATCGAAGGCGACCGCAAGTCCGCCCTCCAGCAGATCCACGAGCTGCGCGACTTCCACTCGCATCACGCGCGCCAGGTCGTGCCGCTCGAAGATCGCACCGAGCTCGACGTGTTTCTCGATGACCACTTCCAGGAGCTGACCGAGCTCGTGAAGGGCCTCGGCGTGCTCGGCGAAGCCACCCCGCGCTCCATCGACGCGATCTCCAGTTATGGCGAGCGCCTCTCGAGCTACATCGTCTCCCGCGCCCTGCGCCACTTCGGCATGGACGCGGTCCATCTCGATTCCCGCTGCTACCTGGTCACCGACGACCGTTTCACCCAGGCGCACCCCAACTACGCCCTCACCTACGAGCGCCTCGCGGCCGCGATCCCGCCGTTGTCTGAGGCGGGCCAGGTCGTGGTGATGGGTGGCTTCATCGCCGCCACCGAGCAGGGCGTCACCACCACGCTCGGACGCGGCGGCTCGGACTTCTCCGCCTCCCTCCTCGGCGCCGGCATCGGAGCCGAAGAAATCCAGATCTGGACCGACGTGGACGGCATGCTCACCGCCGACCCCACCATCCTGCCCGGCGGACGCCGCGTCAAAGTGATCTCGTTCGATGAAGCCGCCGAGCTCGCCTACTTCGGCGCCAAGGTCTTGCACCCCAGTACCCTGCTCCCGGCCATCGACAAGGACATCCCAGTCCGCATCCTCAATTCCCGCCGGCCCGAGAGCGCCGGCACCGCGATCATCTCGCAAGCCCCGCCCTGCCAAAACCTTGCGAAATCCATCGCCTGCAAGAAGCACATCACGGTCGTGGACATCTCCTCCACCCGCATGCTCATGGCCCACGGCTTCCTGCACAAGATCTTCGAAATCTTCGACCGCTACGAGACTCCGGTCGACATGGTGACGACCTCCGAGGTCAGTGTCTCGCTCACCATCGACTCCACGCGGCGCCTGCCCGAGATCGCGCGCGAGGTGAGCGCCTTCGCCGAGGTCAGCCACGAAGAGGGACAGGCCATCATCTGCGTCGTCGGCGATAACATTCGGTATACTCCGGGGGTGGCGGGCCGGATCTTCAAAGCTCTCGAGCGCATCAACGTGCGCATGATCTCCCAAGGCGCCTCGCTGCGCAACGTGAGCTTCGTCGTCCAGGAGCGCGACCTCCAGCCGGCGGTCGAGGCCCTGCACGCCGCCTTTTTTTCGAACCTCGATCCGGAGATCT
>JBGPDC010000255.1:0-6872 GCA_041482115.1 Terriglobia bacterium | reverse complement strand
TCGGGATAATCCGCCAGCAGCGACTCACGCTCGCGCAGGGATTCACGTACCAGCCCCACGTGCCCGTGCTCGAGATACCGCAGGCCGCCGTGGATCAGCCGCGTCGAGCGGCTCGTCACGCCCGCGCCGAAATCACGCCGCTCGAGCAGTACGGTATCGTAGCCGTTGTGGACTGCGAGTTCCGCCAGCGCCGCCCCGTTGATACCCCCGCCGATGATAGCCAGATCGAACTCGCCGGCCATTCTGTTACACTACACTCTAACATCGTGAAACGGGCGGTCCTCTGGCTTCTGGCGGCTCTGGCGTTGCCGCTCTTCGCGGCTCCCCGCCCGAAGCTGATTGTTCTTATCGTCGCCGAGCAATTTCGCCCCGAATATCTGGAGCGCTTGCGGCCGGCATTTGGGCCGGGCGGCTTCAACCGCCTGCTGAAGGGCGGCGCTGTGTTCCGGGAGTGCCGCTACGAACACCTGGCGACGTTTCCGGCTTCCGGAGCGGCCGTCCTCGCGACGGGCGCCTACCCCGAGCGCCACGGCATCGTAGGAGAGTATTGGTACGACCGTAAAACCCGCCGCGTGGTGCGCGCCGCCGAGGACCTCAATACTACGCTGGCCGGCTCTCCCCTGGGGACGCGCGTTCCCGGAGCCTCTCCGCATCACCTGGCGGTCCCCACTCTGGCCGACGAATTGCGCCTGGCGAGCGGCGGCCGGGGTGGACGCACGGTCTCCATCTCGCTGCGCGACCAGACCGCCGTGATGCTCGGCGGCTTCCGCCCGGCGGGCTGCTACTGGATGGACGACGCCGCCCGCTTCGTCACGTCCTCTTACTATCGCGATACGCTGCCCAGTTGGGCGGCGGCCTTTCAACAGGGGCACCAGGCGCTGCGCTATCGCGGGCGTCCCTGGAAAGCCCTCGACGGCCCCGAGAGCGCCCCGCCGCTGCGCGTGCTCGACGGCCAGGGCGCCGACGGGGTCCGCGATTTCCTCGCCACCTATCTCGCCTCCCCGCTCGCCCTCGAAGACCAGTTCGACTTCGCCCGCGAGACCGTCGAGAGCGAGGGCCTCGGTAACGAGCGCGCGCCCGACCTGCTGGTGTTGAGCCTTTCGTCGCTCTACCTGCTCGGCCTCGAGACGGGCGCGGATTCGCCGCTGGTCCGCGACATGGTCCTGCGGCTCGACCGCAAGCTCGAGGAGTTCTTCATCTGGCTCGATGCCCGTCTCGGTCCCGAACAGACCTGGATCGTCTTCACCGCCACGCAAGGACTGCCCAGCCTGACCGAGACCCTGAAAGTGGAGGGACTCCCGGCGGGACGGGTGGCCGGCGAGCAAATCGTTCAGGCGGTGAACACCCGTCTGGCGGCGCTCTTTGGCCGGGGTAGCTATGTCGAGAAGTACATTTTTCCTTCCCTTTACCTGCGGCCCGAGAGCGTACCCCCAGAGCGGTTCCCCGACCTCGCGCGGGCGGCCGGCGAGGCGGCGCTCAACGTCGCGGGAGTGGCCGCCTACCGCGCCGTGCCCGCAGGGCCAGGCGTCCTGACGCCGGAAGCCGCGGCGCTGTTTGCGCGCAGCCTCTTCCCTGGCCGCTCGGGTGACGTGGTGCTGGCCTACCAGCCCAACTACGGCGAGCGCTACGGCGAAGGGCGCGGCGTCTCGACCGGCTCCTACTACGGCTACGACACCCGAGTGCCGCTCCTGCTTTATGGCGCGGCTTTCCGGGCCCAGACTTTCGACCGGCCCGTCCAGCCCATCGACCTGGCGGCCACGCTGGCGGCGGCGCTCGATATCGCCCCACCCGCCGCCTCGACTGGCCGTGTCCTGGTCGAGGCCCTCAAGGAGAGGTAGGGCGGGCGTGGACGCTTCCGTCGCGTTCTGCGGCCTGACCCTGAAGAACCCGGTGCTGGCCGCCAGCGGTACCTTCGGCTACGGGGTCGAGTTCGCAAGCGTCGTGGATCTCGACCGCCTCGGCGGTTTCGTGGTCAAGGGACTCTCGCGCGAGCCGCTGGCCGGCAACCCTGAGCCGCGCCTGGTCGAGACGGCCTCTGGAATGCTCAACTCGGTCGGTCTCCAGAACCTTGGCGTGCGGGCTTTCGTTGCCGAAAAATTGCCCCAGCTCGCGCGCCTGAAGACTGCCGTCTTCGCCAATGTCTTTGGCCACCAGGTGGAGGACTACGTGGAGGTGATCCGGGTGCTCGAGGACGCCCCGGGACTGGCGGGTTACGAGTTGAATGTCTCCTGTCCCAACACCAAGCGCGGCGGGATGCAGTTCGGCTCCGACTGCGGACTGCTGGCCGAGGTCGTAAGTGCGGCGAAGTCCGCTGCCCAGCGCCGTCCGCTCATCGTCAAGCTCTCGCCCAACGTCACCGACATCGCTGCGCTAGCGCGGGCCACGGAGCAGGCCGGAGCCGACGCTATTTCTCTCATCAACACCTTGCTCGGAATGGCGATCGACGCCCGCAGCCGGCGTCCTCGCCTCGGCGCCGGCGTCGGAGGCCTTTCCGGACCAGCGATCAAGCCGATCGCCCTGCGCATGGTTCATGAGGTGGCCAAGGCCGTCAAGATTCCCGTGATCGGGCTCGGCGGCATCTCGACGGGAGAAGACGTCGTCGAGTTTCTGCTCGCGGGCGCCACCGCTGTCGAGGTCGGCACCGCAACTTTCTGGGACCCCGAGGCTCCCTTGCGCATCGCCGTCGAGTTTGAGCAGTTCCTGCTGCGGGAGCAGATCGCATCGGCTCGCGACCTGATCGGCGGCTTGCAAGTATGAGGTGCCTCCTTCTATTGTTTGCCCTTGCTCCGGCGGCGCTGCCTCAGGCTGCCTCCACGACCGGCGCCATCCAGGGAGCTGTCGTGGACTCGAGCGGCGCGGCGATGGCCGGCGTGCGGGTGACGGCAGCGGAGAAGGCCACGAGCGGCGCCCGCTCCGCCGTAACCGACGACAAAGGGCAGTTCCGGCTCCCCGGGCTCGCCATCGGGCAATACGAGCTGCGTGCCGAAAAAGAGGGTTTCGGGACCGTCGTCGTCTCTCCCGTGCAGGTGTCGGTCGGCCAGACGGTCGTCGAGCGCCTGGAGATGAAGCCGGCCGACGTCGTCGAGCAGGTGAACGTGAGAGAGCAAGCCGAGGCCCTCGACACCACAGGCACCAGTTCGAGCGCCACGCTCGGCGGCGAGCGGATCGAGGAGACGCCGGCGCAAAACCGCAACTACCTGAACTTTGTGCTGGTGGCGCCCGGGGTGGCCGGGTCTCCCGGCTCGAACTCCCAGCGCGCGGCGGCCGGGTCGCGCAGCGCCACGCCCGACAGCGGCTTCAGCTTCGGCGGCATGCGCGGACGCAACAACAGCCTCTCCATCGACGGCGTCGACAATCGCGACGAAACCACGGGCGGCAACCGCGTCGCCATCGGCCTCGAGATGGTGCAGGAATTCCTGGTGTCGGGCGCCATTCTGGGGGCGGAGTTCGGCGGCGCGGCCGGCGGAGCGGTCAACGTGGTCACCCGGTCCGGCGCGAACCTCTGGCACGGCGACGCCACCTTCTTCGGCCAGAACGAGCTTCCGAATGCCCGCAATCCCGAGGCTGAGTCGGCGGGCCGCCCGCGCTTCCGCCGCTACCAGCCCGGTACTTCGCTCAACGGTCCCATCCGCCGCGACCGGACTTTCTTCTCCACCGCTATCGAACAGGAATGGGAACAGAGCGAGGAGTGGTCCGAGACTCCGGAAGACGCGCAGCAGGCGATTCGCCAGGCCCTCCTACGGCCCGACTTCGCCCGGGCGGCCACGCACGACCCTTACCGCGGCCTGTTTGCGGCGAAGGAAGCGCAGACCGAGTTCTCCTTCAAGCTGAACCACCTGTTCCGCTCGACCCAGGCGCTTTCCGCCCGCTACGCCTACTCCCGCGGCCGACTCGACGGCGACGTAGAGGCGCTCGACAACTTCATCGACCGCTCGGCGCGCGGCAGCAGCATCACCGCGGATCATTCCTTCGTGGCCGGCCTGGTGAGCGTCCCGCGGCCGGACGTGGTCAACGACCTGCGCGTGCAGGCGGCGCAGCGCCGCGTGGACCTCACACCCTCTTCGCGCGGCGCGATGCTTGAGATCCCAGGCGTGCTGACCCTGGGCCAGTCCTACCTGCTCGACGGGTCGCGCACGGAAGATCATTACCAGGTGGTGGAAGGCTTGACCCTGACCCGCGGCCGGCACCAGGTGAGCCTCGGCGCCAGCCTGCATACCGCTCGCCTGGAGGCGCGCCTGGCCAACCGTTTCGGCGGCATCTTCCTCTTCCCTACCCTGAACGATTTCCTGCGAGGCTCCCCCGACGTGTTCATCCAGGCCTTTGGAGATCCGCGCACCCACCTGGACACCACGCCCGTCGGAACCTGGCTGCAAGACCGCTGGCAGGCCGCGCGGGGCCTCACCCTCGAAGCCGGCCTGCGCTACGACCCGCAGCGCCTGCCCGCCCCGTTCTCAGACACCACCGGCAACGTCTCGCCACGCGTCGGTATCGCCTGGCAACCCGGCGGCAAGGGACCATACGTTTTTCGCGCCGGGTTCGGCCTCTTCTACGACCGCTACCCGCTGGCGTTCCTTAACGACGCCGTG
This sequence comes from Terriglobia bacterium, assembly GCA_041482115.1. GTDB lineage: Bacteria > Acidobacteriota > Terriglobia > Bryobacterales > JACQDG01 > JBGPDC01. The sequence goes on along the minus strand of JBGPDC010000255.1, from coordinate 2,286 downwards.
CAAAAAGATGGAGTCCACGGTTTCGAGCAATACCTCACGGGGGATTTCGCGCGGCGGGCCTTCGCCGCGGGGCAGGGTGGCAGCCTCCTCGCACCGCTCGCTGGCGCGCCGCTCGCGGTCTACCGCCCCGCGACGGACTTTCCCACCACTTACAGCCGCAAGATCAACGCCGGCGTGCAACGCAGCCTGGGCAAAGACACGACCTTCACCGCCGAATTCGCCTCCGTGCGGGGCTTCCACCTGCCGCGCACGCGGAGCGTCGCGCCGGGGGTCTACCAGTTGGAGCAGAACTCGAAGTCTTCCTACCAAGGGGTCTCGCTCTCAGTAAACCGGCGGATGAGCAAGGAGTTGACGTTCCTGGTGGCCTACGGCGCGGGACGCACGCACGACGACGCCTCCGATTACGACGAGCAGCCGCTCGACCCCCTCAACCTGCGCCAGGATTGGGCCCGCTCGCGCCAGCACCAGGCTCAGCGCCTGGCCGCGAGCGCCCTGTTCGACCTGCCGGTCGAGGACTGGCATAGCGCTCCAGGATGGCTGCGCGAGGGCCTCGAAAACCTCTCGGTCGCGCCCATCCTGACACTCGGCTCCGGCCGCCCTCTCAACGCGCTCGATTCGACCGACACCTTCCGCACCGGCGCCTACCCGATTTCGGCGCGTCCCTTCGGCCTGCCTCGCAATCCTTACTTATCCCCCGGCTCGGGTTCACTCGATCTGCGCCTGATGAAGAGCCACTGGATCAAAGAACACCGCGCGGTCTGGCAATACGGCCTGGAATTTTTCAACCTGACCAACCACTCGAACCCGTTGCGGGTGAGTCCCTTCTATGCTGCCGGCGGAGCACGCCTCTCTTCCTACAACACCCCCGTCGAGACCCTGAACGCCCGGCAGATCCAGCTTATGGTGCAGTTCGAGTATTAAGATAGAAACGGCAAAAGCTCGGCTACACTAAGGGCATGTACGTCTGGGACCCCGAGCCTTATCGCGACCAAATCGCCGCCCTGTGCCGCCAGTACCATGTTCGCGAGCTGGCGGTGTTTGGCTCCGCACTCGGCCCGAACTTCGGTCCCCAAAGTGACATCGACCTGCTGGTCAGTTTCGAGCCTGACGCTAAGATCGGCCTGTTCGCGTTCCTCGACTTGCAGGCAGAATTGTCAGCCCTGGTCGAGCGTAAAGTGGACTTGGTCCCCAAGAACGGTCTAAAGCCGCTCATCCGCAACGAGGTCCTGGCTCAGGCCCAGGATCACATCTTATATGCGGCGTGAGGAGCTGCGGCTCCGCGACATTCTTGAAGCCGCGGACTTCATACTCCGGGTGGTGGCTCCGCTCACCGAGGAAGATTTTCTACAAAATGAGATCGTGCAAGGCGCCGTCCTGCAAAGGCTCATTGTTATTGGCGAAGCGGCTGGCCATCTCCCCGACCACCTCCGGACCCGCTACCCGGCCGTGCGGTGGCGTGCCATGCGTGGCATGCGCGATGTCGCCGTCCACGCCTACTTCAATGTGGACTGGCGGCTCGTTTGGACTGCCGCGCTTGAGGAAGTCCCGGTCATGCGGCAGGCAATCGCTGGCATCCTGGCGGCGGAGTTCCCGCCGCCAGGCACGGTGTAAACCCCTCGCTCCTATTCCGCGGGGGCTGGCTCCTCCTGCGGCTTGCGCTTGTCGCGCTGGTCGCGGAGGACGGCCTTGCGGCTGAGCTTGATCTTGTTGCCTTCGAGGCCCAGCACCTTCACCAGGATCTGGTCGCCTTCCTTCAGCTCGTCCCGCACGTCGCGGATGCGGTGCTCCGCTACCTCGCTGATGTGCAGCAACCCGTCGGTGCCCGGGAAGATCTCGACGAAGGCGCCGAAATCGACCAGCCTCACGACCTTGCCCAGGTAGGTCTTGCCCACCTCGGCCACGGCCGTGATGTCGCCAATGATCTGCATGGCCTTCTTGGCCGAGGCTTCATCGGCGGACGCGATGTGAATCGTACCGTCGTCGCTGACGTCGATCTTCACCCCCGTCTGCTCGATGATGCCGCGAATCACCTTGCCGCCTGGCCCGATGACGTCGCGGATCTTCTTGGTGTCGATCGTCATCGTGTAGATGCGGGGAGCAAAGGGCGAGACGTCCACGCGCGGCTCCGCGATGGTCTGGAGCATTTTGTCCAGAATAAACAGCCGCGCCACCTTGGCCTGCGCCAGGGCCTTCTCGAGGATCGCCGAGGAAACGTTCGGCGTCTTGATGTCCATCTGGAGCGCGGTGATGCCTTTCTTCGTGCCCGCGACCTTGAAATCCATATCG
>JBGPDC010000254.1:0-6931 GCA_041482115.1 Terriglobia bacterium | reverse complement strand
GATTACCTCGCCTGCCGGTTCGTGTCCGAGGACGCTCGGATACAGCGCCTCGTAGCCCGCACAGCCACCCTCCAGGTAGTAGTGCATATCGGAGCCGCAGATCCCCACTGCGCGCATCCGCACCGTTACTTCGCCCGCGCCCGGGTCGCGAGGCTGTTCCATCTCGCGCAACTCCAGGGTGCGAGGTCCGACTAATTGAACGGATCTCATGACCGTCATTCTATAATGAGTGGCGCCGGCGGCCCATGCGGGTCTCTTACTCCCTCGACGACAAGTACACGCTGGAGGCAGGCACCGTCTACCTGAACGGTATCCAGGCTTTGGTGCGCCTGCCGCTCGACCAGGTCCGCCGCGACCGCCGTGCCGGGCTGCGAACCGCAGCTTTCATTTCGGGCTACGAAGGCTCGCCGCTCGGCGGCTACGACCTCGCCCTGGGACGCGCCCACCGGCTCCTCGACGAGCACGACGTCCGTTTCATCCCCGGCCTCAACGAAGAGACGGCCGCCACCGCGGTCATGGGCAGCCAGATCCACCAGTTGTTTCCGAACCCGCGGTTCGACGGCGTGCTGGGCATCTGGTACGGCAAAGGGCCCGGCGTCGACCGCTCCGGCGATGTCTTCCGCCATGCCAACTTCGCCGGCACCGGCCGGAACTGCGGGGCGCTCGCCCTGGCCGGCGACGACCACATTTCCAAGAGCTCGACCATTCCGCATCAGAGCGACCTTTCGTTTTTCAATTTCGCGATTCCAGTTCTGTATCCGGGCAACACGCAGGAGATTCTGGACCTGGGTCTTGCGGGCCTGGCCCTCTCCCGCTTCTCGGGCGCCTGGGCCGCGCTCAAGATGGTGACCAACGTGTGCGACGGCGGTGGCACCGTCGAGGTCTCGCCGGAACGCCACGTCTTCGTCGAGCCCGAACTCGAGTTCGCGGGCCGGCCCTACGAGAAGGTCATGGACGGCATGCTCATCACGCCCCAGACCCTCCATCTCGAGCAGGAAATCCACTACCGCCGCCTGGCCGCGGCCGTCGCCTTCGCTCGTGTGAACCGCTTGAACCGCCTCCTCGTCTCGCACCCCCACGACCGGCTCGGGATCGTCACCGCCGGCAAGAGCTACTACGACCTCGCGACCGCGCTGCGGGATCTCGGGGTGGGGCCGGCCGAGCTCGAGCAGGCCGGAGTCCGCATTCTGAAGCTGGGAATGACCTATCCCCTCGAGCCGCAAATCGTCGACGAATTCGTCCAGGGCCTCGAGGAAGTCCTGGTCATCGAGGAGAAGCGCAGCTTCATCGAGATGCAACTGCGCGACCTGCTTTACAACCATCCCCAGCGGCCCGCGATCTATGGCAAGCAGGACGAGCGGGGCGAGCGGCTCTTCCCCGTGCACGGCGAGCTCGACCCCGACCCGGTCGCTCGCATCGTGGGCCCCCGCCTGCTGGCTCGCGCACCGATCGAGAGCATCGAAAAACGGCTCGAACGCGTCACCGCGATCGGCGCGCGCCCCAGATACCTGGTGATGCCGCGCGCCCCCAGTTTCTGCTCCGGCTGCCCCCACAACCGCTCGACGTACGTGCCGGAAGGTATGGAAGCCGGAGGCGGCATCGGATGTCACGGGCTCGCCGGCCGCCTCCACCACATCCAGCGCGGCTTCACCTACATCACCCAGATGGGTGGCGAAGGGGCGCCTTGGATCGGAATCTCTCCCTTCACCGCGACGCCGCACCTGTTCCAAAACGTCGGCGACGGGACGTTCTTCCATTCCGCCACCCTGGCCGTGAACGCCTGCGTCGCCGCCGGAGTGAACATTACCTTCAAGATCTTGTACAACGGCGCGGTGGCGATGACCGGCGGACAAGACGTCACCGGCGCGCTCGCGATCCCCGACCTCACCCGCCAGCTTGAAGCCCAAGGCCTGAAGCGCATCGTCGTCCTCACCGACGCGCCGGAGCGTTACCACGGCCGGGCGCTAGCCTCGAACGCCGAAGTCCGCCACCGCGACGACCTCGAGGCCGTGATGCACGAACTCGTGAAGACCTCCGGCGCGACGGCCCTGATCTACGACCAGCAGTGCGCCGCCGAGAAGCGCCGCCAGCGGTCGCGCGGGAAGCTGCCCAAGCCCGAGCGCTTCCTGCTCATCAACGAAGAAGTCTGCGAAGGCTGCGGCGATTGCGTGTCGAAATCCAACTGCCTGTCGCTGCATCCGGTCGATACCGAATATGGGCCGAAGACCCGCATCCACCAGGCCTCCTGTAACGCCGACTACTCCTGCCTGCTCGGCGATTGCCCTTCGTTCGTATCGGTCCTGGTCGAGCCCGGTACGGGACTCAAAAAGAGAACTCTTCCGGCCTTGCCTGAAATAGAAGTCCGCGAGCCGGCCGTGAAGGTCACGGTGTCCGACGGCTACGAGATCCTGATGCCCGGCATCGGTGGGACCGGCGTCGTGACCCTCAACGCCCTGCTTGCCACCGCCGCTCTGCTGGAAGGTCTTTACGTCACCACCCTCGACCAAACCGGTCTCGCGCAAAAGGGTGGTGCGGTGGTTTCGAGCCTCATCCTCGGCCCCGCCCCGGTCGAGCTCGCCAACAAGACCAGCTATGGCAGCGCCCACCTCCTGCTGGGCTGCGACCTGCTGGGCGCCGCGTCGACCGAGAATCTCAAGCGCTGCGACCCGGCGCGTACCATCGCTGTCGTGAACTCGGCGGAGGTCCCCACCGGCGAAACGGTGCGCCAGGGCAAGGCCCACTTCGGCGGCTCGCTCGTCGATACCGTCAACCGCGCCACCCGCGCGCGCGCCAACCTGTTTGTGGACGCCTCGCGCCTCTCGGAAGCGCTCTTCGCGAGTCACCTGCCTGCCAACCTTTTCCTGCTCGGGGTCGCTTACCAAGGCGGTTACGTGCCGCTCGCCGCGGCCTCCATCGAGCGGGCCATCGAGCTGAACGGCGTCGAGGTGGCGCAGAATTTAGCCGCCTTCCGCTGGGGACGCAAATATCAGCACGACCCGGAGGCCATCGAGCAATTCGTCCAAGGACCGGCGGCGGCCGCGGCCCCGGCCACTCTCGACGAGCTCATCGAGCGCCGCGCGAGCGACCTCACCGCTTACCAAAGTGCCCGCTACGCCGTCCGCTACCGGGACCAGGTCGAGCGTGTCCGCCGCCGCGAGCAGGAAATCCGCCCGGGCAGCACCGTGCTAGCCGAAGCCGCCGCCCGGCACCTCTACAAGCTCATGGCCTACAAGGACGAGTACGAGGTCGCTCGCCTCCTGAGCCAGCCCTCCTTCGAGGCTCAGACCCTCGGCAGGTTCGCCGCGCCCCGCCGGATGTCCTTCCACCTGCACCCCCCGCTGCTGCGCGCTCTCGGACTTCGCAAGAAGCTCGAGCTCGGCCCCTGGTTCCGCCCCGTGCTGCGCCTCCTCGCCAGCCTGCGCGGACTGCGAGGCACGCCCCTCGATCCTTTCGGTTATGCCGCTCTCCGCCGCCTCGAACGCGGCCTCATCGTCTGGTACGAAGGCCTCCTCGAAGCGGTCCTGCACGACCTGCGCGAGGAAAACTTCGCAACCGCCCTCGATATCGCCCGCCTTCCCGACGGCATCCGGGGCTACGAACAGGTCAAGGAGCGCACCGTCGCCCGTGTCCGGCAGCAGGCTGCGGAGTTGCTGGCCGCTTCCACCAACGCGCTGGTTGCGCGACAATAGCTCCTCAGGAGGGTTTTCTATGCCACCCCTCGGACGCCGCGCCTTCATCTCAAGCCTGCTGGCCACGGCCGCCTCGGCCCAGGTCTCCAGCCGCGCTTCCAGCAGCCGGCTCACTATGCCCGGCCCCTTCCCGGGCCGCGTCGTTTCGGCGCGGCACACCGGCAGCTATCGGGACGGCAAGTTTCAAGCCGAGCCGATCCGCGCCATGCTGCACAAGGGTATGCTCGAGCTGACCGGCGCTCCCGACTGGCCCTCCGCATGGCGGGTATTTTTCGAGCCGGGCGACGTCGTCGGTATCAAGCTGAATCCCGTCGGCCGGCCCGGCGTTATCTCCAGCCCCGAGGTGTTCCACGAGATCCTCGACGGCTTGCAACAGGCTGGCGTGAAGGCTCGCGACATCATCGCCTACGACCGCTATCGCGAAGAGTTCCTGCAGGCCGGCTTCGACAAATGGCTGCCGGAGGGCGTCCGCTGGACCCACGCCGCCCAGCGCTACGACCCTGTCCAGCTCGGCATGGACGGCTACGATCCGGACCACTATATGGAAACGCCCCTCACCCAACCCGGGCAGGATCCGCGCGACCCGCATGCGCGGCGTTCCTATGTGGCCAAGTTCCTCACCCAGCAGGTGAACAAAGTGGTGAACCTGGCGGTCCTGAAGCATCACCAGTCGGCGGGAGTCACGCTCGCGCTCAAGAACCTCTCCTACGGGATGGTCAACAACGTCGCCCGCAGCCACTCGACACCGACCCTCAACACCTGCGGGTCGTTCATCCCGGCCGTGGCCAACACCCCGGTGATCCGCGAGAAAGTCGTGCTGCACATTCTGGACGGCGTCCTCGGCCTGTGGCACGGCGGTCCCGGCGGCCGCCAGGGCAAGTACGTCTGGCCGCACCACACCCTCTACCTGGCGAGCGATCCGGTGGCGCTCGACCGCACCGGCTGGCTCGCGATCGACGAACAGCGCGTGCGGATGGGCATGGCGCCGGTGGCTTTTTCCAAGCCCGACGCCGACAGCCACTACCTCAACTGCCAGCCCGAGCACATCGAGATCGCCGGCGCCCTGGGACTCGGCGTCTTCGACGAGAAGAAAATCGAGCGGAAGGAATTCCAACTCGGCTAGCTAGGGAGTGCTCACGCGGGCCAGGTTGGCCGCCGCGTCGCGGTGTTGGGGGTTCGCGCGCAGGGCGGCCTGGAACTCTTCGCGCGCCTCGGCCCGCCGTCCCGCGGACGCCAGGCTCACGCCCAGGTTGTTATGCGCGTCGGCGTTACGCGGATCGACCGCCAGGGCCTGCCGGTAGCGCTCCATCGCCTCCGCCGGACGCCCCAACGTATCGAGCGCCAGGCCCCAGTTGTTCTGCGCGTCGGCGAGCGACGGCTTCAGCTTTACCGCCTGGCGGTACTGCTCTATGGCGGCCTCGAGCTGCCCCTGGTTCTGGAACCAGCGGCCCAGGTTGTAGTGGGTGTCTGCCGCCTCGGGTTCGTAGCGGAGCGCGAGCTGGTACTGTTCGAGCGCCTGCGGCGCGCGGCCGAGTTCGGCGTAACCGTTCGCGAGATCGTTGTGCGCGGCCGCGAAGGCGGGTTCGATCTCGATGGCCTTCTCGAAGGGCGCGATGGAGCTCTCGAGCCTTCCGGCGAGGCGCAGCGCCCGGCCCAGGTTGTAGTACGCCTGCGCGTGGTTCGGACGCAGCCGTATGGCGGCCTCGAACTGCGGAATGGCCTCCGCCAGGCGATTCTCGGCCGCCAGGGCCTCGCCCAGGTCGTTGTGAGCCACGGCGGAATCGGGCGAGCCCTCGAGCGCCACGGTCCACAAGGTGACCGAGTCCCGCCACACTCCGGTCTGCCGCCACGAGAGAACGCCGAGCACCGCGACCACCAGCACCGCAGCCCCCCGCCCCCGGCCCGGCAAAGCCGCCAGTCCCGCCCCCGCCAGCAGCGCCAGCCCCAGCGTCGCGAGGTAGGTATGATGATCGGCGACATACTGCTGCGGATCGACGCGCACGATCGACAGCACCGGCAGGAGTCCCGCCACGTAGCAGATCCACACCGCCAGTCCCGCGGGCCACCGCCGCCGCAGCGCCACCGCCGCCACGGTGATCGCCACCACCACTGCCGCGCTCAACACAATGCGCCAGTCGAGCGGAGAGATCTGCGCGCCCATCACGTACTGCGGATAGAGTCCGAAAGGCGCCACCGTCTTCCAGAGGTAGAAGGCCAGTCCGTAGAGCGACAGCCCCAGCCGCAGCCCCGGCAACACGGCCACGTGCCCGGCAAATCCGGCGACCCCCGTCGGCTGCAGCGCGAGCGCCGCCACCGCCGCCGCTCCCGCCAGTGCCAGGTAGGGAATCTTCTCGGCGAGCGCCGTTTTCCACTCGGCCCACCGGCGCAGCGGATACGCGTCGAGCACCAGCAACACCACCGGCAGGCTCACGACGATCACCTTCGAGAGCAGCGCGGCGCCGAAAGCCGCGACCGAGGCCGCGAGCCATGGCCGCTTCGGCCCCTCCTGCTGGGCCCTCAAATAAGCCAGCACGGCGAGCAGGTAAAACAAGCCCGAGAGGACATCCCGCCTCTCGCTAGCCCACGCCACCGACTCCACCCGCAGTGGGTGAACGGCAAACACCAAAGCCGCGAAAACCGGACCCCACCCCGCCGCTCCCCCCAGCAGCCGCCGGGCCACGAAGTAAAACAACACGGCGTTCGCCGCGTGCAGCAACACGTTTGTCAGGTGATATCCCGTGGGGTCGAGGCCCCAGAAGCTGTAGTCGAGCGCGAGCGATACCCAGGTCAGCGGATGGTAATGGCCCAGGTGGAAGTTGGTGAAGATCCAGCGCAGGTTCCCGCCGCCGAACCCCCGAAAGTAAGGATTGTTAAGGAAATTCTTGTCGTCGTCCCAGTTGACGAACTGGTTATGGACCGCCGGCCAGAAGACGGCCAGCGCCAGCAGGCCCACTGCCAGCGGCGCCACCCGCGGCCGGGGCGCCGTGTCGGCCCCGGGGCGGGAGGTAGGGTTCCGCTCCTTAGGTGGGGTCCGCCCGGCCCGCGACATTGCCATGTTGTAGCTGCTACCCCTACTTATAGTAGAATGGGAAACAGCTATGGAGACCGGGGAGGTTACAAGGCCCAGGCTGTTCGTCCCGCACCCGAATCTCAGCGACGAGGTCAATCGACACATCGTCCAATCGGAGATCGAGGGTGGCGTCTCTCTCGACGACCTGCCGCAGGGCGCGGCTCTCGAAGTC
>JBGPDC010000253.1:0-6971 GCA_041482115.1 Terriglobia bacterium | reverse complement strand
CGTTCTGGAAGTCCAGCCGGATCTGGAAATTCCACCGCTCCTTGAACGGGATGTTCTTCTGCGCCGAACCCTGCGAATACAGCAGCCGCGTTCCGGTCACGATGTCGCGGCCGGAATTGCCCGGCGTAAAGGCCGCCGGATAACTGAAGGAGCTCATGTCGATCACGGAATAGATATTCGCCTGGTTGAAGCGGTCGCCGCCAAAATCGCCCCAACCATCCCGCAAGGCGGGCTTGCCGTTCACGTCGGCGCGGCGGGCGCCGGCGAACGTGGGGAAGTAGTTGAAGGGGCTGTTGGCGAAGCTGAAGCTCAGCGGGAGTCCGCTCTCGAGCATCTGGATCCACGAAAGCTCGATCCCGCCGAAAATCAGGTTGGCGATGCCGCCGCGGTTCAGGAAACGCTTGCCCTTGCCGACGGGCAGCGCGTAGATCGCCGTCGCGTTGAAGCGATGGTTCCGGTCGAAGCCCGCCCGGGCCTTCTCGAGCGACCGGTTTTGCAGCGGCGCGACGCCGGCGCCGGTGTTGTCGCCGTCCTGGCTGTCGATGGATTTCGCGAAGGTGTAAAAGGTGCTGAACATCAGGCCGCTGTGGTAACGCCGCTCCAGCTTGACCGTGGCGGCATGATACGTGGAGTGGCCGGTGTTCGACCGCAACAGGATATCGCCAAATTGCGGATAGGGCCGGTAATTCTGCGGCGCGGCAAACGCGGCGTTGCGCAGCGTCGGATTATCCGCGCCGAAGTTCAGCGGGAAGGTGTTCGCCTGCCAGCGCTCGATCAGGGCGACTCCGGCCGAGCCCTGATAGTAAAGGTCCAGCACATAGTTGGACTTGACTTCGTATTGCAGTCCCGCCTGCCAGTTCATCACGTACGGATTCTTCAGATTCGGGTCCCACCACGACACGTTGCGGGTGCTGTAATTGGCTCCCACGAACGGCGAGGTAGTGCCGTTGACGATGTTGAACCGGATCGGCTGGGGCCCCTGGCTGAGGCTGTAGATCGGCCGCGGGTCGCCGGGCAGTTGCGCCTGGACGGCCTGCGCCCCATACTCGTCGAACTGGTCTCGCGACAACGGGAACCGCACGTCGATCGTATTGACGGTGAACCCGCCGCGGAAGACCCATTTCTGCAGCGGATGCCAGGCCACGCCGAAGCGCGGCTGGAAGTTGTTGGTATCGCGCCGGCTCAGAGGACTGGTCGGATGCGCGATCGCGCCTTTCAGACCGGTGAGCGGGTCCGTGCCGCTGGGGTCGAAGTTGCTCATCAGCCCGTATTTAGTGCTGAACGGGCTCTCGGTCGAGTAACGGATACCGAGGTTGAGAGTGAGGGACGGTTTGAACTTCCAGTCATCCTGGAAGTAGAAACTGTGGATGTTCGACCGCGGCAGCCAGGTAGTGAGCTCGGAATCAAAGGTCGCCTGCCGGACCGCCCCCACCAGAAAACCGGCGAACGTGTTGCCGGTATTCGGAAGCGGCTGGCCGTTCGGCTGCAGCCCGGCCGTCATGGTGTCGAAGAGGAATTCCCCGCTGGGGTGGGCGCTCGCCTGCGAGTTGGACCGGTTGTGCAGCAGCTCATAGCCCATCTTGAAGGCATGCAGTCCATGGACTTTCGTCAGGTCGTCGCGGAACGAGATCGCTTCGTCGATCAAGTGCGTCGGCCCGCTCACCGTCAGTCCATAAGCCGAAATCGGCGCAAACTGGTCGTTGGTTCCGTTAGGAGCCGCTCCGAACGCGGGCATCAACGCCGGACTCACGTTGGGAATGCCCAGGGTCGCGGCCCAATCCTTGCCGAAAGAGGGAATAGGTTTCGTGTTCTCCTGCCGGAACAGGCTGGCCCGGGCATCGTTCACCACGCTGGGGCCGATCACCCAGGTGCCGCCGGTTGAAATGTTGTGGTTCGAGAAGGGGGGATCGGGGCCGTTGGTGCCGTCGAAGTCCCGGATGTGGATATTGGTGGGCCGCCCACGGTTCAGCGCGTAGTCGTAGGTGTAGCTCGAGTAGATCTTGAACGCCGAGCTGAACTGGTGGTCGAGCCGCATGCTGTATTCTTCCTGGAAGGCCTTGGAATTCTCGCTGTACACATAGTTGCTGACCGGCCCGGCGGAATTGAAGGACCCCGGCAGGTTGGGGGGATTCCAGGGATTGATCTGCAGGATCTTGCGCGAGACCGGGTCCATGCGGCTCAGCGGGACGATCCGGTTCTGAAACACGTTGCGCGTCCACGTCCCATCCGGGTTCCGGGCGGTGGAAAGCGGATCGTAAATCTGGTTGCCCACGCCATTGAAGCTGAAATCGCCTCCCAGCATGTCGAGGCTGGGCGTCTGCTGGGTTACGATCGCCGACTTCTTCTCGATCTGCTTCTGCCAGCCGAAGAAGAAGAACGTCTTGTTGCGGCCGTCATAGACCTTCGGGATGTAGACGGGGCCGCCGGCGCTGGCGTCGGGGTACATAAAGAAGGTCCCCACGCCGTTGGGCGCTCCGGGCTGCGGGTCGGAGGTGCGGAAGCGGTCGAAGAAAAGCCGGTGCTGCATCCGGCGGACGCGGCCGAATTCCGAGGCCATGCCGTGGAACTCGTTTGTCCCGCTTTTCTTCACCACGCTGATGACGCCGCCGGCGGTGTGGCCATACTCCGCGGGAAGCGTGCTGGTCAGAACTTTCACCTCCGCCACGGAGTTCTCGACGCTCCGGACGGACTGGCTCGAGCCATTGGGGTTCATGCCCAGGACGCCGTCCTCAAAGATGCCGAGCTGGGTCGAACGGGCGCCCGCCACGTTAAAGGGGGTGGTGCTACCATTGGCCGCCGATCCGTAGTTGCCGAGGCTCAATCCCGGCGTGATGGTCAGCGTGAACTGGATGGATCGCTGGTAAACGGGCAGCTTGTAATACATGTTGCCCACCACCAGCGCGCCGCTCGAGCTGGTCTCGGTTTCGAGCAACTGGGCCTGGGCCTTCACCTCGACCGACTCGGTTACCGCGCCGACCTCCAGGGTGGCGTCGATGGGCCTGGTATCGCTGGCGGTCAAATTGATGCCCTCCCGCACCAGGCGCTTGAACCCGGCGGCCTCGAAGGTCAGCCGGTAGGGTCCCGGGGGAAGCGATTGCACCCGGAACAGGCCGTCCTGGTTGGTCGTCGCCGCATACTGGAAATTGGTATCGGTGTTGACGACCGTCACCGCCACGCCGGGCACGACGGCGCCCGACGAATCGGTGATCCGGCCGGTGAGAGTGGAAGTCCCGATTTGCGCTGCGGCGACCGAAACCGAGAGGAGCAGAAGCGCCAAACCGCTAAGACCGCGACCTGTAAGAAGCATCATCACCCCTCCCCAGCAAGTGGTTGGTGCCGATTATCCGGCAGCGGTACGGGAAGTGTCAACCGGGAAACTCGTTTTATTTTTGATCACAATGCGCACCCCGCGGTGATTATTTGGCTCACGAGGAAATCCCTTACCGGGCTGTAGCGTGCCGCACGCGGCGGAGGCCGGCACGCTCGCGGGAGAGCGGGCAGCCACCGGTGGGGGCCGTGCATGCCCAGGTCCGCTATCACACAATAGTTAACGCTCCAGAGGCCTGGGTTTACCGTATACTGGGGCCTATCCCTGGGCGGCAAAAATGAGCACGCCGACTCACCTCCGAACTGCCCCTTTGTCACGTACTAGCGTAGAAGGCTCATCCTCTTCCAATTCCAAAGGAGAAACGAACATGTCAATTTTGACTGGCAAGAGAATCACGCTGGCCGTACTGGTTTCTGTCCTCGGCCTGGCAAGTTTCTTCATCCTCCGGCCCAACCTACCCATCCAGGCTGCCGACCATGCCGAAGCGACCGCGGTCGCCGGCGACCCGGGAGCGGATCTGGCCGACGTCTTCGCCTTTCTCGATCCCAGCGATAACAGCAGGGTCGTGCTGGCGATGGATGTGGAAGGGTTTGTCGTCCCGTCGGAGTTGCTGAACCTGAGCTTTTTCGCCGCGGATGTGGTGTACCGGTTCTATATCGAAAACACGGGGGATGCCCGGCCGGACCAGACCATCGACATCACTTTCTCGGCGCAGACTTCGCGAAGCCAGCCGCAGACCGCCACCATCCGGTTGGGGGAAAATTCGGGGTTCAAAGCGCCGACTACGGTTCAGACGCTGGCAGCCACGGCGAATCCTTTCGTAGTGACCAACGATCCAGGCACCGACGTCACCTTCTTCGCCGGGTTGACGGACGACCCCTTCTTCTTCGACATCGTGGGGTTCAACCGCTTCGTCACCTCGGTGCTGAGCGGCTCGCCCGACCCGACGACGCTGCAGCGTGGCCGCGACAGCTTCGCCGGATACAACATTCACATGATTGCTTTGAGCGTGCCAGTCCGGATGCTGCGCGGGGACCCGCAGAACAAGATCATCGGCGTGAGCGCCGCCACGCTCCGGAGGAAGGGCAGCGACGATTCCCAGGGTAGCGATTTGGTCCAGGTGGACCGCATGGGCATTCCCGCGGTGAACACGGCTCTGGTTCCGTTCGGCCGCAAGAACGCTTACAACGCCGCGACTCCGGTCGATGACGCCAGCGGAAAATTCGCCGCCGACATCATCGGGACGCTGAAAGCGCTCGGGACGAACAGCACCTACATCGGGATCCTGGCCAATGTCGCGGTAGCCAATGGCGATTATTTGCGGCTGGACCTCTCCAAGGCTAACTCCGGTCCGGGCGGTGGCAATAATGCCGGAGCGGGCTTCCCGAACGGCCGCCGGCCAGCCGACGACACGATCGACACGATCCTGACGCTGGTTGCCAACGGCACCGCGCTCGGCGACAACGTCAACAGCAACGACGTGCCGCTGGGCAATTCCTTCCCGTTCTTCGCGCCTCCCCAGCAGCCGCGCGCGGCGGGAGTCGTCGATGACAGCACCAGAAACTAGCCGCCGGCTCCTGGCCACGGCTGCGATCGCGCTGGGGACGCTGGGTCTCGGAGCGTGCGGCAGCTCCGCGGCGTCCTCGGGACGCGAGACGGCGCTGTCCCGGGCCGTGTTGCTGCCCTCCGACGCGGAGGTGAACGAGCAGTCCATTCGTTTTCTCGAGCGCCGCGTGCAGCGGGACCCGGAAGACTTCATCGCTCACAATAAGCTGGCGGCTTATTACCTCCAGCGCGTGCGCGAATCGAGCGACCTGACGTATCTGCGGCTCGCCTCGCGCGCGGCGCACGCTTCGCTCGGGGTGCTCCCCGCCGAGCAGAATTCCGGCGGTCTCGCGGCGCTCGCTCAAGTGGCGCTGACCTCCCACGATTTTGCCGCGGCCCGCGATTATGCCCTGCGGCTGGCGGAGCTCGAGCCCGAGAAGATCCATCCGTACCAGATCCTGGGCGATGCGTATCTGGAGCTCGGGGAATACGAGCAAGCCCGGACGGCTTACGGGAAGATGGTGCGCTACGCGGGCGGCATTCCCGGGCTGACGCGGGTCGCGATCGAAGAGCGCATGAGCAAGCTGGCGGCGCTGCGTGGAGATATGGCCATGGCCCGCCAGCACCTTTTGGCCGCCCTGCGGGAGGCGCTGGCGCTGCCCTATCCGCCGCGCGAAGTAGTCGCCTGGGACCGCTGGCAGTTGGGGGAAGCCGCCTTCGCGACGGGAGACTATCAGGCGGCCGAGCAGCACTACCGCGACGCCCTGACGACCGCCCCCGGCTACTTTCGCGCCCTGGCCTCGCTCGGCCGGGTGCGTGCCGCCCGCGGCGATCTTGCGGAGGCGATCGCGCTCTCGGAACGCGCCACCGCGATCGTCCCGGACCCGGCTTTTGTCGCGGAGTTGGGGGATCTTTATGCGCTCGCGGGACGGGGCGGAGACGCCGAGAGCCGGTACGCTCTGGTCGGGGCCATCGGGAAACTCAGCGCCGTTACGGGGGCTGTTTACAACCGCCAGCAGGCGCTCTTCTGCGCGGACCACAACCTGAAACCTCTCGAAGCCTACGCCAACGCCGCGCGGGAGTATAAGGTGCGGCGGGATATTTACGGGGCGGACGCCGTAGCCTGGACGGCGCTCAAAGCCGGCAAACTCGCCGAGGCCCAGGCGGCCATGCATGAGGCGCTGCGTCTGGGTACCCAGGACGCGAAGCTCTTCTATCACGCCGGGATGATCGCGCGGGCCGCCGGGGACAAGGTTGCGGCGGCCCGTTACCTCCAGCGGGCGCTGGCGCTCAACCCCCGTTTCGATGCACGGCAGGCCCGGCTGGCCAGGAGTGTCCTTTCGGAAGTGTTGTGACCCTACGGAGACTGCTACCCGTACTGGCGTTCGCCGCGGCGCTGGGGGCCCACCCGATGGGCAACTTCAGCGTGAATCACTACACCCGTGTGGAAGTGTCCGGGCGTGGCGTGGCCGTGACCTATGCGCTCGACCTGGCCGAGATCCCCACCTTCGAGCTGCTGCGGGAGTGGAAACTGGACGCTAAGGGTCCCCGTGAAGCGCTGCAGGCAAGAGCTGTAGAGCAGGCGCGGGAGTGGGTGAAAAATGTAGAGTTTCGCGCCGGAGGGGTGCGGGTCCAGCCGAAGTTTCTGGCGGCGGACCTTGCGCTCGCGGAGGGCGCCGGAGGCCTGGCGGTGGGGCGCATCACAGCGCGGCTGGAACTGCCGCCGGGGCAGGGAAGGCTGGAGTTCGAGGACCACAATTACGCCGGGCGCGCCGGATGGAAGGAAATCGTCATTGCCGCGGGGGAGGGCGCGCGGCTGGTGCAGGCGAGCCACGGCTCGACGGATCGCAGCAAGGCGCTGACGGAATATCCGGCCGAGCCGGCGATCAAGCGTCAGAATCGCGCTCGATCGTGGACCATGCGTTTCCCCGGCTGCGCTCACACGCCCCTCCTCGCCCTATACCAATTCGGACAAGGTTGGCGTGATGTTGACGGTCGATGCCGTCACCGGCAGCCCGCGTCGCCCCACCCCTCCCCGCACCGAGAAGATTTTCTCGGCGGCGGACGCCGCCGGCTGGTTCCTTGGCCCTATTGAAGT
>JBGPDC010000252.1:0-7146 GCA_041482115.1 Terriglobia bacterium | reverse complement strand
CGATCGTGTCACCGCCCGCACCTTGCAAACGATTGCGGTCGGCCATACTGGCAATTTCGGCCGGGTTCTTCTCGGAGGCGTTCCAGAACACCAGGATCGTCGATACGCCGTTGACCGAGCAGAGGACGGCCCAGTCGGTCTGGCCGGGCTTGGCAAACTGGCCGCGGATCACGTTGTGGCGCTTTTCCGGGAACGCCTGTGGAATCGAACAGCTCCGGCGCTGTAGCTCGGCCGCCAGGTTGCCGGGCAGCTCGGGAAACGCGCTGGGCGGCAATCGCACGATCGCCCGGTCTGCTTTTTCGAACCGGCGCTGCAGGTCTTCCGGAACCTGTGCCGGACACGCGGCCGCCAGCAGCAGCGCCGCCCCCAGACGGTTAGTCCAGATCGTAAGTCGTGATCTCAATTTCATAGCCGTCCGGATCTTGAAAGTAAATGGAGTGCGAGATGCCGTGGTCCTCCGCAGTAAAGGCAACGTGACGGCTGGCGAGATCGACCTGGGCGCGCTGGAAGTTGATGCGATCCACGCGGAAGGCGAGGTGGCGCATGATGGCGGTACGGCGCGCATCGGGGGCCGGAGCCGCGTCGGCTGGAAACAACGCGATGCCTGTCGAGCCCGCGTACATCACGGCGGGATGGCTGCCCCAGGCGGCCTGGTGCCGGCGCTCGAGGCCGAGCACGTCCCGATACCAGGCGACCGAGCGCTCCACGTCTTGGACGGTTAGAGCAACATGGTCGATCTGATCCAGACGAAACATCAGCGGCGCTCCGTAACCTCGACGGGGGTCCGCAGGTGGAAGGTGAGGCGGGATTCGCTGGGGATCACGGCCGGCTCGCCCCGCGTAGCCAGCACCGCGCCGCCGCCCGCCGCGCCACCGGCCCCGGCGCCGATGGCAGCGCCTCTGCCCCCACCGGCAATGGCCCCGATGACCGCGCCGAGTCCGGCGCCGATGCCGACTTTCTTCGCGTCGGACCCGTGCGTCTTCTGACCCCGCACTTCATGCGGCTCGGTGGCGATGGAAAGCCGCTGGCCATCGGAAGTGTGCAGCCGGACCAATTCGACCGAGAGGTCGGAAAGTCCCTCCACGCGGCCCGCCTTCTCCGATCGCACCACGTGGCCCTCCACCTCGGCTCCCCGCTCGGCGATCACGAAACCGTCGACCACCAGGGGCTGGTCGAGCGTGGCGGCGAAGGTATCACCGTTGAAGTTGCGGTCGGTGGATAACGTATTTTGGGTGCGAATGACGACCAGAGTCCCGGCTGGAATCGTCACATGCTGCGGCGCAGGCCGCGCCCTGGGCAGTTCGGGTCTCGGTTCGGGCGCCGGCTCCGGTTCGGGAGGCGGCAGAGCCGCAGCAGACGCCGCGGGCGCCGGCTTCGTATCGATCTGGGGGAAGGGCGCTGGCGCCGAGTCTTGCGCGACCTGTGTCGAGCGTGGACGTGTCACCGGACGCCGGGTTTGGATGGGAGAGGGCTTCCGCACGTCCGTAGCCGGAGCCTGTTCCGCAGCAGGCAGGGGCGCCCGGGCGACCGTCGCGGCGGCTACGTCCTCCGGATTTCCCCGCACCTGTTGGGACAGCTTGTGGACGGTGAGCAGCAAGCCCCCCACCATGACCAACAGGCCGACCACGACCACTTTCAGTGCCTTGGTACTCATCTACTCTCCTCCGCCCACGGAACTTCCTGTATCGAAAGGACGGCTCGTCCTTCCGATCAGTTTCGAGGATTTGCGGGATCCGGGTCCTCGGCCGGGTCGGGCGGGGGCAGCGCAGGCCGGAGCGGGGATTGCAACTCCTTACACTGCACCAGGTCCGTGCGAAAGTTCGCCATTCGGCGCCAGGTAGCCCCGATGCGGCGCTCCAGCTCGTAGGTCTTGGCTCTGGCATCGGCTCGGAGACGCCACTCCGAGGGCCGCCGCTCGGGCCATTTCGGTTCGATCGGCCGGGAACTCGTTTCGCGCAGCTGCCAGCTCGCGGCACCGGTCAGGGTTTCGTAAAGCTCATAGCCGTCCACGCCCCGCCCGCTCTGCGAACGGTCGATCAGCACGAGGCCGTGCTGCGGGCTGTCGAACCGGAATTGCTGCAGCAGGCCGGCGCGCCCCTCCTCGGCGAATATCCGCCGGTGCTGCCAGCGGACGCCGCCGTCGGCGGTGGACATCAGGAAGGGGTCGGTGGGGAATTGCTGCTGCGGTTGTACGGCAATCCAGCCTTGCTGCTCGTTCAGGAATTGCACGGCTTCCGCGCTCGCGCCCGGAAACCGCTGAAACGGCTCGCGCCAGCGTCCGCCACCATCGTCGCTGAATATCACTAGGGAGGCCAGCGTGGCCGCCCCCGTGTGCAGATTGCCGGCCAGGAATACCTTGGACCCCACCGCCTCGACGGCGGTCAGCTCCAGGAACACCTGGCAGGGCTCTTCGGGCGAGCATTGAACGTTGGCCGCCTCGAAATCGGCGGCACGGCATTCGACGGGAATACGCAGTGGCTCGCGGGTGTAGACGAGCACAGGAGAAGAAGGCGCAGTCGCCTCCTGGGCGGCCAAATAGCCCCCACCTGTCAGCAGAAGTAAGACTTGCAGAGCGGGTGACATGCCCCCCCTCGAAACCCCGCCTAACAGCGCTAAATCTATCCTTGGTAAGATAATAGCTAAAATAATACCGGCGCGCCGTCTCTGTCTATGCCTCTCAGCCTGTTCCAGTCCGTCGTGTCGCAACTGCCCCGTCCCAACGTGACGGCAGCCCTGGACATCCTGCTGGTAGCATATCTCATCTACCAGCTTACATTGGTGGTCAAGGGCACGCGGGCGGCGCACATTCTGGTGGGCCTCGGCCTGCTGGTGGCTCTTTATTATGGCTCGCTGCTGGGCGGGCTCGAAACGCTGCACTCCATCCTGTCGCACCTGGTCCCCTACTCGGTTCTGGCCATTATCATCCTGTTTCAGTCGGAGATCCGCCGGACTTTGGGCCGCCTCGGCCGCCGCCGGTTACTGCGGGGGTCGTCGATCTCCCAGGAGGAGCCTTACGACGACGTGGTTCTGGCCCTGACGCACCTGGCGCAGGCGAAGATCGGTGCTCTGATCGTGGTCGAACAGGAAACCGGGCTGCGCACCTTCGTTGAGAGCGGGGTGGCGCTCGACGCGCGGCTCTCCTATGACCTGCTGATGGCGATCTTTCATCCTGGAGGGCCGCTGCACGATGGAGCGGTCATCGTGCAGCAGGACAAAATCGCGGCGGCCGCCTGCTTTCTGCCTCTGACTACCAACCCGGCGCTCGCGAGCCAACTGGGAACCCGCCACCGGGCGGCCCTGGGGGTCACCGAGGAGAGCGACGCTATCGCCTTTGTCGTCTCCGAGGAGACCGGGCGCATCTCGGTGGCTTCCGCCGGCACGATCGAGTTTGGAGTGGACGCGAAACAGCTCCGCTCCTATTTCCAGACCCCGGACGCCGCTCGCAGCCTGGCAGCGCCGGCGTCCCCGGAATCCGGCGCCGCTGCCTTGCTGCCCACCGAATCGCGCGAGGCGAGCCATTGAAACCCACCTGGTTCCATCGCTACATTCTGCATAACCTGGGCCTGAAGCTCTTCGCGCTGGCCGCGGCGACCGTGCTGTGGGCTCTGACGGTCGCGGAGCCGGCCATGGAAACGACCGTAAACGTTCCGATTGAGTTTCACAACGCACCGCCGGACCTGGAGATTCTTTGGGACCAGCCGCCCACCGTCCACGTGCAGGTGAAAGGTCCCCAGAGCCGCGTGCGCACGCTGGCTGGAGAGGTGGCGGTAGTGCTGGATCTGCTGCCGGTCCAGCAGCCAGGCGGGCGGACCTTTCCGCTCGACAGCTCGCGCGTCCTGTTGCCGCGGGGGATGAGCCTGGTGCGGGCGATGCCGTCCCAGGTGCGGCTGGTGTTTGAACGGCGCCTGACGCGGGACATCCGGGTGCTGCCGCGTTTCACCGGCGTGCACCAGCCGGGTTACGAGATCGGGGCGTATACGGTCGATCCGCCGGCGTTAAAAGTGGTGGGGCCGGTCAGCCGTGTGGCGCTGCTCGATTTTGTCATGACCGACCCCATTGATGTCAGCAGTCTGATTGGTAGCGGCAATTTCGCGACGACCGCCTACTTGGAAGACGCCAACTTGCGCTTTGAGAACATCAAGACCGTGCGGGTGCAAGTCGCCATGAGACGGCCACCGGAATCCAGCCGATAATGGAGCTGGATGGCTAGACATCTGTTCGGAACGGATGGCATCCGCGGCGTGGCTGGCGAGCCGCCGCTCGATGATGCGACGGTGTTTGCATGCGGGTGGGCGCTGGGGGAGCTGGTCGGGCAATTGGATCCGCACCCCGAGGTACTGCTCGGGATGGACACGCGCGAAAGCGGGCCGCGGCTGGCGGGCCTGCTGGCCGGGGGAATGGCGCGCGCCGGGGTTCCCGTGCGGTCGGCCGGAGTCGTTCCCACGCCGGCGCTGGCCCACCTGACCCAGACCGGGCCCTTTGTCGCCGGGGTGATGATCTCGGCGTCCCACAATCCCTACCAGGACAACGGCATCAAGGTCTTCGCCCACTCCGGCTTCAAAATGCCCGACGCGCTCGAGGAGCAGGTGGAAGCGGGCATTGCCCGGCGCCGCGGAGGCAAAGTCGAGGAGGCGCCTTTACGGACCGAGAATTCCTTCGCGGATTGTTACCTCGACCACCTGGCGTCCTGCTGGCAGGAGGGTGCGGCGCCCCATCTCCGGATGGTGGTGGACTGCGCCAACGGCGCGGCCTTCCAGATAGCGCCGCGGCTTTTTGAACGCCTGGGCCTGCGAGTGCAGTTGATCGGCGACCGGCCCAACGGAAGAAACATCAACCTGGACTGCGGGTCGCTGCACCTGGACCTGCTGCGCCGCACGGTGCTCGAGACGGGCGCCGACCTGGGTGTGGCGTTCGACGGCGATGCCGACCGCGCCCTGCTGGTCTCGGCCTCGGGCCAGGAGGTCAACGGGGACGCCATCCTGTGGCTGGCGGCGCGGCATCTCGCCGTGCCGCTCGTGGTAACCACCACCATGGCCAACCTCGGACTCGAAAAGGCTTTGGCCGCCCAAGGCGTGGCCCTGGTCAGGACCCCGGTCGGCGACAAATATGTGCTGGAGGAAATGTTGCGGCGCGATGCGGAGCTGGGAGGCGAGCAATCCGGCCACATCATCTTCCGCCGCTATGCCACCACGGGCGACGGCTTGCTCACGGCCCTGAAGGTCCTCGAAATCCGGGCCTCGACCGGACGTACTCTAGACGAGCTGACCCGGGACCTGCCCGTCTATCCGCAAGTGATTCGGAATGTCCGGGTGCGCGCCCGCCAGCCTCTCGACGGGGTGGTTCCAGTGAGCGACGCCATTCGTGCCGGGCAGGAGGCCCTGGCTGGCCGCGGCCGCATCGTAGTGCGCTATTCCGGCACCGAGCCGCTTATCCGCGTGATGGTGGAAGCCGAAACGCCGGAGGAAGTCGAACTGCACACGGGGCGCCTCGTGCAGGTGATTACCGAGACGCTGGGGGCTTAGCGCCCGGCGCTGGAAGTGGGTGGCGGAGGCGCACGAGGGGTCGGTCAGCCTGGCGAGCGACGCCGGCCGGGGGGAGTACCTTCACGGTTCAGCTCCCGCTGGAGAGGCGAGAGGCTCGATGATCATGCGCTCCACGGAAAAGGTTGCAAATTTGCAACCTTTTCCCCAGACAGCGTCTACAACTTCCCACTCCTGGCGCGAATGTAGGCATCCACCTGGCGTTCGAGCACGTCGAGCGGCACGTTCCCAGTACCCAGTACCGTGTTGTGGAATTCCTGGAACGAGAACCGGTCTCCCAGCGCCGTCCGGGCTTTGTCGCGCAGTTCGATAATCTTCAGCTCCCCAATCATGTAGGAGCAAGCCTGGCCGGGCAAGACGACGTACCGCTCCACCTCACGCGCCCCGATTCCATAGTCGATCGCCTGTTGCCGCGTCCAGTGCTTCGCGTGAAGGCCCGTGTCCACCACCAGCCGGCGGGCACGGAACAACTCGGAGCTCAGTTGACCGAGTTGGCCTTCGAGGTCCCCTTCATACCAGCCCGACTCGGCTGCCAGCCGTTCCGCGTAGAGGCCCCAGCCTTCGCCGAGCGCGGTGCTGCCGAAAGCGCCAATCTTCCGGAAGCGCGGGAGAGCGTCGTTCTCGAGTTGGAGCGCAACCTGAAAATGATGGCCCGGCACGGTTTCGTGATAGACCAGCGTGCGCAGCCCGAACCTGGTCATGCGCTCCAGCCGAAGTGGAATCTGGAAAGTTCCCGGCCGTGAACCGTCCGGCGCCGGAACCCTATAGCTGGCGACGGCGTTGGCCTCGCGGAACCGTGGATAGGGCTGCGCCACCACAGGAGCCTTTGGCCGCCGGTCGAAGAGCGTGGCCGACCGCTTTTCCGCGTCGCGCAGTATCCCCTCCACGTCCGCCATGATGAGCTTTCGGCCCTCTTCGGTGTTGGGATAGCGAAGATCCTCTCGCAGCCGGGCGATGCGGTCCTGCACCGAGCCTTCCGTGCGGCCGAGGCGGCGCAGAAGCCCGTCCATTTCCTTCTCGATCCGGGCAACCTGTTGCAGACCGATCTCATGGATCTCGTCGGCGGAAAGGCTCGTCGTGGTAAAGAACCGCAGGTTGTAAGCGTAAGCTTCCGCGCCTCCCGGGAAGCGCCAGAGACCGGCGTCATCGGTCGCGCGATCCACGAGCGGTTCCAGCAGAGCAATAGCTCTCTGCCACGCCGGGTACACCTGCGCGGCGGCGATTTTCGCGGCCGTCACCCGGAAACTCTCTCGTTTCGCATCCGGAATAGACTTCACCCGGCTCATCCGTTCGGCAAAGGCCGTCACAAATGGATTCTCGGCAGGCGGCGGGACGATAAAGCCCTGCATCTGGGCGATCGCCGCGCGGAGAATGAAACGCGGCGGCAGCATTCCCTTGGCCGCGAGGCGCCGCGCCTCTGCGAGGGCCTCGTCCATCCGCGTGCCCACCCGCCCGAGCCGGGCGAGATAGTTGGCGGCGTCCTTCTCGGTAAGCACTGGGTGGACGACGGTGAGCGTGTTGATCAGACCCACATCGACGCCGTTGAGCTGTTCGAACGGGAAACGGTAGTCCAGGTACGGCTCTTCGCGCACGATGGTGTCCAGTT